>CBDUEZ010000208.1:0-7722 GCA_965366355.1 uncultured bacterium
GCGACCCCGACGCAGGGGGCTCGCTCCGGGAACTCGCGGGAGCGTCGACGTGAAAAGGCGCCGCCGCGAGCTCGGCGAGCGGCTCGACGCCCTCCAGCGTGCGGCCGATCTGGCCGCAGGGCGCCTGGGTGAAGCGACGCTGTCGGCCGCCGGCGCCGTGGTGGACCGGGCCCGGACCCGCCTCACGCACGGGAGCGAGTGGACGGTGGTGGCCCTGGCGGGCGCCACGGGGAGCGGCAAGTCGTCGGTGTTCAATGCGCTCGCCGGTGAGCCCCTCTCGGAGGTGAGCGTCCGGAGACCGACCACCGGCACTGCCCACGCCTGCGTGTGGGGCGATGCGTCGGCCGAAGGACTTCTGCAGTGGCTCGGCGTCAGCCGGGTGCACCGCAAAGGACCGGCCGACCCCGCGCTCGACGGGCTCGTGCTGCTCGATCTCCCCGACCACGACTCCGTGCGCCTCGAGAACCGCCTCGAGATGGGCCGCCTCGTGGCGCTGGTCGACCAGCTCGTCTGGGTGGTCGATCCCGAGAAGTACGCCGACGCCGCGCTCCACGACGGGTTCCTGGTGCCGCTCGCGGGCTACGCCGACGTCATGCTGTTCGTGATGAACCAGATCGATCGGCTGCCCGACGACGCGGGGCGGGCCTGCCTTCGCGACTTCGCGGCCCTGCTCGAGTCCGATGGGCTCGGTCGGGTGCCGGTACTGGCGACCTCGGCTCTCAACGGGCAAGGCATCGACGAGTTGCGGGACCGCCTCGCCGAACGGGTCGCCGAGAAGCGCGCGGCGGTGCGGCGTATCGAAGCCGATCTCGACGACGTGGTCGAGGCCATGCGGGCCGAGGCCACCCTCGGGGGCGAGGCCCAACCACCAGGCCGGAAGGCCCGCGCCCGCCTCGCCCAGCTGCTCACCGACGCGGCGGGCGGGCCCACTCTGGTCGACGCCGTGGCCCGGGGCTATCGGCGCGACGCCGGCCTCAAGGTGGGCTGGCCCGTGACACGCTGGCTGTCGCGACTCCGCGCCCACCCCCTGCGCCGTCTGGGAATCCGCGACGGACGCGAAAAGGCCGCCACCTCACTTCCGCGTCCCGGTCGGGCCTCGCTGGCCGACATTCGCCAGGGGCTTCGTACCCTCGCCGACGAGACGAGTCGGGGCCTGGACGGACCGTGGCCGGCCCGTGTGCGAGAGGTGGTCGTGGGTGAGCCCGATCGGCTGGTTGATCCCCTGGACCGCGCACTCGCCTCGGCCCGTCTCGGCGCCGCCCGGGTGCCGGCGTGGTGGGGGGCGCTCGGCGGGCTGCAGTGGGCCCTGCTCGCCACGGCCGTCGGGGGGCTGGTCTGGCTGGCGGTGCTCTTCGGGTTCACCTGGTTCCGCATTCCCGAGCCGCCGACGCCCGAGTGGAGGGGCGTGCCCTGGCCGACGCTCATGGCGCTCGGAGGAGTCGCCGGCGGTTGGATCACGGCGGGCGTGGGTCGCCTGCTGGCCCGTGTGGGTGCCGGGCGCCGCGCCTCCAGGGCCGAGGCGCAGCTCGTCGCGGGCGTCGGTGAGGTCGTCGACCGCGAGGTGATCGCCCCGCTCGAGGCCGAACTCGCGGCCCGTTCGGAGTTGGCCGAGGCGTTGAAGGTGGCGGCAGGGTAATGACTTCGTCGTCGGTGAAGGCGGAACCGTGACACGCCGCCCGGCTCGAAGTCCAGCTCGAAGGAGCCCACCGTCGAATCACCGGAAGGGGTAGAGGGAGATCCCGATGTGGATTCGCACGGCCGAGGCGCCGATGTCGACATCGTCTTCGACCCCATCGATCTCGCGGCTCTGCAACTCACCCGCGGTGAATGCCGCGCCCGCCTCGATCGCCATCACACGCGTCGCGTGGAACAGAACTCCAGCTCCCACAGACCCGCTGGGCCCCCCGTATCCGACCTCGCGGCCGTCGTCGTCGTCGAACCCCAGACCGATCACCGCCACCGCGGCCTCGGCGAAGGGCACCCACCGGGCTTGCGTGCGAAAATGCATTCGGCCGCCGAGCTCGAGCACGACCGCGCCATAGTCGTCGCCATCCGGAAGCCCGACGAAGCCGTCGCCCTCCGAAATGCTCCCGCCGTCGAAGCCCACGAAGGCGGAGAACCGTTCATTGAAGCCGTAGCCGAGGCGGAGCCCCAGGCCGCCCCCGGTTCCGTCGCGCCCCCCCTTGAAGGCAACACCGATGCCGGCGGTCCGCAGTCCCAGATTGAACCCCTGCGTCGTGGCAGGGCCGGGGGATTGCGCGGCGAGGAGTCCCGAAGCCAGAAGTGGAGCAGCCAGGGTCAGGGCGAGAAGCGAACGCTGTACGTATGCGGCCATGATTCCATTCTCCGTCAGAGGTTGATGGAGGGAATGTGGGCTCGGCACCGCGGCCGCGAATCGGCCAAAAGGTGTATCTTGGGGGGTGTAGTTTCGCTACCGTGGCCGCTTGCCGGGGCCGAGACCGGCCCTTCTTCGATCGACCACGCACCCACCCGACGTTCATGCCGCACACCGCAACCGCTTCGGTGCCACTCCTCGGCACGAAGCTGCACGCTCCGCATGGAGTCAGTGAACTCGTGCCTCGAGCGCGCCTCGACGATCGACTGGCGGTGGGCACGCATCAGCCGCTGACGCTCCTCGTGGCTCCCACGGGCTTCGGCAAGACGACCCTGGTCGCCGACTGGCTTCGACGGCAGGCAGACCTCTCGGCGGGGTGGCTTTCGCTGGATCCGGCCGACAACGACCCCGCCCTGTTCTGGGCCTACGTCGTCGCGGCACTTCAGTCCGCCGCCCCCGATGTGGGCCGCACCATCACGCCCCGCCTCTTCGCCCCCGACCCCCCGTCGGCTCACGAAGTGGCCGGGATCCTCCTCACCGACCTGGCGACGCTCTCCAGGCCGATCGCCCTGGTGCTCGACGACTACCACCTCATCACGAACGAGGAGATCGACCGCGCATTGGGATTCCTGCTCGACCGTGCGCCCGCGCAGCTGAGACTCATTCTGGTGTCCCGCACGGAGCCCCGTTTTCCGCTCGGGCGGCTGCGAGCGCGAGGCCTTCTCGCTGAACTCGGCGCGGGCGATCTGCGGTTCACCTCTGACGAGGCCTCTTCGTTTCTGGAGGGTCTCGAGGGACTCGAGCTGACTCCCCGGGCGACGCAGCTGCTCGGTGAACGCACCGAGGGGTGGATCGCGGGACTGCAGCTCGCCGCACTTTCGCTTCGCGGTCGGTCGGAGGTGGAGGCTCGGGCCGCGTCGTTTTCGGGCGACCACCCCCATATCGCCGATCTGCTGGTGGAGGAGGTGCTCGAGCGACAAAGCGCCGACACGCGTGAGTTTCTGCTCGATACCGCGGTGCTCGAGCGGCTCTCGGGACCCCTGTGCGATGCCGTGACCGGCCGGAGCGGGAGCCACCGCACTCTAGAAGATCTCGCTCGGGCGCAGCTCTTTCTCGTGCAGCTCGACCACAAGAGAGAGTGGTATCGCTACCACCATCTCTTTGCCGAGATGCTCCGAACCCGCGGCCAGCGGGACCGGCCCGATCGCACTCGAACGCTGCACCTGCGGGCCAGCCGGTGGTTCGAAGGTCAGGAACTCACCGAAGAGGCCGTCTATCACGCCCTGCGATCGGGCGACGACAATGCGGCGGCCGACCTCGTGGAGCGCAGTTGGCGAACCATGGATCGGCGCTTCCGCTCGGCCACCTGGATGGGCTGGGTCGAGGCGTTGCCCCCAGACCAGCTCATGGATCGACCGGTACTGAGCCTGGGGCTCGGATGGGCCCTGCTGGACGCCGGCCGAATCGACGAGGCGATCGCCCCTCTCGACCGTGCGGAACGTCTCGCTGGCGGTGAGACCCCGGACGGCGATCGACGCGTGGCCGACGCGCTCCAGTTTCGTTCCCTACCCGGGACTCTGGCGGCTGCCCGGGCATATATCGCGCAGGCCCAGGGCGACCTCGAAGCCACGGAGAGCCACGCTCGACGCGCCCTCGAGCTGCTGCCCGTGGACGACCCGTTCTACCGGGGAATCCCGTCGGTCACCGTGGCCATGGCGCAATGGAGTCGTGGCGAGATCGACGAGGCTTTCGATTGGTTCGCCGAGGGGCTCCGCAGCTTCCGCGCCGCGGGCAACCGCCCCTACGCCCACAGCGCGATGTACGCCATGGCAGAAATCCGCCTCGATCAGGGCCGGCTCGCCGAGGCGGAGGAGTTGTTCGACGGCGCGCTCGACCTCGAGGGTCCGGACGCGCCACGGGCGCACCAGGTGCGGTGCGGTCGAGCGGAGATCCTGCTCGATCGGGGCGATCTCGAGGGGGCCGAGGCGGAGTTGACTCGCGCTACGCCCGAAGACGGAGGTGAGCTCAGTCGGCGCTGGACCGTGGTCATGGCCGAGCTCGCCGCGGCTCGGCGTGACTTCGCGGCGATGTCGAGCCGTCTGGGCGACCTGCGGGGCTCGGCGACCCCGGGCCGGGCGCTTCCGCCCCTGCGGCCGTTCGCCGCCCGAGCGGCCAGGCTCTACATCGAAGCGGGTCGGTTGGACGAGGCCGAGGGGTGGGCGGCAAGTCTTGATCGCGGCGCCGCGACCCCGGCTCCCGGCCGACTCTACGAGCGCCTGACGCTCACCCGTCTGCAATGCGCCCGTCTCACCGCTCCGGGGGGTCTCCACCCACTCGATGCACCCTGGGGCGAAGACGACCCGAACGCCGATCTGATGCTGACCTTGAGCGAACTGGCGGGTCTCGCCGAGCAGGAGGGCTCGCTGCGCCTACAGCTCGACGCTCGTCTGCTCCAGGCTGCCCTGGCAGCGGGGCTCGGCAACGAACGCGAGGCCGAGGCCTTTCGAGCTCAAGCCCACGACCTCGCGCGTCGGGAGGGGTTTGTGATTCCGCCGACGATCCCGGTCGAGAGCCCCGCCGAGCCGTCGCAACTCGAGTGGTTGCTCACCCCGCGGGAGCGCGAGGTCATGCAGTTGATCGCCGAGGGACTCCGCAACAAGGCGATCGCGAAACGGCTCTTCATCAGCCTGTCGACCGTGAAGCGGCATGTGGCCAACATCTACGCAAAGCTGGGCGTCACCCACCGCACCGCCGCCGTGGCCCGGGTCGACGAGCTGTCTCGAGACACGCGCCAGTAAGCGTCGCTCTACCAGACGCCGAGCGCTTCGAGCTGGGCCACCGCCTGTTCGGCCCACCCCCGATTGGCCGCCGGGCTGGCCGGACTCGGGTGTAGCACTCGGCCGATCCGGGGCGTCTCGGGGAGGGCCGCTCCGTCGGGCGCTTCCGTGCGGGCTCCGCCGGCCGCGTTCTCGATCACGCGCCGCGCACAGCGCTCCGCAAACGCCCCGACACCGATCACCCACTGCGGTCGCGCCGCCTCGATCACCCGCGCCAGGTGGCGATCACAGGCCGCCTCCAGCGGGGCGCGTTCGCTGGCCGGCAGCTTGTCGGGGGTGCGGTTGCGGCCCGATGCCTCCATGAAGACGAGCGGGCAGTAGTTCATCACCACGTGCCGCTCGGCGAAGGCGTCGAGGGTGCCGAAGCGCTCGGCCACGAGTCCCCACAACCGGCGGCCCGACACCTCGCTTCGGCCGCACGCGAGGCCTTCGATCGGCCGCTTCGGGTGCTCGGGATCGGGCCTCTGCACCTCGGCGTCGAGGCCCATCCAGTCGCGCACCGACGCCACCTCGCCGAAGGGTACCCCCGTCTGGGCCATGCCCCACGGACCCGGATTCATGCCCAGGAAGACGACCCCGCCCGCGGCGCGCGGCGCGGCCCTTCGCAGGTACGCCTCGTGCATCGGCCAGGCGTAGCCCAGCGGGTTGTAGACGTGCGTGACGGGTTCGGCGAAGCGCAGCTGCTCGACCTCGTCGCGCAGTCGGCGGGTCGCGTCGACGAAGGCGGTGGCGATCAGGTCGGTCTACCTCGTTCCCGGGGTGTGGGTCGCACCGAACTCGCTGACGCTCCACACCCCGTTCAGGATGGTTCGGTAGGAGGACTGCGGCCAGAAGACGCCCTCGAACCACTGCCCGAACTGCTGGACGGAGGGAAAGTAGAACTCCCCGAAGTTCGGGTCGAAGAAGCAGGCGTCATCGGCGGCCCAAAGCGCCATGCAATGCGCACCGATCATGCTCGACACGCTGATGCGCTTGTAGACGCCCACCACCGGGCTCTTCGCCTTTTCCGGGATGGGCACTTTTCCATCGGTCCGCATCGAAGACCCGAATCTCGCGACACCCGTCTCCGACACAGCGGCTGCGAGTGCGTCGGGCGTGCGTCGTGGCCCCGTCGCTTCCGGGACCTTCACCGAGTGTGCGCTCTCGAACGCGGCCTGGATATTCAAGGCCGGGATCGCCGTGGTCATCTGTGTGACCTGATGGCGCCGGCGAATGATGCCTTTGCTCTCCAGCCAGTTGTCTTCGAAGCCCTCCTGGCTCGGGGCGCTCATTCCGTAGGCCTGAGCCAACATCAGCTGGTTCAACCGACCGGCGTTCGGCACGCCACCATTGGGGCCGGTCGCTCCCCCGTACAGCCACGCCCACAACGACGAGCCCGACGCGTGGTGGTAGATCCAGTGCGACGCGAGGGCCGAGCAGATCCCACCCGCGACCTCGCGATTCATCGAGTACCGGGACGACAACCAGGTCGAGACCGGAGGTTCACACTGACTGAAGGGGACCACGTATTCGCAGCCGTGACTGGGGGCACTCGCGCGGAGCGCCTTGGCCCGATTGCTCAATACGGCGTCGATGACTCGGTTGAAGATGCTCGACACGGGGTGTCTCCCGACGGATGAGAGCAATGGGGGGGGAACGAAGCGGGATCATGCTCGGCCCGTGAGCGGCGGTCAACCTCAGCCGGTCGTCAGGCCTTCCGCGTCTTCTTCGCGTGTTTGCGATTCGGGAAGCAGGCGCGACAGATCTCGCAGACGCGTCCGTCGCAGCCGCGCGCGGTGCAGTACTCGCGTCCGTAGTAGATGATCTGCAGGTGCAGCCGATTCCAGGTGTCTTCGGGAAACAGCCGCTTCAGATCGCGCTCCGTCTGCACCACGTTCTTGCCCGAGGTCAGTCCCCAGCGCTGCGCGAGTCGGTGAATGTGGGTGTCGACCGGAAACGACGGCACACCGAAGGCCTGCGCCATCACGACGCTCGCGGTTTTGTGTCCGACACCCGGCAGGCGCTCGAGGGCGTCGATGTCGCGCGGCACCTGTCCGTCGTGTTCGTCTCTCAGCATGCGAGACAGCGTCGCGATCGCCTTCGACTTCTGCGGAGACAGCCCGCAGGGCCGAATGATCTCGCGAATCGTGGGCACCTCCACCTCGGCCATCGCCTCGGGCGTGCGCGCCAGCTCGAACAACGCGGGCGTGACCTGGTTCACCCGCTCGTCGGTGCACTGGGCGCTCAACAAAACGGCGACCAGCAGCGTGTAGGGATCGCTGTGATCGAGCGGGATCGGGGGCTCGGGATAGAGCTCCTGGAGTCGCCTCAGGATGAAGTCGACGCGTTCGGCTTTCAGCACGGGGGACGCCTCTGGGGGGAAGGGGTAAGGACGTTGTGCAGGGACGATATCTGTCGACCATCTACACCGGCACCTAGTGCATAGACTCGACGCCTCGCCGTTCCAACACCCCCCGCATGTCTTGCACATCAAGCAGCATTCTCTCCTGGAGGACCCGCATGTCTGCGACCATGTCGAACAGACCATCGATGGTTCGATGCGCGTCCCGG
>CBDUEZ010000209.1:0-7683 GCA_965366355.1 uncultured bacterium
ATGGTGCCGATCAGGAAGAGGTAGGTCAGGAACGACAGGTCCGGCACGGGTTCGATCCCGAGCCACGACAGCGACCCGGGCTTCAGGAGCGTGGCGTTGATGAACTGGTTCAGGGGCGTCGTGATGCCCAGAACGAAGATCACGGCCAGCCCCAACCCGATCGCCGTGTCGACCTTGCGAGACACCGCAAGGAACGAACACATGCCCAGGAAGAAGGCCAGGGCCAGGTTTTCGACGAAGATCGCCGTGGTCAGGAGGCTCAGGTAGTGCTGAAGCATGATCTACCTCAGTAGTCCGATTTCGTGAGGCTCGAGCAAGCCCCCGACGTGGAATTCCTCTTCATTCTGCTCCGGACGCTTCCACCGCACGACCCAGATGAAGAGGCCGATCAGGAGGAAGGCCGCAGGTGACAGCACCATGAGACCGTTGGGCTGATACCAGCCCCCCTCGCTGATGGGCTGCAGGATCGTGAAGCCGAGCAGGCGTCCCGTACCGAACAACTCGCGGAAGAACGCGACGGCGAGCAGGATCAGACTGTAGCCCGCCGCGTTTCCGACGGCGTCGTAGAACGACATCTTCACCGGATTCTGGATCGCGAAGGCCTCGGCTCGGCCCATGATGAT
This sequence comes from uncultured bacterium, assembly GCA_965366355.1. Lineage (GTDB taxonomy): Bacteria > Gemmatimonadota > Gemmatimonadetes > Longimicrobiales > Gaopeijiaceae > Gaopeijia. Next base: position 624 of record CBDUEZ010000209.1, read on the forward strand.
GCAGTTCGTGATGATCAGGCCGACAAACACCGTCAGCTGCTTCCAGATGTCGTAGACGAAGGCCTTCAGGATCTGGTCGGCGATGATCACGAGTGACGCGATGATCGTGAGCTCGACGATGATCCGGATGCTCGGGGGCAGTCCCTTGCGAATCGCGCTCACGGCCACATTCGATCCGACGAGCACGAAGAGCACGGCCGCACTCATGACGAGCGAGACGCTGAGCTTCGTCGTCACGGCCAGAGCCGAGCAGATGCCGAGCACCTGGAGGGCGATCGGGTTGTTGTTCAGAAGCGGGTCCAGCAGGACCTCACGTTGGGCCTTGGTCACGAGATCCCCCGTTCAGCGCGGTAGCGGTCCAGAAAGGGACCAAATCCATTCTCGCCCAACCAGAAGTGCAGCAGGTTGGTCACGCCCCTCGAAGTGAGGGTTGCGCCGGCCAGTCCGTCGACCCGGTAGGGGTCGGAGGCGGCGGGACCGGCGTTGCCCTTGATCACCTCGATCTCGGGCTCCCAGCTGTCGTCGAACGCCTTCCGTCCCGGCCAGAGAGCCTGCCAGCGCGGGTTGTCGACCTCCCCTCCGAGTCCGGCCGTCTCGCCGTGCTCGTAGAAGGTGATGCCCTCGATCGTCTCGAGATCTCCACTCAGCGCGATGAATCCGTACAGCGTCGACCACAACCCGTAGCCCTGCACGGGCAGGATGAGACGCTCGACCTGGTCGCCTTCGACCAGTTCGTAGATCAAGGCGTGATCGGGAACGCGGCTCACCTTGGCGGGATTGGGCGGCGCGACCTCACTGAGCTCCGGGTCCTGCGTCGCCGCACGTTGATTGAACGTGAGGGGATCGAGATCCACGCGCTCGCCCGATTCCAGATTGACGACCGTTGCGGTCAGATTTTCCTCGAACCGCTGGTTGATGACGTCTCGTTCGAGAGGGACTCCCGGTTCGGCCAGGTTGGCCACCAGAAGCACCTTCGAGCGGAGGTCGAGAACGCGGTTCTCTTCCTGCCGGTCTTTCAGAGCGACGGCAGAAGTAGCGACGAAGATCGAGCAGACGACGCACACCGCCGCCGCGAACCCGATCGTTTTCAGGGCATCAGTCTGCATAGCGCAGCATCCTCCGCTTCACATTGCGCCGAATCACGAAGTGATCGATAAGCGGGGCGAACATGTTCATGAAGAGGATCGCCAGCATCATTCCCTCGGGGTAGGCGGGGTTCACCACGCGAACCAATACCGCCATCACGCCGATGCCGATCCCATACCACCATTTTCCGACGTTCGTATAGGCACTGGACACGGGGTCGGTCGCCATGAAGACCATGCCGAACATCCAGCCCCCGGCCACGATGTGCCAATGGAAGGGCATCGCGAACATGGGATTGGTTTCCGACCCGATCCCATTGAACAGCAGCGCGATGGCGGCGGTACCGAGCGTGACTCCCACCATCGTGCGCCACGAGCCGATCCGCGTGAAGAGCAGGAGTCCGGCGCCCACGAGGCAGAGCAGGGCCGACGTCTCACCGAGCGAGCCAGGCTCGAGGCCGATGAAGGCGTTCCACCACGCTTCCGTGTTGCCGAAATCGACCGGGCCCGCCGCGGCCTGTGCCAGGATCGTGGCCCCGCTGAAGCTGTCGACGCCCTGGAAATTGGCGGCGATCCAGGGCGCGTCGCCCGACATCGCGGCCGGATAGGCGAAGAAGAGAAAGGCTCGGGAGGTCAGGGCGGGGTTCAGGAAGTTCATTCCCGTGCCGCCGAAGACCTCTTTCGCGAACACCACACCGAACATCGTGCCGAGCGCGACCATCCACAGCGGCGTCGCGGGCGGAATGATGAGGGGGATCAACGCGCCGGTCACGAGGAATCCCTCGTTGATCTCGTGTTTTCGCAGCGTCGCGAAGAGCACTTCGATCAGACCTCCCGCCGCATTGACCACGATCGCGATGGGCACGAAATACAGCGCCCCGTAGACGAAGCAGGACAGAATGTTCGCCGGATCGAACGACAGTCCGATGAGATCCGTGAAGATCCAGGTCTGAAAGTTGTCGAGCGGCGTCGCGCCCTGCGAGATGGCGTTCGCGGCCTGGAACCCGGCGTTGTACATCGCCCAGATCACGACAGGCTGGAGCGCGATCACGACCGTGAACATCATGCGCTTCAGGTCGAGGCCGTCTCTCACGTGCGATCCGCTGCGCGTCACGTGGCCCGGCGTGAAGGCCATCGTGTCGAACATCTCGTAGAGAGGGTACAGCTTCTCGAGCCGGCCACCCTTCTCGAAGTGCGGCTCGATCCGGTCGAACTGTTTGCGTAAAGGCTTCATCAGCCGTCTCTCTCGATGATCTCGAGGTTCTTCCGGAGGAGCGGACCGAACTCCGTCTTGCCCGCGTCGACGAAAGTGCACAAGGCGAGGTCTTCCTCGTCCAGTTCCAGGCAGCCCAGCTTCTCGGCCGTCTCGATGTCACCCACGGCCAGTGCCCGGAGGAGGTAGGTGATCACCAGGTCGAACGGCATGACCGATTCGAACAACCCGATGGGAATGATCGCGCGACCCGACCCGTTGGTCGACGTGTCGAGGTCCACCTCCTTGGAGCGCGTGAGGGCGCTCAGGTAGATGGGTAGAGTCGAATACTTCTTGGTGCCCGGCGAGAGCCATCCGATGAACTCACGCTCGCGGCCCTCGCGGAGCACACTGACCTGGTTGTCGAAGCGACCGAGAAAGCCGTACTCCTCGCCCATCGCTCGCTTGCCACTCAACACCGAGCCGGAGATGTAGCGCACATCGCCGAGACCCGCCTCTTCGCCGGCCAGAAGGTCGTGGGTTGCCGCGCCCGCTCTCGTGCGTACCAGTCGCGGGTCGGCGATCGGAGGACCGGCGAGGGCCACGACCCGATCGAGGTCGAGGCGTCCGGTGTCGAACAGGCGCCCGATGCAGGCGACGTCCTGATAGCCGACATGCCAGACGGTCCGGGTGCGGCTCACTGGGGCCAGACTATGAATGTGGAATCCGGCGGTGCCCGCGGGGTGGGGACCTGTGAACTCTTCCACCTGCGCGGAGGAGTCGAGGCCCCGTCCCAGAGCGGAGCCCGGCGCCACGCAGACGAAGACCTTGCCTTCGGTGAGGCGGGAGAGCACCTGCACACCGCGCTGGAACGCTTTCTCCTGGCCCTGGAGCACGACCTCGGGGTCGGGCGCGAGGGGGTGGGAGTCCATGGCCGTCACGAAGATGCTGTGCGGCGCCTCGGCGTCGGGAGTCGGGACCTTGCTGAAGGGCCGCGTGCGAAGCGCAGTCCAGAGGCCGGACTCCTGAAGAAGAGCCCGGACCTGACCGGGCGTTGCCCGCGTCGGATCGTCGCCGGTGTACGACTCGAAGGGCTGGTAGTCCTCGTCGGAGGGTCGGCCCTCGCGCTCGCGATCATTGAGCTCGATCACCACGGAGAGGAGGGTTCGGCGGGCTCCGCGATGGATCGCGACCACCGTCCCGGCTCCCGGGGCCGTGTGGCGCACCTCACCACGGCGACGATCCTTGAAGATCAGCTGACCCCGGCGCACGGTGTCGCCGATCTCGACCTCGAACCCGGGCTTCATTCCCGGGAAATCGTCGGCCATGATCGCCACCCGACGTACCGGAGGGCTGTCGGAAACCGTCTGCCGCGGCGCTCCCGCGAGGGGGAGGTCTAGGCCCTTCTTGACCTTGTGGACACCCATTGATTCGTCTCTATGAGCAGTCTGCGCTCGGCGCGTGCCGGCCATGCCAGGGCCGACGATCTCCCGCCTTCACTCCAGGGCGAGCGACGCGTCGAGGATCGAGAATCCCGTCGTGCGACCCGCCAAACAAATCGAAGAGCGATTCAAACGCAATCTCTCGGCCCGCGATTGGCATCGGCACGGGCCGGAGCAGCGCCGACACGATGCATGGAGGGTTACCTGCGCGATGGCATCACACCGTCTTCGTCTTCCACGTCCCTCGCCGGAAGAGCACCGCCGCCATCACGGCGAAGACCGCGTAGGAGACGGCGATGGCGATGAAGACGCCATTCGGCCCCAACCCCGCCGCATACGACAACCCCCAGGCGAGAGGCAACTGAAGCAGCCAGAAACAGATCAGATTCATCCAGGTCGGCGTCCAGGGGTCGCCCGCGCCGTTGAATGCGGCGGAGAGTGTCATTCCGTGTCCGTAGAAGAAGAACCCGGCGGCGACGATCCGGAGTCCGTCGACGGCGAACGCCGCACTCACCGCATCGACTCCGAACAGCGCCACCAGCTGGGGCGCGAAGACCAGAAACAAAACCCCGGCCGAGCCGAGGAAGGCGACACTGATCGCCCCCGACTGCCAGACCGCCTTCTCGGCCCGATCCGGCTTTTCAGCGCCCATGTTCTGCCCCACCATCGTGGCCGCCGCGTTCGACAGGCCCCAGGCGGGTAGGAGCGCGAAGAGCACGATCCGGATTGCGACCGTATAGCCGGCCAGCGCTTCGGGTCCGAAGTCGGCGATGACGCGCACGAGGCCCACCCACGAGGCCATGCCGATGAATATCTGGAACGTACCGGTGGCCGAGAGCTTGATCAGCCGCACGATCACATCGAGCCGCACGATGAAGTGCCTCGCCGTGATACGAAGACGATCCGAGAGTCGGAACAGAGTGTAGATCTGAACGGCCACGGCGGTGCCCCGGCCGATCGAGGTCGCGACAGCGGCCCCGGTGACGCCGAGTTCCGGGAAGGGTCCGATGCCGAAGATCAGCAGCGGATCCAGAATGATGTTCAGTCCGTTGGCCAGCCACAGCACGCGCATGGCGATCGCGGCGTCGCCGGCTCCGCGGAAGGCGGCGTTGAGCAGAAAGAGCATCAGGATGATGCCGTTCAGGCCCAGCAAGACCCGAGCGAAGCCCGATCCCACCGCCACCACCTCGGGCGTGGCACCCATCAGGAACAACAGGTTCTCGGCCTGCCACACGCCCACGATGCCGATGAGCGCCGCAAGCGCGGCGCCCAGGATCATGCCCTGGACCGTCGCCGCCCCCGCTGCATCGGGGTCTTTCTCGCCCACCCGACGGGCGACCGTGGCGGTGACACCGATCGAGAGTCCCATGGCCACCGTGTAGACGATGGTCATCAGAGACTCGGTGAGTCCCACCGCCGCGACCGCCTCGGCCCCCAGGCGTGACACGAAGAAGATGTCGACGACCGCGAAGATCGACTCCATCACCATTTCCAGCACCATCGGAATGGCGAGGAAAAGAATGGCGGCGGTGAGGGGGCCCTCGGTCGCGGAGCCGCGCCCGCGCAGGGCGTCGGAGATCAGTCGCGTCGCCCGGCGAACGCGGGAGGGTTTTTCGGGGGACGGCTGCGAATTCGAGCGATTCAAAACGGCACCTCGGAATCAGACCCAACAAGAAACGGCCTCCCGAAAGCCGGGAAGCCGTGAGGTGCTCTAAGCACGATCAGCGAAGCGGAGAGCTACCCGAGAGGATCGACGGTGGGGGGGGCTAGGGCAGCGGTGCGCACGATGCGCCTCCATTCGACGTGAGCGGTGGACGACCAGATGACCGTCCGAAGCAACGAGATTAAAGCCGGGAGGGCGTCGGGATCAAGGGGGGCGCCGCAGGTGCGCGGGATCGGGCCCTTGCGCGGGATCGGATCGGGAGCGACGCTCGCGGTCGCTCGGCCCCTCTCATCCGCGACGCCATGTTCCGTTCCTCCCTCGCACCGCTGCTGCTCACGCTCGCCCTCCACGGGCTCGGGCCCGCGTCGGTTATGGGGCAGGACACGATCACCGCTGCCGACTCGATCGCGGCGGGCGACACGATCACGCCCTCCGACACCATCGCCGACTCGGTCCTGGCACAAGATGCCGCTCCGGAGGCGATCTCCGAGGCGCGCTCGCTCTCCGACGAGGAGGTACGGAGCCGGCTCCAGGCCCTCTTCGATCGGGTCGCGGCGCTGTCCGACGTGACCGTCGAGGTCGAGGCCGGAATCGTGCGTCTCCGGGGCACGGTGGCCGACGGGGTGGCGGGAGAGCGGGCGGTCGATCTGGCCGAGGCGCAGGAGGGGGTGCTGTGGGTCGAAGACCACATCACGCTGACCACCTCGCTCTCGAAGCGTCTCGAACCGACCTGGGACCGGCTGCGCGACCTGGCGTATGGCGCCGTGGCCCTGCTCCCGTTGCTTGCCGTCGCGCTCGCGATCGTCGCGCTTTCGCTCTTCCTGGGGTCGGCGCTCGGACGCTGGGGCGGGCCGTCGTTCCTGCGCTCCCGCAATCCCTTTCTTCAGAACATCGTAGGGCGTGCGATCCAGGCGGCTCTCGTGCTCGTGGGCGTCCTGGTCGCCCTCGATCTGCTCGAGGCCACGGCGCTGGTCGGGGCGGTGGCCGGTACGGCCGGGTTGGCCGGTCTGGCGTTGGGGTTCGCCTTCAAGGACATCGTCGAGAACTATCTCGCCGGGCTTCTGCTCGCCGTCCGGCGGCCCTTCGACCAGAACGATCATGTCGTGGTCGAGAACTTCGAGGGCAAGGTCGTGCGGCTGACGCCGCGCGAAACCATCCTGATGACGCTCGACGGCAACCACGTGCGGGTGCCGAACGCGCTCGTGTTCCGAAGCCCGATGATGAACTACTCGCGCAACCCGAGGCGGCGTTTTCAGTTCGAGGCGGGGGTCGGGCCGGTCGACGACCTGGCGGTCGCTCGCGAGACGGGCATCGCGGTGCTCCGCGAGATGGAGGGTGTGCTCGATGATCCCGCGCCGGAGGCGCTGGTGATGGAGATCGGCGAGTCGTGGGTCACGGTACGCTTCCTCGGGTGGGTCGACCAGCGTCAGGCCGAGTTCTCCCGCGTGCGCAGCGAGGCGATTCGCCTGGTGAAACTGCGGCTCGAGGCGGCGGGGGTGTCGCTGCCGTCGCCGGAGTACGTGGTGCGCATGGCACCGCCGGGCGGTGGGGTTGGGGTGCAGGGGCCGGGGTCGCCGGGGATGGTCGGGACGGGTGCCGGTGCCGGTGAGGCGGCAGCGGAGGCGGCGGATGGGGCCCGCGGGCCGCGCCCCGGAACCACGCGCGCGGGTGCGCCGGG
>CBDUEZ010000210.1:0-7672 GCA_965366355.1 uncultured bacterium
AGTGTGAGGGGCTGATGAGCGGTCCGGGTGGAGTGACCGGTTTGCTGCGCGGCCTGGGCATCAGCGCGAGTGGGCTCACGGCTCAGCGCCGCCGCCTCGATGCGATCGCGATGAACATCGCCAACGCCGAGACCACGCGCACGGCAGAGGGTGGACCCTACCGGCGTCGATTCGTCGAGCTGGTTCAGGCCGAGGCGACGCCGGGCACGGGCCCCGCGCCCGATCCCTCTCGTCTGGGTCCCATCGACGTGCCGCGCCCAGGCGACGCCCCGTTCGGCGCCTCGACCCCCGCGGGAGTCGAGGTGGCCGGGATCGTGGAAGACACTAGCGAAGGGCCGAGGGTCTACGATCCGGCGCACCCGGATGCAGATGTCGACGGCTTCGTGGAGTACCCCAACGTCGATATGGCCCAGGAGATGGTGAGCCTCATGGAGGCGCGGCGCGCCTACGAGGCCAACGCGACTGCGTTCGAGGCCATGAAATCCATGCTGCAGCGCGCCCTGGAGATCTAGGAGAACCCGCATGAGTATTGGAATCCCCGGCCTCTCGAATCTTCCCGGCGGACTCGGTCCGATCGGGAATCCCCTTCGCCCCGGCGGAGCGCGCTCGGCCGAGCTCGCGGGCTCTGAGGCGGAAGCCCAGAACCGCAGCCACGAGGCCGCGGCTCCGCGCAGCGCCGCCCCGGCTTCCGACGTGCCTCCGGGCACCGATCCGGAGCTCTGGGCCGTGCTCACCGTCGAAGAGCGGGCGCACTTCACCCGCCTTCGGTCGATGGGCCCGCTGACCTACAACACGTCGTCCGGGCCCGACACGTCGACGTCGAGCCAGGCTCGCCGCGGCGTTCGTCTGGACATCCGCGCATGAGTGCCATCGATCAGATCCGCGCCGCGGCCAGTGCCCAGGGAGTCGCCGGTGTGCGACCCACGGGTTCGTTGGCCAACGCCGCACCGGGATTCGGTGACGCGCTCAAGTCCATGCTGGGCGACGCCCAGCAGCTTCAGGACCAGTCGGCCGACGCCATCGGCTCGTTTCTCCGGGGTGAACCCGTCGAGATCCACGAGGTCATGGCGGCCGTCGAGGAAGCAGGAATCGCGCTGGATTTTCTGATCCAGCTTCGAAACAGCCTCACTGAGGCCTACCGCACCGTAATCGGAATGCAGACCTGATGAGGATCGCCTGATATGGCATCGTTGAATGACATTCTCCGAGACCTGGGGCGCCCGCGAATTCTCGGCCTTCTGGCCGTGGTGGGCGTTGCCGTGGCCGGGCTATGGGGAGTCGTGGCATGGGGTACCGCTCCGTCGTGGGTCCCCCTCTTTCGCGACATGCCGATCGAGTCGGTCAGTCAGTACAGCCAGTTGCTGGACGACGCCGGGATCAGCTATGAACTCACCCGGGGCGGTTCGGAGATCCAGGTCGAAGAAGACGACGTGCCCAGAGCCCGCGTCGCGCTGGCTCAGGCCGGAATCGAGCCCGCCGGCAAGCCGGGATGGACGATCTTCGACCAGGCCTCGTGGGGCATGACGGAGTTCACGCAGCGCGTGAACTACCGCCGGGCCCTCGAGGGCGAGCTGGCTCGCAGCATCTCTCAGATGCAGGGCATCGCGAGTGCCGACGTGCTTCTCGGCATGCGGGAGACCCCCACCCTTCGCGGGGGTGCCGCCCCCGTCGAGGCGTCGGTCATGCTCAACCTGAGCTCCGGTGCGCGGCCGTCGGGCGAACTCGTCGAGGCGATCACGTTTCTACTCGCGCGGAGTGTCGACGGGCTGAACTCCGACCATGTGAGCGTCGTCGACAACACGGGCCGTGTGCTTTCGGCCGGTGAGGAGCCCGGCCTCAGCACCGCAGGCAGCTCGCGTAGACAGGTGGCGATGCAGCGCGACCTCGAGTCGTATCTCGAGCGACGCGCCGAAGACCTCGTGGCCCCCCTCGTGGGCGCGGCCAACGTTCGGGTGCGAGTCGCCGCCAATCTCGATGCGGAGCGGGTGCAACGAATCACACAGGCCGTCGACCCCGAGGTCTCCGTGCTGATGAGCGAGGAGCGCTCCGAGGTGGTGCCCGGCGATCCGTCGCAGGGCGCGGCCAGCACGATCTTCAACACGGAATTCCAGACCAACCACAGCACCGAAACGGTCGAGCGTGCTCCGGGCACCCTGCAGCGCCTCACGGTCTCGGTGGCCCTGAATGAAGCCTCGCTGGGCGACGCCGGATCGGCGGTGCTCGCGCAGGTTCAGCGGCTGGTCGCCAATGCGGTCGGGCTCGATCCGCAGCGCGGCGACGAGATCTCGGTCGAGGCGATGCCGTTCGAGCAGCCCCAGGTGGCGCCCGTGCCGGTCGAAGACGGCGGGCCGGTCTGGCTCACCATGCTCCTCGAGTACCAGCGCCAGATCCTCGCGGCCCTCGCCATGATGGTCACGCTCGTGATCGCGTTCATGGCTCTGCGTTCGCTGAAGTCGGCGGCCGAAGGGTTGGTGGAGCAGCGGTCGCTGCCGCCCGCCGAGCCCGCCGATGGTCCTCGGCTCGCGCCCGCCGGCGAAACGGCGGCTCTGACTCCCCGAGACCAACTGGCCGACATCCTCTCGCAGAGGCCCGAAAACGCGTCCCGTGTACTCCGCGCCTGGATGAAGGACGCCTGAGATGTCTGCCGCTACGAAGGGTCGCCGCGCGATCAAGTTCGAGAACCTCTCCGGCCGTCAGAAGTGCGCGATCCTGTTGATGACTCTCGGTCCTCAAGGCGCGCCCGCCCTGACCCAGAGCCTCACGCCCGAAGAGATCGAGGCGCTCTCTCTCGAGATTGCCCAGCTGGATGAGGTCCCGCCCTCCGTGGTCGAGCGGGTTCTGGAAGAGTGGTTCGACACCGAAGAAGCGGCGTTCACCCTCGCCACAGGCGGCGTGGATGCGGCGCGCGACATTTTGCGGAATACCCTCGGGCCGGAGCAGTGCGAGAAGGTACTCAGTCGGATCGAAAGTCAGCTCCGAGAAGGGACCGGCTTTCATTCACTCCGGCATGCCGACCCGACGCAGCTCGCGAACGTTCTTCGCAACGAGCACGTGCAGACGATCGCCCTGATCATGGCTCACCTCGAAACAACCCTGGTGGCCGAGGTGGTCCGCAGTCTGAATCCCGAGGTCGCCGCCGAGGTCATGCTCCGCATGGCGCGCATGGAGAAGGTTCACCCCGAGGTGCTCGAAATCGTCGAGCGCTCCCTCGGGGGCGAAGCCAACATCGCGCTGTCCCGCGACCTGGCTGCGGCCGGTGGCCCGGCGGCCGTGGCCGCCGTGTTGAATCTGTCGAGCTCAGTGCTCGAGAAGGAACTGCTCGACGGGGTCGGGCAACGCGACCCGGAGCTCGTCGACGAGATCAAGGCGTTGATGTTCATCTTCGAAGACATCATCCGCATCGACGACCGCGCCGTGCAGAAGGTCGTGCAGGAGGCCGACGTGCGGGAACTCGCTCGCGCCCTCAAGGGAGCCAGCGAGGAGCTCAAGGCGAAGATCCTCGGCTGCATGTCGCAGCGGGCCAAAGCGGCGCTCGAACAAGAAATGGAGTTCATGGGCCCGACACGCCTCAAGGATGTCGAAGCCTCTCAAGCCGCCGTGGTCAAGGTCGTTCGTGACCTCGAGTCGGCGGGCGAACTGGTCATCAGCACTGGGAGTGATGACGATGTCCTCCTCTAAGCACGCCTTCACGGCAGACGGTTGGATCGAGGCCCCGGCGCTGATCGGCGGGGAGATTCGGGTCTGGGAGATGGGCGAGGTTCACACGGCCTCGACCGGCTCGCGCAAAGCAGCGGAACCGGTCGTATCTCCCACCGAAGCGTGGGAGGCGGCCATCGATGCCGCCCGTGCCGAGGGACGCGAAGACGGCCATCGCGCCGGGCTCGCCGAGGGGCGGTCTCTGGAGGAAGCGCGCACCCGGAGCGCCTTCGATGCCGCCGCGAGGGTGGTCTCGGAGGTCGAGGCGCGAATGGCTCAGATGGAGGAGGCGGCACGCCGGGATCTTCCCGGTCTGGCGACGGCGATCGCGTCGCATCTGGTCGAGGCGGCGGTCGAGAGCGACCCGGACATTCTGGCTCGGCTCGTTCGCAAGGCGGTCTCGGAGTTCCTGCCCGATGAGCCCGTGAAGATTCGCGTAAACCCGCGAGACCTCGCGCTGCTGTCGGGACCGCTGGGTGTCGACGCCGAAAAGAACTCCCCGGTGGCCGGCCGCAGCGTTCGCTGGCTCTCTGATCCCGAGGTGCGGCCGGGTGGCTGTCTCGTCGAGAGCCGCGACCGCCTGGTCGACGGCCGCGTCAGCTCGGCCCTCGAACGGATCTATCGGGCCCTCACCGAGGACGACGAGTGATCGACCTGCTACCGGCGATCGAGCGACTCGACGACGTTCCGCGGTTGGGCCACCACGGCCGGGTGAGCCGCGTGGTCGGTCTCGTCATGGAGGCGACGGGCCTCGACGTGCCCCTCGGCTCCATCTGCCGCGTGAGGCCTCTGAGCGGGAGCGGGGAAGTTCTCGCCGAAGCCGTGGGCTTTCACGCCAACGGCGTGCTCTTGATGCCATTCGGCGAACTCGAGGGGATTCATCCCGGGAGCGCGGTCGAGGCCATGGGCCGGTCGCCGCACATCGAGGTCGGCCAGGGACTGCTTGGGCGCGTCTTGAATGCGATGGGTGAGCCGATCGATGACCTCGGTCCTCTTCGGCGTGACACGCGCGTGCCCCTCGCCGGAGTGCCGATCAATCCTCTCGTTCGCGAGACGATCGACGAGGCGCTGGTGACGGGGATTCGCGCGATCGATGGACCGCTGACGCTGGGGCATGGCCAGAGGGTCGGGATCTTCGCCGGGAGTGGTGTCGGGAAGAGCTCCTTGCTGGGCAGCATTGCGCGGGGCAGTTCGGCCGACGTCAACGTCATCGCACTCCTCGGAGAGCGCGGTCGTGAGGTGCGGGACTTCCTGCACCATTCCCTGGGTGAAGAGGGGCTCAGCCGATCGGTCGTGATCGCGGCCACCGGTGACGAAGCCGCCCTTCTGCGCGCTCGCGGGGCGCTCGTCGCCACCGCTATCGCCGAGCACTTCCGTTCGTGCGGCTTGCACGTGCTGCTCATGGTCGACTCGATCACGAGGGTCGCGATGGCCTGGCGTGAGATCGGCCTGGCCGTTGGCGAGCCTCCCACGACCAAGGGATATCCGCCCTCCGTCTTCGCCAACCTCCCGCGGCTGTTGGAGCGCGCCGGAAACGACGACAACGGAAGCATCACGGGGATCTACACGGTGCTCGTCGAAGGCGACGACTTCAACGACCCGATCGCCGACGCGGCCCGTTCGATCCTGGACGGCCACGTCGTGCTGACGCGGCGGCTCGCCACCAGCGGGCATTTTCCGGCCGTCGACGTGAACGAAAGTGTGTCCCGTCTACGCGACCGCGTCGTGTCGGACGACCACCGGCAGACCGTCAACGCCATTCAACACCTCCTGGCCGTCTATCGCGACAAGGAGGATCTGATCGCGGTGGGTGCCTACCAGGCCGGCTCCGACCCGGATGTGGACCGAGCCATAGCGACGAGGGCCGAGATCGTTCGGTTCCTGCGCCAGGATTCGGCCGAACTCTCGACCCAGGCCGAAACCGAAGCGTGGCTAGCCCGCCTCGCGACGCTCGTCCGTCCGAAGGAGGCGTGAGATGCACGACGAAAACGACGGCCGCCGGCTCGACAAGGTGCTCGAGGTGCGCCGATGGAAGGAGCAGTCCGAGATCCAGGCGTTGGCCACGGCTCAAGAGGCCGTAAACGACGCCGAGGCCACCCTGACACGACTGCGGAACGAGTGGGCCGAACTGCGTAGCGGCATGAACGAAGCGAGCGCCGCCGTCGTGGGTCAGCTCCAGGCTCTGAGCCTGATGATGGAGCAGCTCGAGCGCGGTATCGAACTCGCCGACCGTGCGCGGCACGCGGCGACCCATCGGGTGACGGAACAGACGGGCACCTATCTCGAGGCCCACGCCGAGCGTCGCGCCGTCGAGAAGGTGCAGGAGCGCCGATACATGCGCGCCGAAGTGGTCCGAAAGGGACGGGAGCGCAAACGAGAAGACGAAATTGCCGCCGACCGGTTCTGGCGCGGTGACGGAATATCCCAGAGGGGAGACCATACATGAAAGCCGTGATGCTCGCCCTGTTGGGCACTCTCATCGGCGGTGGCGTGGGAACGGGTGGGGGAGCGCTGCTCCTCGCTCGCTGTGAGTCGACCGATGCGGAGCAGCACGCTCCCGAAGGCACGGAGGCCGATACGCTGGCGGTGCCCGAAGACGGGGCCGTCGACGAGGAGGGTCCCGACACGGTCGGAGCTCTGGGACCCCTACCGGACCATTCGGCCGGAGAGGCGGAAGCTCCCGAAGTGGAGGAATCACTCCCCGATGACGAGCTGGAGCCGGAGGCGGCCGTAGACGCGGGCGCCGAGGCCGAGAGCGCCGTCGACGATGCTCCCCCGCCCGGAGCGGTCGATCCGGCCGCGCCCGCGGTGGAGCCGATCGTTCTTGCGCCGACTCCCGATCCCACGGCGCTTCGGCGACTCGCGCGGATCTTCTCGAACATGAAGGCCGAGCAGGCGGCCGCGGTGATGGTCGAACTGACCGACGCCGAGGCCCAGCGAATCCTGGTGAGCATGTCGGAGCGGGCGGCTGCGGCGATCCTCGGCAAGATGGACTCGTCGCGGGCGGCGGTATTGAGCCAGCGGGTGTTGGGTGGCGGGGGAGGTGAGTCGTGAGCGGAATCGAGATGGCCGCGGCGTCGTTCTTCTCGTCCGTGGTGTCCTCATCGGGCACGTCCTCGTCGGTCGCGTCATCGCCCGGGGCGGCCACGTCGGCCGCACTCGCGACGGGAGAGGGTGAGGCAGGGGCCGGTACGTCGGGGCTTCGTCAGCGCCTGGAACGAGCCGCCTTCCCTGCGGTGTTCTTGACCCTGCTCGGCGCCCCCATGCAAGCCGAACTTCCGGCCGTCGACGAGGTGGGAGCCGTAGAGATACCGCTCGAAGACGAGGCGCTCGTGAGTTTCGAGCAGCTGACCGATCTGGCCTATTCGCTCGGCGAGGAACTCGAGGCTCTCGACAACGGTGGTCTGGAGGCCGCGATCGATTTCTGGCGGCTGGGGCAGCGCATGAGTGAGGTCGATCCGTCGGAGGCCGGTGAACTGGAGGCCGCCCTCGTGGCGGACTTCAAGTCGCTTCTCTCGGCACACGCCGAGGTGCTGGCGGAGTACGCGCGGGCCGACGTGGCCCCCGCAACGGCCGCGGTCTCGACGGAGGCCACCGTCGGCTCGTCGGATGCCCTCACCGGTTCATCGGAGTCCATCACCGGTCCGTCGGCGGCCCTCGCTGGAGCGGCGGCGCTCGTCGCCGATACGGTCGACGGCTGGGGATTGAATCCCGATTTCCAACAGCGGCTCGGCCGCGTGGTCGAGCGCATGCGCAGCGAGTACGGAATGGAGCTCGAGGTCATCGAGGGCTTCCGCGAACAGGCGCGTCAGGACGATCTCTGGGCTCAGGGCCGGAGTCGACCGGGCCCGGTGGTCACGTGGACGAAGCAGTCCCGACACACGGTCGGCGCGGCAGCGGACCTGAAGATCGACGGGGCCTGGGTACAGGGCCGAGGAGCTCTGCTTCTATCGCGCGTTGCCGCCGAAGAAGGCCT
>CBDUEZ010000211.1:0-7645 GCA_965366355.1 uncultured bacterium
GCGGCAACTCGCGGAAGCCGGCGGCTCGAATCCCCAGGCCCTGGGACAGCGCGCTCGCATTCTGATCGAGACGGGACGCTCCGCCGACGCGGTTCGTGTATTGGGTGGGGCCGCGGGCCCGACCGCCTCACCCGCCCTCGAGAGGTGGCTCGGCGAAGCTCTCCTCGCCCAGGGAGATTGGGACGGAGCCGAGGCGGCATTCCGGCGCTCCGAGGCGGGTTCTCCGAGCGACCTCTTGACGGCCCGGCTCCGGCTCGGAGAGATCTTGCTTCTTCGCGGCCAGGCCGATGACGCGTTCGCGATCTTCGACGCCTTCATCGACGCCTACAACTCTCCACGCCGCCTCTCGGCGGACGACCTCATGGCGGTCGG
Source organism: uncultured bacterium (assembly GCA_965366355.1). Taxonomy (GTDB): domain Bacteria; phylum Gemmatimonadota; class Gemmatimonadetes; order Longimicrobiales; family Gaopeijiaceae; genus Gaopeijia. Next base: position 373 of record CBDUEZ010000211.1, read on the forward strand.
CACCGCCGTGGCCTATCTCGGACGCCGAACACCGGTCCTCTTTCAAGATGCGCTGAAGGCCTTCGACGAGGCGGCGGCCCTCGCCCCGGGCGATCCCCGTCCGCTCGTAGCGATCGGTGACCTCTTCCTGGCGAAGTACAACGCGCCGGAGGCCCACGCGGCGTATCGCCAGGTTCTCGGCACGAACGACAGTCACCCGGACGCCCTGATGGGCGAAGCCCGCACACTCGAATTCGACGGCGCCCCGGGAACGCTGACTCTAGCCAACGACGCCCTCGCAACGAATCCAGCGCATGTCGGCGCCCGCGTCTTTCTCGCCCGCCAGCAGCTGCGCTCGGAGGACTACGACCAGGCCCGTGAAGAAATCGACCGGGCCCTGGACGCGAACCCGCGGAGCCTGGAGGCGCTGTCGGTCCTCGCCGCGGTGCACTTTCTGACCGGCGACCAATCCGCGTATGAGCGCACGCGCGACCGGGCACTTCAACTGAACCCCGCCTACCCCGACCTCTTCAACTCCGTCGCTGAACTCGCCGTCGACACCCGCAAGTACGCCGAGGCCGTCGACCTCGCCTCGCAGGCGGTGGCGCGCGATTCACTCTCGTGGTGGGGATGGGGGATCCTCGGAACGAACCAACTGCGAACCGGCCAGCTCGAAGCGGGCCGCGCCAATCTGGAGCGGGCGTTCGCCGGTGATCCCTACAACGTCTGGTTCAAGAACAGCCTCGACCTTCTCGACACCTTCGACCAGTATCGCATCGTCGAGACGCCGCACCTGGAGATCATGCTCCACGGAACCGAAGCCGACGTGCTCGAGCCGTACGTCGTCGCCGTGGCGGAAGAAGCCTACGAGGCGCTCCGCGCGCGATACGGCACCGAGCCGCCGACGCCGGTCCGCCTCGAACTGTTCCCGCGCAGCGCCGACTTCTCGGTCCGCACCTTCGGTCTGGTCGGCCTCGGGGCACTCGGAGTGAGCTTCGGGAGCACCCTGGTGATGGACTCGCCCTCCGCACGCGATCCGGGGGGCTTCAACTGGCAGAGCACGCTCTGGCACGAGATGGCCCACGCCTACCACCTCGCCATGAGCGACCACAACGTGCCGCGGTGGTTCAGCGAAGGGCTGGCGGTTCGTGAGCAGCGGGTTGCGCGTCCCTACTGGGGACACCGAGTGACGCCCGCCTGGCTGCAGGCCTATGCCGCCGGCCAGATGCCCCCCGTATCGCAGTTGAACGACGCCTTCGTGCGGCCCGCCTTCCCGGAGCAGGTGGTCCTGGCCTATTTCCAGGGGTCCCTCGTGTTCGACTGGATCGAGGCGGGGTGGAACATCGATGTGATCCGCTCGTTCCTGACCGGCTATCGCGATGGGCGCACGACGAACGACCTCGCTCAGGAGCTGCTCGGACTGTCGACCGACGAGCTCGACGAGAGCTTCGACGACTACGTGCGAGAGCGATTCGCGACCCAGTTCGCTTCGGCGACAGGCGGGCTCAATCCCACGCCACTCGATCGCGTGGCCGGTCGTGGTGGTGGCGGAGCCGACGACCTCGAGTCGCTGCGGGTGCAGGCACGTCAGCGCCCAGGCGACTTCCAGGCGCGCCTGCGCCTCGGGCGGGCCCTGGTCGCGGCCGAGCAGTTCGACGAGGCCGAGTCCGAGCTGCTGGAGGCTTTGCGCCTCTTTCCCGGCTATGGCGGCCCCGACGGGCCCTTCTACCAGCTGGCCCGCATTCACGAGGCTCGCGGCGAGACGCGTCAGGCGGCCGACGCGCTGCGCGCCGCGGCACAGTTCAACGAGTCGGCCTACGACGCCCTCTCCCGAGAGGCCGACCTGCGGCACGAACTGGGCGACGACGAAAACGAACGGATCGCTCGGGCCCGCGCGGTCGAGATCTATCCGTACGACGTCTCCAGCCACGAGCGGTTGGCGGAGCTCTACGCCCAGGCGGGAGACGTCGCCGCCGCCGTGATCGAGCGTCAGGCGGTCGTCGGACTCGAGCCCGCCGACATGGCCGAGGCCCGGTTCCAGCTGGCCCTGGCACTACGAGCCGCGGGCCGCGTCGACGACGCCCGCACGCAGGTCATTCGAGCCCTCGAGGTCGCACCGGGGTACGAGGCGGCCCTGGAGCTCCTTCTCGATCTGCGTGGAGGCACCCGATGAAACCCGCCGTCGTGCTCGCGTTCGCGGCGGTCGCCCTCATCGGCACGCATGAGGCGAACGCGCGCTGGAATGCGGGTGCCCACCCGGTGCTCGCCCCCACGCTCGATGGTCTCGCGGCCGCTGATGCCGCTGATGCCGCGGGGGCCGCGGGGGCCGCGGGGGCCGCGGGGGCCGCGGGGGCCGTCGAGATGGCCGCGCCCCTCCAGGCTGATCAACCCTACGATGGGCGGGTGACCTTCACCCGCATTCAATTCTCCGGGGGTGGGGGGAGCCTGAGCGGATTCGGCCGCCGGGGAGGACGGGGGGAGCCACCCTGGGCGCACGATTATCCACGGGCCGATCGCAACTTCTCCAGCATCGTCGGGGAGCTCACGGCGATCGACACCGACGAGAACAACTTCCGGGTTCTTCGCATGGACGACCCCGAAGTGTTCAAGTACCCGATCATCTACGTGGTCGAAGTCGGGTCGTGGGGACCGTCGCGGGGGGAAGTCGACGCCCTGGGTGAATTCCTGTTGAAGGGTGGCTTCATGATCGTCGACGACTTCCGGGATCGGCAGATCACCCAGATTCAGGCGATCCTCGCCCAGGCCCTGCCCGGCCACGATATCGTGGAGGTGCCGAACGATCACGAGATCTTCGATTCGTTCTACTACATCGAAGACCCGCACTCGCTGATTCCGCCGTATGGGGGCAGTCGGCCCCTCTACCTCGGAGTCTACGAAGACAACGATCCGTCGAAGCGCCTGATGGCCATTTTGAACTACAACAACGACATCGCGGAGTACTGGGAGTTCTCGGACCGGGGCTTCTACCCCATCGACCTCGCCAACGAAGCGTACCAGTTCGGTGTGAACTACTTCATGTACGCCCTCACGCATTGACCGACCCACACGACCAATCACAAGGACGGGACGCTTGACCGAAGATGTGTTGCAGCCGGCAGAGCCGGCGCGGCTGGAGACCGAAGACGAAGTCGCGCTGGCAGACCGCATGCAGGCCGGTCGCGAGGCGATCCTCGGCGAAATCCGGAAGCGGATCATCGGTCAGCAAGAGGTCGTCGACCAGGTGCTCCTCTCCTTGTTCGTCGGAGGCAACTCGCTCCTCGTCGGCGTGCCGGGCCTCGCCAAGACGCTGTTGATCCGCACCGTGGCCGACGTGGTCGATCTCAGCTTCTCCCGGATCCAGTTCACCCCCGACCTGATGCCGTCCGACATCACGGGGACCGACCTGATCCAGGAAGACCCGACCACCGGTCGACGTCTCATGGTGTTCGAGCAGGGTCCGATCTTCGCCAACATCGTGCTGGCCGACGAGATCAACCGTACCCCGCCGAAGACACAGGCGGCGCTCCTCGAGGCCATGCAGGAACACCGGGTGACCGTGCAGGGCACGACCTACACGCTCGACGAACCGTTCTATGTCTTCGCGACCCAGAATCCCATCGAACTCGAGGGCACCTATCCGCTCCCGGAGGCGCAGCTCGACCGGTTCATGTTCGAGATCGAGATCCATCACCTCTCCGAGGAAGAGGAACTCGACGTCGTGCGGGCGACGACAGGGATCGAAACGGCCGACTTCAAGAATGCGGTGACCGGGGCCGACCTCGTCGCCTTCCAGCGATTGGTGCGTAGAATCCCGGTCCCGGAGGCGGTGCTGAAATATGCGGTGTCTCTGGTACGGGCGAGCCGCCCCTCGAAAGACGCCTCGGTGCCCGACTTCGTCACGAAGTGGATCGCCTACGGTGCGAGTGTTCGCGCCGCACAGTATCTCGTGCTCGGCGCCAAGGCCCGCGCGCTCACCCTCGGGCGGTACACACCTTCGTTCGATGATATCCGGGCGTTGGCGCACCCGGTGCTGCGGCACCGCGTGTTGACGAACTTCCACGCTGAGAGTGAGGGACGCACCAGCGGCGAACTCGTCGACATGCTCCTGAACCATGTGAAGACCCCCGCGTCGGGCATGTGAGGACGACGCCGTGACGCATGCGCGTGCCCGTGCGGGCGCCCCTGGCGCCCAGTTCCTGGACCCCAGGGTCCTGGCCCGAATCGACAACCTCGAGCTCCTTGCTCGCACGGTCGTCGATGGATTCCTGAACGGGCTGCATCGGGCGCCCTACCTCGGGCTCAGCATGGACTTCGCGGAGCATCGCGCCTACGTGCCGGGCGACGACACTCGCCATCTGGACTGGCGCCTGTACGCCCGCACCGACCGGCACTACGTGAAGCAGTACGAGGCCGAAACCAATGCCAACGTCGTGGCGCTCGTCGACGTCTCCTCGTCCATGTCGTATCAAAGCGACCCGGAGGGGGTGTCGAAGCTCGACTACGCACGGTACCTGACCGCCTGCTTGCTGCATTTCAGTCGCAAGCAGAGAGATCGAGTCGGACTCGTGACTTTCGACGACGACGTGCGGGAATTCGTGCCGGCGTCGGCCCGTCACATGAATCGAGCCCTTCACGTTCTCGCGCGGGCCGAAGCCGGCCGGCCCGGTGACATGTACCCCGCCCTGTTGAAGGCCACCGAACGCATCGGCCGCCGTGGAATGGTGATCGTCGTCTCCGACTTCTATGAGGAGGTCGATCGCGCGATGGAGTCCCTGCGACTCCTGCGCGGACGCGGGCACGACCTGATGGTGTTTCGTGTCATGGACCCCGCCGAGATCGAGCTTCAGTTCGAGGATCCGACCAATGTCGAAGACCTCGAGACCGGCGAGCAGATTCCGGTCGTGCCGAAGAAGCTCAAGGCAGGCTACGACCAGGTCGTCTCGGACCACATTCGCACGCTCGACGAAAAGTGCACGGGCGAACGAATGGATCATGTTCTCCTCAACACCTCTGAACCCCTCGACCTGGCCCTCTTCCGGTATCTGACGATCCGGGAGAAGAAGGCCCGGGTGAGGTAGACGCGACGTGCCCCTCGGATTCCTCGTCCCGCTGTTCCTGGTCGGCATCGCTGGGATCGTCGTGCCCGTCATCGTGCACCTCACCCGCAAGCAGCGGGCGAAGGTCGTGCGTTTTCCGTCGTTGATGTTCCTCGAGAAGGTGCCCTACCAGGCCGAGAATCGGCGCCGCATTCATCATTGGCTGCTGCTCGCGATCCGCGCGCTCGCCCTCGCCCTTCTCGCCCTGGCCTTCGCTCGACCCTTCGTCCCCACCGAAGAGGGCTCGCTCCTCGCCGGTTCAGGGCCGGCCGAGCGGGTCATCCTCCTCGACCGATCGTATTCGATGGAGATCGGGGAGCGCTGGCCCGAGGCGCTGGCCGCCGCCGAGGCGGCCCTCGGGGGACTGGGCCCACTCGACCGGATCTCATTGATCGTGTTCGATCAGTCCGCCGCCGCGCCCGTTCGGTCGACCACCGACATCAGTCGGATCCGGAACGTGCTCGACACCCTTTCGATCACCGACCGCGCCACTCGGTACGGCCCGGCTCTGAAGTTGGCCCAGACGATTCTCGAGGAGTCGGAGCTACCCGGGAAGTCGCTCACGTTGGTCAGCGATCTGCAAAGGGGCGGCTGGACCGGCGAAGAGGGCATCACGCTCCCGGAAGGCACCGAGGTCACGACGGTGATCGTCGGAGAAGCCCCGCCCGCCAACATCGCGGTCGGAGACGTCACACTGACCCGTGATCGCTTCCAGGGCGCCGAGCGGGTCACCCCGGTCGCTCGACTGACCCGGGTCGGGGGCGACTCCGAGCTCGAGGTCGATGTGGTGCTTCGGGTCGACGGCCGTGAATTGCAGCGGCGCACGGTCACCCTTCCGGCGGCGGGAGCCGTCCCGGTCGCCTTTCAGCCCTTCACGCTTACCGACCGACACACCCAGGGTGTCGTACGGGTCGACTCGATCGGACTCCCCGCCACCGAACCCTCGACCGACAACTCCCGGCACTTCGTGTTGAGCCCGGGGCGGTCGACGGGAGTACTGATCCTCGATCCCCCCAGCCGGGGCTCCGACACCTCGCTGTATCTGCGCCAGGCGTTGGAGGTTTCGCGCGGCGACGGTTATCGCGTCGATGTTCGCACGGGGGCCACTCCCGGACTGGATCAACTGCTCGGGTACCAGGTGGTCGTGCTGAACGACCGTCCCTTCCCGGCCGGTCCGGAGGGGGATCGGCTCCGCGACTTCGTGGCGGGCGGTGGTGGACTTCTCCTCATCGCCGGTGAACGGGGGGGCTGGGCAACGGACCGGGCCACCCTTCTCCCGGGCACGCTCGGGGGAATCGAAGACCGCAACGAGGGTCGGGGGGGGCGACTCGGATACCTCAACTACGACCATCCCGTCTTCGAGCTCTTTCGGGGCCCCCGCCGCGGCGACTTTTCCGCCGCGCGGTTCTTCAGGGCCCGGAGCTGGCAGGTGCCCCCGGCAGATTCGATCACGGTGCTCGCTCGTTTCGACGACGGCACCCCCGCCCTGGTCGAACAGGAGTCGGGCGCGGGGCGTGTTCTGGTCTGGGCATCGACCCTCGATGTCTACTGGACCGACCTGGCGCTCCAGCCGGTCTTCGTGCCGTTCGTGCACCAGCTCGTTCGACACGCCTCGGGGCGGACCGACGTCCTGGACTCGTTCACGGCGGGACAGATTCTCGATGTGAGCGATGCCCGCGCCATGGAGACCGCTGGCCTGGGCGAGGTTGCCGAGGCCCTGGCGGCATCGGAGGGGCGCATGGCACTTTCACCAGCAGGGGCCAGCATCGACCTGGCGTCGGGCGAGGGGCCCCGCTTTCTCGAATTGGGGGAGCAGGGGTTCTACGAGATCCGCCCACCCGGCCGCAATGACGTGCGCCCGGTGGCGGTGGCCGTCAACGTCGATCCCGCCGAGGCCGACCTCGCACCGCTCGACCCGGAAGAGGTCGAGGCGTCGATCCGGTCGGGAGGCGGCGCCGTCTCGGCGATGGGCGCCGACACGGAGCGGGCGCAGGAACTGAGGCGGGAAGACCGGGAGCGGAGACAGTCGGTCTGGAGGTGGCTGTTGCTTGCCGCCTTCCTTCTCCTGGCGTTGGAGACCGTGTTGTCGAACAGGGTATCGCGGTCGGGTGGTTCACGCGCGTCGAGAGGCGCGCCGCAGGGTGTATCGGGTTGAACCTGGAGGGGGCATGAACGGGAAGGCGAAGCGCAACGGGCGG
>CBDUEZ010000212.1:0-7625 GCA_965366355.1 uncultured bacterium
AACGGGGCTACGCCGTCCCGATGCGGGCCGACGGCGGACTCCTGCGTTCGGTCGGCGACTTCGTGCCGGGAACCCCCTTCGTGTTGCGCGTGGCCGACGGCCGCGTCGACTGCGCACCGACCGAGATCCACCCCGACGATCTTCCTTCGACCCCCATGCGAGAGCCGTCATGACCGGCCCAGATACCCCTGAGTCCGAGCCCGGACTCGAACGCCGCCTGAAGCGCCTCGAGTCCATCCTGTCGGCGCTGGAGGCCGATGAACTCGAATTGGAGAAGGCGCTCGAGCTCTTCGAGGAGGGGGTGAGCCATGTGCGCGCCGCCGAAAAGGTGCTCGCCGAGACCGAACTCCGGGTCGAAGAACTCCTGGGAGACGGCGAGCGCACCCGCGCGCTCGACGAGGCGCCCGAGTGAGGGGAGTCTTCGATCTGCAGACCTTTCTGGCGGCCGAAGTCGAGGCGGTCGACGCCGCCCTGGACCGCGCACTCGCTCGGGCCGAAGGCCGAGTGTCGGGCGAGGTGTTGGCCGCGATCGAGCATGGCGTGCGGTCGGGTGGGAAGCGGCTCCGTCCGATTCTCTGCACCCAGGCCTACCACGCCGCCGGGGGCCGCACCGCCTCGAGTGACCGCATCCATGACCTTGGTGTGTCACTTGAGATGATCCACGCTTATTCTCTGATGCACGACGACTTACCATGCATGGACGATGCGGAGCTGAGGCGGGGGAGCCCCACGACCCATCGTGTGCACGGGGTGCGCGACACCGTGCTCGGAGGTGTGGTCCTGATCCCGCTCGCCGCCCTTCAGGCGATGGAAGCGTCCCGGGCGCTCGGGTGCTCCGAGCCGGTCTGCCGCGAGGTCACGCAGTGCCTGTTGGGCGCGGCCGGGGCCGGGGGCATGGTGGGCGGGCAGGGGCTCGACCTCCTGGGTGAAGACCAGTTGCTCGCGAGCGCGGAGCTCGACGAACTCCACGCACACAAGACCGGCGCCCTCCTCACCGCGGCGCTGGTGATGGGTGGTCTGGCGGCGGGCGCCACGCCTTCGGTTCTCGCGGCCCTCGACACCTTCGGGCGCCGGATCGGGCTGGCCTTCCAGATCGCCGACGACGTGCTCGATGCCACGGCTTCGACCGAGGCCCTCGGCAAGCGGCCGTCCGATGCCGATCTGGGCAAGTCGACCTACGTCTCCCTGCACGGCCTCGACGAGGCCCGGGCCCGCGGGGAAGCGCAAATCGAACAGGCCCTCGTGGCCCTGGACCGGGTCGGCCTCGACGCCCCCCCGTTGAGGGCCCTGGCGCGGTATGTTGTAGAGCGTCGAAATTGAACGTCTTCGATGGACCACGGGTGTGGGACCGGTGTAGCCGAACCGATCCGCGAACCCGAATCTTCGTGAATCTTCCGTGTGAGGCCGCAGGTGTCCCTTCTCGATAGAGTCAAGTTTCCCGCCGACGTCCGCGCCCTCCCGAGGGAGAAGCTCCGGCAGTTGGCCGACGAGGTGCGGGAGCGGCACATCGACGTGGTCGCGCAGAAGGGAGGTCACTTCGGTGCCTCTCTCGGCGTGGTCGAACTGACGGTTGCGTTGCATCACGTCTACAACACGCCGCGCGATCAGTTGGTGTGGGACACGGGACACCAGGCCTACATCCACAAGATCCTCACGGGTCGCAACGAGGGACTCCCGACGATCCGCACGCGGGGCGGGCTGGCCCCCTTCCTGAGACGCGACGAATCGGAGTACGACGCCTTCGGGGCCGGTCACGCCGCCACCTCGATTTCGGCGGCGTGGGGCATGGCCGTGGGCCGCGATCTGAAGGGGGTCGATTTTGACGTCGTGGCTCTCATCGGCGACGGGGCGATGGGCTGTGGCCTGGCCTACGAAGCCCTTAACAACGCGGGACATACGGACCGCGACTTCACGGTGGTTCTGAACGACAATGACCACTCGATCGGACCCGCCGTCGGGGCGCTGAACAAGTACCTGACTTCGATGGTCACCAACCCGGCCTACAACCGGGTTCGCGACGTCGTGAAGGAGGTTCTGCACCGGGCCCCGCGTTCCCTGGGACACGTCATGGAAGAGGTCGCCGGCAAGCTCGAAGACGGCGTCAAACACATGCTCACCCCGGGCATGTTGTTCGAGGCCCTCGGCTTCCGCTACATCGGTCCGGTCGACGGGCACGACCTCGACGAACTGGTCGAGACCTTCGGCCGCGTGCGAAAGATGCGCGGACCGATCCTCGTGCATGTGCTCACGCAGAAGGGCAAGGGATTCCACCTGGCCGAAGACGATCCGTGGACGTGGCATGCCGCCTCTCCGTTCGACAAGATGTCGGGCGACACCACCAAGAAGTCGACGGGCCTGCCGCGCTACCAGAAGGTGTTCGGAAAAGGGCTGGTGGAGCTGGCCGACGAAGATCGGCGCATCGTCGCGATTACCGCGGCCATGCCCGACGGTACCTCGACCGATCTGTTTTCCCGCGCCCATCCGGAACGCTATTTCGACATCGGCATCGCCGAGGGGCACGGCGTGACCTTCGCCGCCGGCCTCGCCACGCAGGGCATCCGGCCGGTGGTCGCGATCTATTCCACCTTCCTGCAGCGGGCCTTCGACAACATCGTCCACGATGTCGCGCTCCAGGATCTCCCGGTCGTCTTCGCGATGGATCGGGCCGGGATCGCGGGTGAGGACGGCCCCACGCACCACGGCTGCTTCGACATCGCCTACATGCTCACGATCCCGAACATGACGGTGACGGCCGGAAAAGACGGCGAGGAGATGTTGGGACTGCTCCGCGCCGGAATCGACCACACCAGTGGCCCGTTCTCGCTGCGGTGGCCGCGCGATGCCGTTCCCGGCGAGGTCGGCTCGGCCCTCACGATCGAGCCGACGCCCTACGGAACGTGGGAGCGTCTTCGCTCGGGCACCGATCTCTGCATCCTCGCCGTGGGCACGATGGTGGGGCCCGCGATCGATGCCGCGCAGGAGCTCGCGGCCCGGGGGATCGACGCGACCGTGGTCAACTGCCGCTACATGAAACCCTATGATCGCGCCATGTTCGAAGAGGTCGTCGCGAGCCACGATGCGATCCTGGTGGTGGAGGAAGGCACGGTCGTCAATGGTTTCGGGGCCTACATGACCCGCGAGATCGCCGACTTCCGTCCGGGCGCAGCGCTTCGTCTGGGCACCATGGGCATTCCCGACACCTTCATCGAACATGGCTCCCGGGCCGGCCTCCTGGCCGAGATCGGCCTGGACGCCGCGGGCATCGCCCTGCGGGCTCGTTCCCTGGTCGATCCTTCGGCGACTCGCCGGGAGTCGCCCACGAGGGAATCGGCATGACCACAGGGGAGCACTCCACTCCCCGCCAGCCCGTGCGCACCATCGGCGTCGTCGTGCGCAAAGACACCGCCGAGGTGCACGACGTCGTCGCAGAGCTCTGCCGCGAATGTGATGCGCGGGGCCTCGAATACGCGATCGAAGGGCACGCCCTGATCCACGCTCCGGTCGGCACGCCCGAATTCGACCCCACCGGCGCGCGTCCCGACCTCGTGATCGCGATGGGAGGCGACGGCACGCTGCTGCGCGCCGGTCGCGACTTGTTCGGCTCCGACGTTCCTCTGTTGGGCATCAACCTGGGCAACCTGGGGTTCCTCACCTCGGCCGGGGCGCGCGACGTGGCCTCCAGCCTGGACCGGATTCTGTCGGGGGAGTACTCGCTCGAGCCGCGATTCACCCTTCTGGCCAGCGTATTGGGCCCCGACGGAGACGCACGCACCGTCTACCGCGCCCTGAACGACATCGTGGTCCACAAGGCGGGGGCCGCCCGGGTGGCCCGGCTGGAATTGGGCGTCGGCCCGGCGGGGCAGGAAGAAGAAGTCGGGAGCTTCTCGGCCGACGGGGTGATCGTCGCCACTCCCACGGGATCGACCGCCTACAATCTCTCGGCCGGCGGGCCCATCGTCGTGCCCAGCATGGAGTGTCTCACGGTCACGCCGATCTGTCCGTTCACGTTGGCGGTGCGCCCCCTCGTGGTCTCGTCGCGCGATGTGGTGGCCATTCGCGCGATCGAAGTCGACCCATCCCTGGTGGTCACGGTCGATGGTCAAGACGGGCGGCACCTCGAGGTGGGCGAGTGGGTGCGGGTGGAGCGCGGGGGCGCGCCGCTCCATCTGGTGCAGTTCCCCGAGCGGTCGTTCTTCTCGACGCTGCGCAAGAAGCTGAAATGGGCGGTGCGACCCTCGTCGGAGGACGGCGCGGACGGCCCGTCCGACCATTGAGACGGCCCCCAGTGGCGGCCTAGCTTCGACCATGCTCATCGAGCTCCGCATTCGCGACTACGCCGTCGTACAGACTCTCAGCCTCGAACTCGGGCCGGGACTCAACGCCCTCACGGGTGAGACGGGCGCAGGAAAGTCGATCATCGTGGGTGCGCTGTCGCTCCTCCTGGGCGAGCGGGCCTCGTCGGACGACGTACGCGTCGGTGCCGATCGGGCCGTGGTCGAAGGCGTCTTCGATGTCGAGGGCCACCCGACGCTGCTGAGTCAGCTCGATGAGTTGGGACTCCAGGCCGAAGACGGGCTGCTGATCCTCCGTCGCGAGGTGCAGGCCGAGGGGCGAAACCGGGCCTGGGTGAACGGATCGCCCGCGACGGCCAGCGTGGTCGGCCGCCTGGGCTCGGCACTCGTCGACCTCCACGGTCAGCACGAGCACCAGACGCTCCTGAACCGGCGGGCCCAGCGGGCGATCCTCGATGCCTTCGCGAGCCTTGAAGACACCGCCGGCGAAGTGAGGGCGCTCCACCGCACCTGGACGACAGCGCGCGATGCCCTCGCCGAGCGCGAGGCCCGCGCCCGCGAACTCGCCAGTCGCGCCGACTTTCTGCGGTTCCAGCTCGACGAGATCGCGAGCGCCGACATCGAAGTCGGCGAAGACGAGACGCTCGAGGTCGCGGGACGGCGCCTCGAACACGCCCGAGAGCTCGGGGAAGGGGCCCACGGGCTGCACGAGTTGTTGTACGGCGGCGACGAGGCCCTCGCCGACCGCCTGGCCGACGCCCGGGCCCTGGCGGCCCGTCTGGCTCGCGTCGACCCCACCCTCAAGCCGATCGAGGCGGGCATCGAGGAGGCCTACCACGCGATCGTCGAGGCCGGGCGCGAGGCGGGGGACTACGCGGCGGGTGTGGAGCACGACCCGAGAGAACTGGAGCGCGTGCGAGAGCGCCAGCATCAACTCTTTCGGCTCAAGCAGAAATACGGTCCAGCCCTGGACGACGTCGTCTCGACCGGAGAGCGCCTCGCGACCGAGGTCGAGGAACTCGACGCGGCTGATCGGGATCTCTCCGATCTCAAGGCGACGCGGGACCGGGCGCGCGACGCACTGCACCTCGCCGCCGCGCGGCTCACGTCGGCTCGTGAGGCGGCGGGAGGCCGTCTTGCCGAGGCCGTCGAGGCCATCCTCCCCGAGTTGGGCATGCCGGGAGCGGTATTCGAGACGGCCTTCATTCCGCGCGACGAACCGGGAGCTTCGGGGGCCGAAGAAGTGGAGTTCCGGGTGGCGTTGAACCCGGGTTTTGCGCCCAAACCGCTCGGGCGCGTCGCATCGGGCGGCGAGCTGTCGCGGGTGATGCTGGCCCTCAAGGCGCTTCTGGCGCAGGTCGATCGCGTCCCGACGCTGGTCTTCGACGAGATCGACGCCGGCATCGGAGGCGTGGTCGCGACCGGTGTGGCGCGCAAACTCGCCGAGGTGGCCCGGGATCATCAGGTCTTCGTGATCACGCACCTTCCACAGCTGGCGTCACGGGCCGAGGCCCACCTTCTGGTGGAGAAGGGTGAGTCGGCCGAAGGCATGGCCTCGACGTCGGTGCGGCCGCTGGAAGGTGAAGAGCGCGTGGCCGAAATCGCCCGCATGTTGGGCGGGGACCCCGAATCGGAGACCTCTCGCGAGCACGCCCGCGAGTTGATCGGCGCTTCCTAGCGGAACTCGTCGGTCTCAGCCGCCCCACAGCTGCCGCACGAGGCGCAGTCCAAACTCCGCCCGCACTCCGGCCGGCACCCGCCCTCCGCTGCCCGACACCGCTTTCCGCACCCGCAGAAAGGTCTCGAACCCGCCGCTGGTCGTCTCCGGAAGCCCCCGGGACCGGTAGGTGAGGGTGCCGCCCAGTTCATGGAGCCGCACCTCGGTGCCCACGTCGAGCAGCGATGGGTCGTCGTAGAACCGGGACTGCGGGAAGCTCACCCCATCGGTCGGGAGAATCCCCGCAACGGAGGAATACCGATCGCTGCCCCGACTCACGAAGAGGTAGCTCAGGGCGAGAGAGAGCGCCGGGTCCAGCCGATAGGCCGGCTCGATCTCCAGACTCAGACCGTCGCCCGGATCCCAGTCGAGGGTGGCCACGTCGCCCTTGCCCGACAGCACCTGACCAAAGGGTGCGATCCGGCGGTCGACCTGACCCGATTGCTGGCGCGTGTAGGTAGCCCGTCCGCGCAGACCGAGCCGCCCCGCGATGAGCGATCCGAAGACGCCCACCTCGGCATCGAGCTGTCCGTCGTCTCGCCCGCGGTCCAGGAAGATCCCCGTCGAATCGGCCGATCCCGTGGGGAGCCGTACCGCGCCCGTGGCGGTCACGCTCCACATGAAGGCAGGCGCACCAAGTGAGTCCAGCCGTTCGCCTTGAAGCAGGCGCGCCGCGGCTCGCACTTCGACGTCACCCAAGCCCCAGCGTCCGCCGTAGCTCGCGAGCGGGGCGGCGGCGAACGGACCGTTCGGGTTGCTCAACATCGACTGGAATCCGTCGGTGTCCATCACCGCGGCTGCGAGCGGAGGCGTGCTGCCCAGGTCGGCGAGCCCCTCGGCTGTGAGCGAGGCGTCGAGGCCGGCGGCCCAGGCGAGGAGCGCGTCGCCCGCGGTCGTGCCGGTGGCCGGGAAGAGCGCCGACGCGTCGTACGCCGAATTCAGCGCCGCTCGCCCGCCTTCGAGTGCAGAGGCCAGTCCCGAGGCAGCCGCGCAGCCGGCCGAGCTCGGGTCGAGCCCACACCGCTCCGTCGCAAGCGCCTGCGCCTCACCGGTGCGGGTCGAGAGCGTCTGGAGAAACGCCGTCACCGCGGTCGACGACGTGTAGGCCGGATTGGCGCCCAGGTCTGCCGCGGCGCGCGATCCCACGCGCAGATCGGCCTCGAGGGTATTTCGCACCAGGGGCAGCGTCAGTCCAACCGACACACGGTCCAGAATCCCGACATCGATCGCGAGGGGCACGCGCACTTCGTTGTGCGACACCAGGGCGGTCGTGGGGCCCAGCCGGAGCGCGGAGGCGGATCCGAGGAGGGTGGTGAGGGCCGATGACAGTCCCTCGAGACCGGGCACGAGCTCCGCACCCGAGTCGCGCGTCAGGTCTGCCCCCAGCGGCACTCGCTCGCCCGAAACGCCGAAACTCTCGCGCCACGAGAGCATGCTCCCGCCGCCGGAGAGCCGAATTTCACCCGGGGCGAGGACGGGATTCATGAGGGACTGAGCCCGGGTCTCCGATGACAGAGAGACCGCTGCGCACAGCGCCATAGCGAGGCACGGAAGGGCAGGGAGGGCGCGCATGAAGGATCGGGTGCGGGGTCGAGTCGGTTGCGAACGGTGAAGAT
>CBDUEZ010000213.1:0-7594 GCA_965366355.1 uncultured bacterium
GACGCATGTGGCCGATCAGCTCATCGCGCGTGATGTCTTCCGGGAAATGCTGCAGATTCGAGAAGGTGTCCGGCACCTGCGCCGCGACCGAACGCGGGGCGAGGGCTATCGGGGCGCCCACGACCAGAAGGAGAATCGCGGCCCCGGTCGCCGCTGCGCGCGTCATCGTATTCACCCTCCACCTCCTCACTCGAGCGACTGCGAACTGGCTCACACGGGTAGTGTGACCGGCGTCGCCGATCCCCCGACACCCTCCGAGGGACGAGTCGGACGAAGTCGGGGACGATACGCGCGGAGGGAGGGGCGTGCTGTGGCTGCGGGCGTCAGTCAGCCGCCCGCGTGAACGCCCCGCTCAGGCCGGAGGCGGCTCGACCTGCCGAGGGTGCACGCGCCCCAGGGTTTCCCGCACGAAGGCATCGATGTGCTCCGAGAGCATCGTTCGAAGGGACCGCTCGTGGGTGATGCGATACTTGACGCTCGATCCGTTCTTCTCGAAGACGTACAGCAGCGACGTTTCGCTCTTCGATCCGGTCTTCAGCGTCACCTCGGCCATCCAACCGGCGTATTGCCGGCCCTCGGCATCGGTGATCACCACCGAGTCGGCCCGCTCTTCGACCACCTCCGTTTCGTCACGTGCGTTCTCCGCGAAGGCATGGATGCCGCGAAGCGACCCCTCGAAGTCCATCCGCAACCGCTCGGCCACCGTGGCGTCCGGGCCCGCCGGGGCGTTCAACGTCGAGACGTAGATGTCGAGGTGTGCGGTGGGCGCGATCGGCGACGCGTAGTGGAGCGACACACCCATGACGGGCTGGGGCCACCGACGGACCGACATGACGGCGAAGGTGTCGGCCGCCGCCGGGTACTCGACCTTCGAAAAGACGAACTGCTCGGCCCGGTCGTCGAAGTGCGTCTGGGCGCCGATCCCCGCCCCGCTCATGGGTAGCAGAACCGCGACGAGGATCCCGATCCGGGCCGCCGTCTCGAGGGTCATGGGTCTCTCCCTTCGTGGTGAACACATCGGGCGCATACTACACGCCGACACTCGACAGAGTGTGACGAGCCCGGCGGACCGGCAACCTTCTCGTGCGCGGCGCGCGGCCCACCCGAGCGTCCCGAGCCCTCTGCCCCCAGCCTTGCGGCACAGAAGCGGGCAAGCCATTCATCGGCCATGACCAGGGCTAGAAGGCTGTTGAAGAAGTGGGGCGGACATGACGACGGGGTCTTCGGGCCTCAGGCAAGGCGGAAGACCGCCGACGTAGCCGTAGCTACTTCAAGGGAACTCCAACGCGGCATGGGGCCCGAACCCCCCGTCGCCCGATGGGTTGGGGCGGCATGGGCCCATCGTCTTCGTTGAGAGGCCTTGCCGTAGCTACGGCTACGCCTTCGTCCTCTCGCCTCGACGCTCGACCCATGGCGCTCCCCATCATGTCCGCCCTACTTCTTCAACAGCCTTCTAGAGAAGCGTCTTCGACGATACGATTCCGGGACCACCGATCGCGATTCGGGTGCCTGTCGATCGCGGTGCTCGCCGCCGCGACGATGGGGTGCGACGCGGGGGGCGGGGCGTCGGGTGACGGCCCGTCCGCGCCCGGTTTCTCGGTGCGCGACAGCGCGGGCATCACGATCACCGAGTCGCCGTCCGACCCGGGACTGCAACTCTGGATCATCGCCTCGGAGCCGCTGCTCGTGGCGGGTTCGGAGACCGCCCCCCTCACCCGGATCGTCGGGGCCGTCCGCACGCCGGATGGGGGCGTGGTGGTAGGCGATGCGGGCGCGAGCCAGCTCTTCTGGTTCGACTCCGAGGGAGCCCTCGTCGCCGAGGCGGGGGGCGCCGGGGAGGGGCCGGGCGAGTACCAGTTCATCCAGACGCTGATCGGGATCCCGGGGGACTCCCTGGTCGCGGTCGAGGGCTTCTCGTATCAGGTCAACCTCTACGGGCCGGAACGCACGCGGGTGCGCTCCTGGGCGATCGAGGAGGTCGGACGCTTCACCCATCCGGCGCCCTTCGCCCGTCTCGACGATGGCACCTTCGTGAGCGTGACGCAGGGCACGACCGACCCCTACCCGGGACACCAGCGCTACACGGCCCACCTGCTTCGTTTCAACGACGGCGCCCTGGTCGACACCCTCGGCTCGCTCACCGGCGGAGAGGGCTTCACCGTGACCTGCGGCCCGGACGGGAGCGCGGTGTGCACCGTCGGTGTCACCTACGGACGCAGCCTGTCGCAGGCGGCCCGGGGCGACCGGGTCGTGCTGGCCCACTCCGACGGCGACATCCAGATCCTCGACTCCGGCCGCCTCACCGCGATCGTGCGTGTGACCGACCGGCCCAGGGAGGTGACGCCCGACGCCGTGTCCGCCTTCATCGACAGCGTGACGGCCGACTACGCCCCCGATCGCGCGGTGACCGCCCGCGAGCGACTGGCCGCGGCACCGTCGGCCGAGCACTACCCGAGGTTCGTCGATGTGAAGATCGACCCGCTCGGGCGCATATGGGCCGCGCGGGGCGACGCCGAGCCCCACCGCTGGGACGTCTTCTCACCCGAGGGACGCCGCGAGGCCCGCATCGACGTCCCGGCCGGCTCGACGGTCTGGCAGGTCGGGGCCGACTGGATCGTCCTGTCCCGGCTCGACGACTTCGGCGTGCCGACAGTCGAAGTGCGCGGGATCGAGACGCCGAACTAACCCCCACCCAGAAGCACACGAAGCAGCCGACCACGGTAGGCGGTCATCGCCCGGATCGGAGGAGTTCTCCCGGAGACCATCGGCGGACCGGGCACGCGAAGCTCCCACTCGCTGACGACCCATCCCGTGTCGGTCGGGGCCAGCTCGACGAAACCTCCGAGGCGGGGGTCGGGATCGTAGCCCCAGGGGTGCGAGGTGAAGTAGAACTCGATCATGGGAAGAGACGAACCGTCGATGGGAAGCGCGAGGACGCCCCCGATGTCGCGCTCCGCCTCGGGGCTCCTCGGCGCGAAGGCGATCTCCAGATACCCCCAGCGGTCCTGTGTCTCAGGCAACCGGTAGCAGTGCGACGCGATGAACTCGGCCGAGAGGAGCACCTTGGCATCGGGCGCGAAGTAGGTCACGGTCGAGCTCGATTCCTGCACCACAAACCCGTCTTCGGCGAGAACGGCGGGATCTTCGGTACGAAACGGTACGGCCTCCGACACGAAGAGCGTATCGACCCGGGTCGCCTCCACGTCTTCGCCGTCGGCACTCAACTCCACCTCGGCATAGCTCACCTCGAAACTTCGCTGCGAGCCCTCCTTCTCGTGCTCGAGCGACTCGAGCAGCGGCCTGAACTGAGACCACGCCTGCGCGAGTCGTTCGTCGTTCGGGTCGGCCGGACAGCGGTCCTCCGCCTCGACCACGAGACCCTCGATCTGGACCGGCACGCTCGACAGCAGAAGCTCGATCTCGTCAGACTCCGCATCGGGCAGGGGCGTCGTCACCACCCCGAGTCCGATCCGCTCTGCCCGGATCGTGGCCCCGGGGCCGGCCGGCCGCTCGGCGAAGACGAAGCGTCCCGTTTCGCGGGTCAACGCGCGCGCCATCGTCTGCCCTCGGCCATCGACCAACAGCACGAGCGCGAGCGCAACGGGTTGGCGAGTGTCCCGGTGCAACACACGGCCTTGAACCACCTGAGCCTGCAGTGGTGCGCCGCTGAGCGAGGCGAGGGCCACGGCCGCCCCTAGAAGGAGCCGGCCACCGATCCCCGCTGCCGTGCGACTGCGCATGCGCGGCCGTCAGCGCCGCTGGAGATCCGGTGGCGGCACGATGCGCGCCGGAGCGGCGGTGTCTCGGGCGGCAACGAGATAGACGATCGACTCCAACCGATCGGCGGCAGCCCGAACCCATCCCATCATGCGACCACTCCGAAGCACCAGAAGCTTCGATACGCGAACCCGAATCTCCGTCTCACCGCCGTACGACATCAGGTGAAACATCAGCCCCTTGCGATCACGCCAGGTAATCTGGCGATCTTCCAGATTCACGTTGGCGGGGCCCTCGCGGTACGGTTGAAAGAGACGCACGGCCCGAATCAGCTGGTCGGAATCGAGCTCGACCGGGATCGCACGTATCGTCCACATCTTCACGTGCAACAAGCCTTCACGTTCGACGGGCGCTCGTACGCTCCCCGGGGGCCCCACCTCGAGCGCCTCCGCGATCGCACGTTCTACGGCGGTGGATCCGAAGCCCGCCTCGCCGGCGATTCCCCGGAGTTCACTGACCGACATCGCCCGACCGGGATCGGAGCCCTCGATTTCGGCCGCTCGCTGAAGGATCCGGTCTGCGTCGAGTTTCGTGAAGAGTGGAGAATCCGACATCGACGACCGGTGGCTGACCGTTGGGAAGGGGCGAACAGTGCGGTAGCAACCTGCCGCGACCCGCCGATCCGCGCAACGCGCCCCGTCAGTCGTAGCGTAGGGCCTCCATCGGATGCACCCGCGTCGCTCGGCGCGCCGGCACATACGAGGCCAGGAAGCCCGTGGCGGCCAACACCCCGAACACGATGAGATAGGTACCGGGATCCCACGGGGCCGCATCGTAGATGACGATGGCCAACCCTCGGGCGACCAGCACCGCCAGCCCCGACCCGATCACCATTCCCATGGCGATCTGGCCCAGCCCCTGTCGCAGCACCAGCCGGAGCACGTCGCGAGCACCGGCGCCGAGCGCCATACGAATCCCCATCTCCTGAATGCGGCGACTCACCGAGAACGACATGACCCCATACAACCCCACGGAGGCGAGGAACAGCGCCGCGAGGCCGAAGGCGGCGAAGAGCCCGCCGAAGATCCCGTAGAACCAGAGGCTGCGGTCGATCGCCGACTGAAGCGTCTCGACGAAATAGATCGGCGTATCGCCGTCGATGCCCGCCACGAGATCCCTCACCGGGCCGGCGAGGGTCAGCGGTGCCCCGTCCGTGCGGGCGGCCAACGTCAGGAACCGTGAATCCGACTGAGCGAGCGGGAGGTAGAAGCCGTGTGGGGGACTTTCCTCGATGGGATCCCCCACACTCGCCAGTCCCAGATCCGGCACCACTCCCACGATCTCGAGCCAGGGAGCCGTCGGGTCGAGACGACCCGGCTTGATGCGCCGTCCGACCGCCTGCCCGTCGGGAAAGAAGCGCTCGACGAAGCTCTGGTTGACGACGGTCACCAGCGCGGCATCGGGGCCATCCAACGAAGTGAAGAGACGCCCCTGGAGCGCGCCGGCCTCGAAGGTGTCGAAGAACTCGGGCGACACCAGAGCGAACCGCGCCGAGGGCACGTCGCGATCGGCCGTGTAGGTCTCGCCGTCGATCTGCACCAGGTTGCCGTTCGACCCCGTGCCGGGGGCCGAGGTCATGAGCGCGGCGCTCTGCACACCGGGAAGAGACTGCGCCCGCGCCAGAACCTCGTCCCACACTCGCTGGCGGGCGGCCGGATCCGGGTAGCTCTCCTCGAACAGCCCGATGCGCGCCGTGAAGACGTTCTCGGTCGGGTATCCGTACTCCAGGTCGTTGAGCCGCACGACGCTCTTCACCATGAGTCCCGAGGCGACGAGCAGCGCGACCGACATCGCCACCTCGGCCACCACCAGCCAGCGACTCAGCCGCCCGAGGTGAAGGCCCGACGACCCTCGGCTCTCGTCTTTGAGAATGCCATTCACATCGGTCGAACTGGCCCGCACCGCGGGAATCGCCCCCGACACCAGCGCCGCCACCCCGGCGGCCAGGATCACGAAGCCCAGAATGGGCGCATCGAGACGAAATTCGAGCCAGAAGGGAGGGTCGGTGGCCTCGATGGCCCGTGCGAACATGCCGATGCCCACCCAGGCGATGGTCGTGCCGAGCACCGCCCCCACCACGGCGAGCACCACGGCCTCGGCCATCAGCTGAATGATGACCCTCCAGCGACTGGCTCCCATCGCGGTGCGAATCGCGACGTCGCGAGTGCGGATCGCGGCCCGGGCGAGGAGCAGGTTGGCGACGTTCGCGCAGGCGATGAACAGCACCATCATGACGGTGGCGAGCATCGTGTAAAGCAGGGCGCGCTCCTCCTGCCCGATGAATTCTTCGGTATAGGGACCGATGATCGGCACGACCCCCTCGTTGGTCTCCGGATGCTGCTGTGCGATGCGCTCGGCGATTCCCGTGAACTCCTGCATCGCCTGATCGATCGAGACGCCCTCGGCCAGCCGTCCGAAGACCTGCAGCTGCTGCCCCGAGGCCCGGTCGGTCGACGGGTCGGACTGGAGCGGGACCCAGACCTCTTCCACCTCCGGAAAGGCGAAGCCCTCGGCCATGACTCCGATCACCTCGCCGGAGCGACCGTTGATCGACACCACCTCGCCCAACACGTCGCGGCTGCCGCCGAAGCGGTCCTGCCAGACGCGGTAGCCGAGCACGGCCACCATCGGTCCGCCCGGGCTCGCCTCCGCCTCGCTGAACCACCGCCCGAGAAGGGGCTGCTCCCGCAGCACCTCGAGGGTGTTGGCCGTCATGAAGGCGCCCTCGTAGCGCTCCGGCCGCTCGGTGCCCCGAATGTTCACGGTGCCCGAGAAGAAGGCCCCGAGCGCCTCGAAGCTCCGCTGCGTCGCCACCCAGTCGACGTAGTCGTGGATCGGGACCGACATCTCGTCGATGTCTTGCGAGGGGTTCGCCCGTTTGACGTTCATAATGCGGTCGGCCCCGTCGAAGGGGAGTCCCCGATGGAGAGCGCCATAGACGATCGAAAACATGATCGTCGTGAGGCCGATGCCGAGCGCGAGTGCCACGACCGCGATCAACGACACTCCCGGCGTGCGGAACAGGCCTCGCCAGGCATATCGCAGGTCCTTGAGCCATCCCTCCATCGTCTCCCCCATCACCACCGGGCCTCGAGCAAGGCGCCGATCGCGCCCCGCTGTCGGGCGGTCCTACGCGATCGGAGGGGGGGAGGGTTTCGGCGGTTGCCCCTCGGTGCGCTAGGCGCCCTCGATCAGACGAGCCGTCGCCCGCATACGGGCCGACAGGCGCTCGATCGCCTCGATGTAGCGGGTCTCCCACTCGGGAACGTCGGCCGGATCGTCGGTCTCGATCTCGAACCGGAGTCCCGGGAGCATCCACGAGGCGTAGCCGCTGAACGGATCGGGTGAGACGTAGAGCGACCGGCTCCAGGGGCGATCCTGGAGTCCCCGGTCATCGAGCCATGCCTTCTCCAACCCGATGAATGCGGCATTGATCGACGCGGCTTCACTCGGGGGAACGGAGCCCGCCGCGAGCCTCGAGCTTCGCGCCTCCTCGAGCTCGGCCGCCGCGACGTCGAGATCGCGACTCGCCTCGACCAGATCGGTGAGATCGACCTCGACGCGCCGCGCCTCGGCGACGCTCATCAGGGTCGCCACATGCGTCCGCACGTCGGTGGCGTAGCGGGCCACGTCGTAGGGCAGCAGATCGGCGTTGGCGAACCGGAGCGCGAGGAGTCCGTCGGCCTGCGCCAACATCGGACCGAACACCCAATCCGGGTCTCCGAAACGCTCGAAGAACGCGAAATTGTCGTAGTTCGAGTGGTAGATTCCATTGGAGCCGCCACTGCTGAGCCCCGCCGAGGGCACGCCGGCATGG
>CBDUEZ010000214.1:0-7590 GCA_965366355.1 uncultured bacterium
GCTCCGCCTCCGCCGCTCCGCCTCCGACCCTCCGACCCCCGACGCACGATGTCGCGACTCCCTGCCGCCCCCGGTTTCCTGCTTTCGCTCTCCATTCTCGGTTTCTCCTGCGGGGCCCCACCGCTCGAGGTCGACCTGGTTCTGCGGGGCGGGACCGTGTACGACGGGTCGGGCGCCCCGCCGGTCGTGGCCGACGTGGCGATCGTCGGTGACAGTATCGTCGCCGTCGGCGAGCTCGGCGCACTGGCGAGTGAACGCGAGATCGACGTCTCGGGGCAGGCGGTCGCGCCGGGATTCATCAACATGCTCTCGTGGGCGACGGAGACGCTGATCGAAGACGGGCGCGGCCTGTCGGACATCATGCAGGGCGTCACCCTGGAGGTCTTCGGCGAGGGCACGTCGATGGGGCCCCTCACCGACACCATGAAGACCGTCATGGAATCGTCGCAGGGCGATCTTCGGTTCGATGTCTCCTGGACGACCCTTGGCGAGTACCTGGAGCACCTCGAAGATCGTGGCGTCTCTCCCAATGTCGCCTCGTTCGTCGGGGCCACCACCGTGCGGATCCATGAACTCGGATCCGACGATCGGGCGCCGACGGAGGTCGAACTGGCCCGAATGCAGGACCTCGTGCGAGGGGCGATGGCGGAGGGGGCGTTGGGCGTGGGATCGTCGTTGATCTATGCCCCCGCGTTTTATGCAGACACCGACGAATTGGTGGCCCTCGTGGGGGCCGCGGCGGAGTCGGGAGGCATGTATATCAGCCATATGCGCAGCGAGGCGAATCGCCTTCTGGAAGCGGTGGAAGAACTCATTCACATCGCCCGCACGACCGGCGCGCCCGCCGAGATCTACCACCTCAAGGCAGCCGGGGCGGGGAACTGGGACAAGTTGGACGAGGTGATCCGGCGAGTGGAGGCGGCCCGAGATGACGGAGTCCGGGTCACCGCCGACATGTACACCTACACGGCGGGAGCGACGGGCCTCGACGCCGCGATGCCCCCCTGGGTGCAAGAAGGCGGATACGACGCCTGGGCGGCGAGGCTCGCCGATCCGGTGATTCGCGAGCGGGTCATTCGTGAGATGCGCGCTCCCACCGACGAGTGGGAGAATCTCATGCAACAGGCCGGCTCCGCCGAGGGAATGATCCTCGTCGGGTTCAAGTCCGACTCGCTGAAGCGCCATACCGGTCGCACGCTGGCTGCGGTGGCTGACGAGATGGGGGTGAGTCCAGAGGACGCCGCCATCGACCTGGTGATTCGGGACGGATCCCGGGTCGGGACCGTCTATTTCTTGATGTCGGAAGACAACGTTCGGCGCCAGATTCGGTTGCCGTGGATGACGTTCGGGAGTGATGCCGGCGCGCCGGCGCCGGAAGGCGTGTTCCTGGAGTCGAGTGTGCACCCCCGCGCCTACGGCAACGTGGCCAGGCTGCTGGGGCGTTACGTGCGAGACGAGGGGCTCATTCCCCTAGAAGACGCCGTCCGACGGCTTTCGGCGCAGCCGGCAGAGAACCTCGGTATTCGGCGTCGCGGGCGGCTCGCACCCGGCTTCTACGCCGACGTCGTGGTGTTCGACCCGGCCCGAATCGAAGATCGCGCCACGTTCGACGAGCCGCACCAGCTCGCCGTCGGCATGGAGCACGTGTTCGTCAATGGCGTGCAGGTGCTCCGGAGCGGCACGCATACGGGAGCGACGCCGGGCCGGGTGGTGCGGGGTCCGGGCTGGACGGGGTGGCCGGACCAGGGCCTCGAACGAGACGACCCCGGCGCGTAGCCACGCGCCGGGGTCGTACGTCCTTCGTCGGGCTTCGTCAGCCCTGAGGATCGAGAATGTGATCGATGCGGGCGATGGCGTCCTGGTAGTGCAGGCGCGTCGCCGCATGGTTGGTGCGGGTCAGTCCCCCCTGAAGGGCCGACCGGAGGGTCGTCAGCTGACCGCGCGCGAAGGGGGCGATGTCGGTCTGGAGGGCTTCTTCATCAGACATCAGCGTGGCCAACTGCTCCAGGTAGGCCCGCTGGAGGTTTCTGCGATAGGCATCGGTCGCGGCCCCGCCCTGCACCTCCGACCAGATCCCGAGGCGCACGTCGTCCATCATCTCCGCGAGGCCATAGGCGGCGTCACCCCGAAAGGCCTCCTGCTCCACGAGGCGCTTCATCCGCGCCACATTGAAGAGTCCGTTCAATGCCACCACCTGGCGCCCGCGAATCTGATCCGGGACTCCCGAGCCCGTGATCCGCGTGAGAATCTCGGTGTCCAGCAACCAGGTGGGCGTGGCGAAGACCTGCCGGTTCAGATACGAGACCGCGCGCTTCTGGGCCTCCGCCGGGACCGGCTCGTAGATGGGCCCATCCTGCCCCTGCCGTTTCCGCGTCTGCACGACGCCGCCGACGTTGGTCAGCACATGGCCGGTGTAGCGATTCCACTGCCCGGCGACGTTGTCATAGAGCTCCTGGAGCTGATCGTAGTCCTCGCCCTCCTGGAACGTCCAGTCCGGCAGGTTGTCGACGATACGCTTCAGGTTTTCGATCCCGTACTCCGAGGCCGCCATCGCGTCGTCTCCGATCGCCTCGGTCAGCGCGGTGGGGTCTTCACCGTTCGGGCTGGAGAATCGATAGATCGGGTCGTCCTGCATTTCGGCGACCATGTCGTTCAGGGCGCGACGCTCGGCGTCGGTGTCGCCCTGCATCGGGCGGTACCCCCATTCGATCGCGAACTTGTCATACGGCCCGATCGCCGGCATCAGACAGGTGTCGTCGCCCGGCTGGGCCACGTAGTTGAACCGCGCGTAGTCCATGATCGAAGGAGCGATGCCGAACTCGCAGGTGAAGCGGGTGCGAAGCTGCTCCACGGGATACGCCGCCGACGACTGCATGTTGTGCTGGAGTCCCAGGGTGTGCCCGACCTCGTGTGACGAGACGAACCGCACGAGTTCTCCCATGACCTCATCGCTGAATTCGACGGTGCGGGCGTCTGGATTGACCGCGGCCGTCTGAATGAAGAACCAGTTGCGCACCAGGTTCATCACGTTGTGATACCACTGAATGTCGGACTCGAGAATCTCACCGGTGCGCGGGTCGTTCACGTGCGGACCCGAGGCGTTCTGGATATCGGAAGCGAGGTAGCGAATCACGGAGTAGCGCGCGTCTTCGGGGCTCCACTCCGGGTCTTCCTCGGGGGTGGGTGCGTCCATTGCGTAGATCGCGTTGGAGAATCCCGCCGCCTCGAACGCGACCTGCCAGTCATCGACTCCCTGCTTCAGATAGGGGCGCCATTTCTCCGGGGTCGCCGGATCGATGTAGTAGATGATCGGTTTCACGGGATCGACGAGCTCGCCGCGGGCGAACGCTGCGGGATCGCTCGGTTCGAGACGCCACCGCGTCACGAAGCAGCGGGCCGTCGCCTTCTGCGTGTCGAGGCCGAAGTCGGTCTGGGTCACGCTGAAGAAGCCCACGCGCGGATCGCAGAGCCGCGGTTCCATCGGGTCGGCCGGGAGCTCGAGCATGGAGTGGTTCATCTCCATCGAGACGGTGTTGGCCGCCGCATTCGACGGGGCCTCGGTAGCCTCGTAGGTGAGCACACGCCTGACCTCGACGTTCGT
Organism: uncultured bacterium; assembly: GCA_965366355.1. GTDB lineage: Bacteria > Gemmatimonadota > Gemmatimonadetes > Longimicrobiales > Gaopeijiaceae > Gaopeijia. The sequence goes on from CBDUEZ010000214.1 coordinate 3,602, forward strand.
CGGAAAGGCCCTCGCCCATTCGATGAAGGTCCGGTCACCGTCGACCCGACGAACCCCGTACTGTGTGCGCCGACCAGCCTGGAGGCCGAGAAGGGGCACGTCGGTGGTGAAGAGGGGCGTCACATCGATGACCGCCGCGCTCGAATCGGGCGAGATGGCCTCGATGTCGAAGGCCATGAGCACGGGCTCGAAGTTCGAGGCCGCGACCGCGCCGGCCATGGGCACACTCGGGTCGGCCACATTGCTGTGGTTCACGAGGCGGAGTAGCACCCGGTCGGCTCGCCGCTGCCACCGCACGACCGCAGTGTTCGACTTCGACCCCCCGTAGCCGGCTCCGTCGGGGGTTTTCGAGATGCGCGAGACAAGCAGGAACTCTTCGCCCAGGCGGTCGAAGGGGATCTCGTAGAAGAGGTCGTCGCCGATGCGGTGAACGTCGAAAAGACCCTGGTCCGACACGGCCTCGGCCGTGATCACCTCGGCGTAGGGCTTCATGCCTTCGGAGTCCGATCCGCCGGCCGCGGTCCGGGCTTGGGGTGTGCCCCCTCCGGTGGCCGGAGTGGCCTGGCCGGAGGCACAGCTTGCCAGCGCGGCCGTCAGGCCCGCGAGGATCGTGAGGTGGAGCCTTCGCATCGGTGGTCTCCCGTGGAGTCGGCGTGCCGCCCGATCAGCGGGCGAATCGCCAGAACATCCTCCAGCGTGAGACCCGATGCAAGGTCCCCGGGGGCCGGGGTCAGGCCTCGCAGGGAGCGAGCACGCCCTCGATCGACTCCTGAACCTGCTTGAGGCGGAACGGCTTCGGAATGAAGCCGTTCGGCGTATGGTCCTTCGATCGGGCGAGGACTTCGCGTTCGCTGTACCCACTGGTCATGAGCACTTTGAGGTCGGGTGCACATTCGCGAAGCTGGGCCAGCGTATCACAGCCGTCGAGCCGCGGCATGGTCATGTCGAGAATGACCAGGTCGACGTCGCCCCTCTGCGCCTGCCACATGTCGAGCGCCACGTCGCCGTCGTCGGCCTCGAGCACGCGGTAGCCGAGAGTCTCGAGCAATCGGCGTCCTGCTCGGCGCACGACCTCCTCGTCGTCCACGATGAGCACGGTCGGAGCCGGCGGTGCGTCGGGCGCGGCGGCGATCGGGGCCGCGCTCTCGCCTCCTTCGAAGGCGGGCAGGTACAGATGGAAGGCGGCGCCGGTGTCGGTCTTCGGGTCGAAGAGGATCGCGCCGCCATGGGCACGCGTGATTCCCAGCACTGCGGAGAGTCCCATGCCTCGGCCGGAGAACCTCGTCGTGAAGAAGGGCTCGAAGAGGCGCTCCGTGATGTCGTCGGCGATGCCGTCGCCCGAGTCGACGACCCGGAATTCCACGAACGAGTCCCCGGTGAGATGTGTGCGATCGCCCTGCAGCGCCCCGGGGATCTGATCGAGGGTGACCGCTCCGACCTCGACCGAGATGTCTCCGGCCTCGTCCTTGAGCGCGTCGGCGGCGTTCAGAATGAGATTGTACAGGGCCTGCCACACCTGGGTGGCGTCGGCCTGGATCGGGGGGACGCCCTCGGCGATGTCGAGGTGAATGGCGGTTTCGGCTCCGAGGCGTGTCGCCACCGACGAACGCATCGACCGAAGGAGATCGCCCGGTTCGATGCGTTCGACCAGAATCCGCCCCCCGCCCGAGTAGGCCAGCATCTGGCGGGACAGGGCCGAGGCACTATCCGCCGCCGACACGATGTCTTCGATGAGGTCGCGGGCCCGCGAGGCCGGCCCGACGATGTTGGCCGCCAGTTCGGCATTGAGCAGTACGCCGCTGAGAAGGTTGTTGAAGTCGTGGGCGACGCCCCCGGCGAGCGCCGCCAGACTTTCGGCCTTCTGGAGGGCCATCGTCCGCTTCTCCATCTCGACGCGGGCTTCTTCGAGTTGCACCCGGGCGGTGATGTCGCGGGCGACACCCACGACGCCGATGACCTGGCCTGCGTTGTCGACGATGCGGGAGAGGGCGGTCTGGACTCGGCGGCCCGGAGTCGCTCCTTCGGGCGCCCACTCGTACACCACGCTCTCTCCTGCGAAGGCCCGGGCGACCATGTCTTCATGGTGGGGCGCGTCGCCGACGAGCTCGCGCCGGTGTCGTCCGATGAGATCCTGCGGGCGCTGGCCAACGGTCTCCCGCCACGCCTCGTGCCGATCGGCCACGAAGATCTCGGCGTAGCGTCGATCTTCGTCGAGGGTGAAGATCACGTCGTCGACGGAGTCGAGGATCGCCCTGAAGCGGGCTTCCTGCGTCTTGATCTCCGTCACGTCGGTGTAGCTGATGAGCACTCCGTAGTCGGGGTGATCGACAGGTGCGGCACTGACCGAAATCCATCGCCAGGATCCGTCGGGGCGTCTCACGGCCATCTCCGACCCGTCGACGCACCGCCCCTCGCTCAGGGCCACCACCGATGCGAACTCTTCGGGGGGCATCGGCGATCCGTCGGGCCGCAGTATCGCCCATTCGTCCCCGCCGATCTCTCTCGAGGCCAGTGTGGCCATGCTCAGCCCCAGGATCTCTTCGGCCCTCTGGTTCACCTCCAGCAGGTTGCCGTCGGGATCGGTCACGGCGACGCCCAGGGGCTGGCTCTCGAACAGCGAGCGGAACTTGGCGAGGTGTTGTTGCGCCGCCGCCTCGGCGGTCATACGGGCCGTGATATCGAGGTGGATACCCGCGGCCCGGATCGGGTGTCCTTCGTCGTCTCGCTCGAGCACTCGGCCGACATCCTGGATCCAGACGGTGTGCCCGTCCTTGTGGAGCATTCGATGCTCGGTCGAGTAGATCTCTCGCCGTCCTTCGAGGTGCTCCCTCAGAACCTCCATCACGGCGGGGAGATCGTCGGGGTGCACGAGCCTCTCCCATGCCGACAGCTCCGGGGCGATTTCGTCGAGACGGTAGCCCAACATCTCGGCCCATCGGGCGTTGAAACGGAGCGCTCCCGTCGGCACGTGCCAGTCCCAGGTGCCTAGCTGCGCTCCGTCGACGACCGTTTGGAGTCGCTCACTTCCGAGGTCCTCCCAGGTTTCGCCCGACGACGCTCGCTCTCGGTCTCCAGTGCGTCGCAGTGACAGTGTAAGCGCGGGGGCTCGGCCGACGGCATCGCGAATGGCGAAGGCGGTCGCCTCGAATGTGAGCGCCGGTCCGTGTTCCGAGGGAATGTGCAGCCGGACCGTCGTGGATCGACCGCCTTCGAGCGTGGCCCGATAGGCGCCGGCAAGGGCCGCGACGTCGTCGGGTACCACGAAGTCTGTGACGAAGCGACCGATCAGTTCCTCGACACTGCGACCGAAGACATCGGCCGCGTCGGCGCTCACCGCCGTGACACGACCTTCGGCGTCGGTCGAGAGGATCGCGTGGGACGAGTGGTTGGGGGGCGACGCAGTCATCCGGCCTCTGTGCTTGTAGGAACGCGGGTCTGGCTCCATCGGGAGTATCGACCGCTTTCGAGCGGCGCTTGAGTCCGCTCCGGAGTGCCTCGGCGGCCCGGGGATGACACCGGCGCCACGACGCGATAGCCTTGAACCGTGCGAACGCCGTAGCACTGGTGTTTGCGGTCAGGAGGGGTGGCAGAGCGGTTCAATGCACCGGTCTTGAAAACCGGCGGGCGCAAGCCCTCGTGGGTTCGAATCCCACCCCCTCCGTTTCGCTCCGGGGCGTCGCCCCCGGGGTCACCGGGTGAGGCCGCGACGCAACGCGCGTCGACGGGTCACAACGATTCGGCGCAGTCGCGGGTCATTCAACCGTGAGATGCCCCTCCGGGAGTGTGATTGACGCGCCGCCCACCGCGGCGTACTCCTTCCACCCCGGCGGGCCCGCAGGGCCCGCTCTGGAGCACCCCCGTGGTTCACCCTTTCGTATCGAGGATTATCGTGAGGTCGCTTTTCGTTCTGTTAGGCCTGGCCCTTCTGCTGCCCGGAGCGGCGGAAGCCCAACAGGCCACCCGGATTCAGCCGGTCGACGGCATCCGGG
>CBDUEZ010000215.1:0-7567 GCA_965366355.1 uncultured bacterium
AGTCAGGAACCGACGTCGAATCTTCCAACCCCGGCGGCCCGCCGCTCGGGGGCTATAGGCTCGAGCTGTCCGAGCCCGTGGCCGTCGGCGTGCGTCGTATGGCCCGCGAGGAGGTTGCCGGAGCGCTCGCGCGCCTCGCCGAGCCCCGCTACGACGCGAACGAAGCCCTTCACGATGCCCGCACGCGCCTTCGTAAGGTGCGAGCGCTGTTGCGGCTCGTGCAGGACGCGATCGGAATCGAGGTCTTCGAAACCGAAGACGCGGCCTTCAAGGAGGCCGTCTCACTCCTCGACGACGCTCGTGAGAGCTACGTCGCGGTACGCACGGTCGCGGGTCTCCGGGACGATTTCACCGAGGTCCTCCGACCCAGCGCTTTCGTCGACCTCCAGGCCCGCCTGGAAGAACGCCACCATCGGATCCTTCACCACACCCTCCGCGAGGGCGTGGTCCCCCAGGTGATCGACCAGGTACGGGCGGCGAGTGAGCGAATCGACTCGTGGCCCCTGGAGTTGGCCGACGACCGAGTCCTGGAGCGAGGCCTTCGCAGGGCGTACGAACGTGGCTATGCCGCCATGGTCCGCGCCTATCAACCCGACGACGGCCCCTCGAGCAAGGCGTTTCGAGCCTGGCGCCGAGAGGCGCGGTACCTGTGGTTCCAGTACCGCGTGTTGACCGCCGTATGGCCCCCGGTCCTCGAAGCCATGGCCGACGAACAGTTGCGTCTGTCGACCGCCCTCGGCGTGGGCAAAGACCTCGGCGACCTGATGAAGATCGTATCGAGCGCCGAAGACCTCTCGGAGACCCCGTGGCCCCGTATGGCCCTCCGTGGTCTCGCCCGCGAGCGCCGCCGCTATCTGTGGTCCGGACTTCAGCCCCTCGGTCAGCGTCTCTATGCCGAGACGCCCGATGCCTTCCGCGAGCGCATGCGGCGAATCCTCGATGCGGCGAGGGGTGCGCCCACCGCGGCCCACTAATCCGGACGGCCTCCGAGCCTTATCTTTAGCGGACCTTCCCGTCTCGCACGGTGCGCTTCGCGCCGAGGTCCGCTATGTCCGATTACAAGCTTCCCGACCTCCCTTCCGACGACGAACTCGGAATCGAGGGGCTCTCCGAGGAAGACTTCCTCGACGACCCCGTAGACGAGGCCGGGCCTCTCCGCGCCGATCCGCCGGCGGGGGCTCGGCCGGACCCACCCGTCGGACCGCCTCCGCCCGTACCACCGAAAGCGGCACCCGCATCCGTCCCCGCGGGAAGCCCGCCTCCCGTGTGGCGCGGTCCCCTGACCCTGCTGGTTCTGCTCGTCGCGGCGTGGGGGTCTCGTCCCGAGCGAACCATGCCCTCGCCCCGCCCCGCCAACGCTCCCGACAGTGTCTTCGCCTCGGCGCGGGCCCTGACCGAACTCGTCGACATCACCCGGGCTCCACACCCGACCGGGTCTCCGGCCCATGCAGAGGTCCGGGCGCTCCTCACGGATCGGCTGAGCGATCTCGGTCTCGACCCCGAGATCCAGACGACGACCTACCTCCTGGACCAGGGCGAGGGGGCGACCGGCGCGACGGTGCGCAACATCCTCGCCCGGGTGCCGGGGACCGCGTCGACGGGCGCCATCGTGCTCACCGCCCACTACGACAGTCGCACCTTCTCCCACGGTGCCGGCGACGACGCGACGGGGGTCGCCACGATTCTCGAGACCCTGCGCGCTCTGCGCTCCGCCCCACCCCTCCGCAACGACCTCATCGTCCTCATCTCCGACGCCGAAGAACTCGGCCTGCTCGGGGCTCGGGCCTTCGTCGATCGCCACCCCTGGATGGACGACGTTCGCCTGGTCATCTCGGTCGAGATGCGCGGCGGCGGTGGCCCCTCGATCATGTTCGAGACCAAGAGTGAAAACGGTTGGGTCATCGAACGGCTCGACGCGGTCGATCCCAACCCGCTCGCCAACTCGGTCAGCGTCGACATCTATCGGCGAATGCCGCGTGACACCGACTTCACGCCGTTCCGCCAAAGCGGTGTACAGGGGCTCAACTTCGCGGCCATCGGCCGGGCCCACCTCTACCATCAGATCTACGACACCAGCGAAAATCTCGACGAGGCGACGCTGCAGCATCACGGCGTGCGGGTGCTCGGGCTCACCCGCGACCTCGGAGACCGCGACCTGGGTACCGTCGACGGCCCCGACCGCGCGTTCGTCACCCTGCCGATTCTCGGGCTCCTCACCTACCCGGTGACTCTGGCGCTGCCCCTCACGGCGGGCCTCGCCGTCTTGCTGATCCTCGTGCTCGTGACCACACGAGCGAGAGGTGGTGACGCCCGAAGCCTGCTGATCGGGATGGGATTGGGACTGCTGGCCACGGCCCTCGCCGCCGGAGTGGGTCAGGGACTCCTGATCTGGGCCAGGGGCCGACACCCGGAATACGGGGCGTTGATGGGATCGGCCTTTCATGTGGAGGGCTGGTACGTGGCGGCATTGGCGGCCTTCGCGCTCGCGCTCGTCACGGTGTCATTGGGTGCCCTCACGGCGAAGCTGCACCGCGCCGCGCTCCTCCTCGGCGCGATGATGCCCGCCACCCTGCTCGCCCTCGCGCTGGGCTTCGTGGCTCCCGCAGCCGCGCCCAACCTTCAGGGCCCGGCCGCCGCTGGTCTCCTGGCGGTTCTGGTCCTTGCGCTCGCCCGGAAGGGGGGATCGACGGGGTGGCTCGTCTGGGGGCTCACGCTGCTCCTGGCCCTCCCGGTTCTCGGCTTTCTCGTTATCGTGATCGAACTGGTCTGGCTCGCGATGAGCTTCACGCTCGCCGCCGTGATCGGAGGCGCCCTCGCCGTCACCCTTCTCCTCCTCACGCCGACCCTCGAGGCGCTCCGACCACCGAATCGCTGGTGGGCTCCGGCGACCTCACTCGCGGTGGGCGCCCTCTTCGTCGTCGTTGGTTCGATCCTGGCCTCGCCCTCGGCCGACCGGCCGGCGCCGAGCACCCTTCTCTACGTCCAGGATCAGGGGGGGCCCGGTGCCCCGGTTCGCGCCCTGTGGGCGACCCGTGCCGACGCCGGCCTCGAATGGGCCCGTGAGTCCACGGGGTCTCCGCTCGATCGGGAGGAGGTCTTCGACGACCTGCAGCTGGGTGCCGGAACGTGGCTCGTGGGTGAAGCGCCGGCCGTCACCCTCCGTCCGCCCGGGGTCACCGTGACCCACGACACCGTCGTCGCGGGTCTCCGAGAACTCACGCTCGCGGTCGACCCGGGTACGGACGCCGAGACCGTGCGATTCCGCGTCACCGCGCCAGCGGGCATCGTGGGACTGGGCGATGCGGTGCTCGATGGCGACGGGCGAGGCGTGACACGAATTCTCCATCATGGGCGCCCCCAGGACTCCGTATTCGTCCTGACGGTGCGACAGGATCCGGGTCTCACGACCCTCGATCTCGAGATCCTGCAGCACCACCAACGGCCCTGGACGCTCATCGGAAACGAGGCGTGGACCCGCCCGGCCGACCTGGCTCCGAACGTCATGAACCAGAGTGACCGGGCCGTCGTGCGCTCATCGCTCCGTCTCCTGCTCGACGGCGTCGGCGGCCCGGGCCAGGCCGCGCTCGCCCCCCTCGATCCGACCGACCCGGCCGCGCTCCACCCCGACACCCTGCCCGTCGGGCCCGACACGACGTCGCGTCCGGTCGAGCCCGATACCACGGCGCGGCGCGTCGTGCCCGACACGACGCGCCACTCGATCGACTCGGTGCAGGGAGGTGACCGGTGACGGTCGACGACATCTGCCCGAGTTGTGGCTTGCCCGGCACCGGCCACGGCGGCCCGCCCCCCTCCCACATCGCCGCATCGGCATACTGCTGGGCCACCTACCGTGCCGTCCTGGCGTCCGAGTATCGCGATCCCGACCGTTGGAATGTCCGATCGCTGACGCTCGATGCCTATTCAGCCCAACACCCGGGAGGTCGGTCTCGGCGGGCCACCGAAGCCACCGGTGCTCATCTGATCGGCCTCTGCGTTGCGCTCGAACGGAATCTCGACAGCGCGCAGGTCGGGAGCGTGCGGGCCGCGGCGGCGGATCGTCTCGGCCCTGGCATCGTCTGGCTCGCACCACCCACCGGCCCCGCCTCGACCACCATCGCGACAATCGCGGGAGCCTCGACCGCAGAGGAACACCACGCGAGGGTTCGCGCCTGGGCCACCGCAGTCTGGGCGTCGTGGCAGGAGCACCACGAAACGGTGCGACATTGGATCGACTGGCTCTATGCAGCATCGCCCCCCACACTGGCCCGGTAGGAACCCTCGGCCCCGCGGTCCCAAGCCCAGTTTTTACAGGAGAACCCCATGGTCCAGCGACAGGCGAGCTCGGTAGAGGACTACCTGCGTCAGGTCCCCGATGATCGGCGCGATGTGATCGTTCAGGTGCTCGACTTCGTGCGGAACAACATCCCCGCAGGCTACGAAGAGACGATTGCGTTCGGCATGATCGGGTGGGTGATTCCGATCGAACGCTACCCGAACACCTACAACGGCCAACCCCTCGGCGTCGTCTCCCTTGCAGCCCAGAAGCATCACAACGCACTCTATCTTGCGGGCCCCTACGCCGACCCCGAACTCGCCGGACGCATGCATCGCGCCTACCGGGAGGCAGGCAAGCGGCTCGATATGGGGAAGTCGTGTGTACGATTCAAACGCTGGGATCAACTGGAGCCCGATGTGCTCGCCGAGGTGATCCAGGCGGTCCCACCCGAACGTTTCATCGAACTCTACGAGAGCAGCCGACCCAAGTCCGGAGACTCGCGGACCGCGCGGCGGTGACGCGGCCTACTTTCTCGCCTTTACCCGCACGACAGCCATGACTTTCGAACGACGCGCTTCATCAACCACCCGACGGGCCCACGTCTTTCCCTCGGCCGTCACCGCCGCCCTGCTCCTCCTTCCTCTTGCGGCGTCTGGAGCGCCCATACAGGAGCCGGCCGCCGCACCCAACCTCGATGCAATGGTGGCCGCCGACCTGACCGGGGTGCCCACCGGAGTCGTGGCGGGCGTGGTGACTCAGGGGGAACTCGACTTTCTCCAGGCATGGGGAACGATCTCCGCCGAGTCCACGACCGCCGTCGAGGTGCAGACGGCCATGGCCTTTCCCGCCCTGTCGGAGATTCTGCTTGCGATGACCGTGCGCGCCTTCGGGGCCGCGGGCGCTCTGGACCCTGCGGCACCCCTCTCGATCATTCTCCCCGAGCGCACCGGGAGGCTGGGTCGCGTGACCCTCAATCAGCTCCTCTCCCACACCTCGGGACTCGACAACGCCGCCCTGCCTCCGGGGCAGAGCTGGGACGACGCGTTGGCCGGACTCGACGACGGCGCCTTCGTCGCAGAACCGGGGGAGATCTTTTCGCTTTCGCGATACTCCTTCCCGCTGGCCGCTCATGTGCTCGAACGCGTGGTGGGGATGCCCTTCAGCGACATCGTGACGGCTGCCGTACTGACGCCGTTGGGGATGGCTGGCTCCACCTTCGATGTCGCCGAAGCAACGTCACGAGGGCTGGCCGTCGGCTACGACGTCGGACCCAGTGGTCCGACCCCGGTCAGCCCGGCTCCGTTCGTCGATGGTATGCCGGTCCTCTATACGACGGCCCCCGACGTGCTCCAACTCCTGAGTGCGTGGATGACCGAGGGCATTCGCGGATCGTCTCCGATCGGCAGCGCACCCGCCGATGTGCCTCGCCTCGACGTCACGCGTCACTTCGGAGACGGCGTCATGCAGGACGTCGCGGCCCTCGTGCCTCAGGCCTGGGTCAACCGCGTCGGCGCCGGGTTCGGCACGGCGATCCACATCTACCCCGAACAGGAGACCGCCCTGTTCATCTGGAGCAACGGTGACGTCGCTCGTGGGACACTGAACTGGATCCGACAGCTGGTCGCCGAAGCGGTCGGAGACGTCGAGACCACCATGGCGAGCCAGGGGGTGCGCGTGACCCGCACCCTCGACTCGGAGCTGCAGCCCGACGGTCTGGACGACCTCGACGAGTGGGCGGGCCTCTACCGAAACGGCTCGTCGCTCGTCGGACTCCGGCTGATCGATGGGCAGCTCTACTACTACGATGGGCAGCGGGACGTACCGCTACTGGGAATCGGCCCCGCGACGTTCGCCGCCCGCAACGGGCCCTCGCTCGAGCTCCTGCGCCTCGGGGATCGCCGCATGCTGCTCTATGGCAACCTCGCGTATGCCTGGGAGAGCGCCGAGATTCCGCCGCCGGGGGGGTGAGGCCCTTGCTGTTTTAGGGATAAAGGGAAGCAGCCCGGCTCTGGGGGGGCTTGTTGCTGGTGGGTCAGTCGGGGGGGTTGATCTCGAGATCCTGAAGCTGGAGTTCGATGTAGGGGAAAGGGGGGGTGGTGTCGGGGTGCCACCAGCCCTCACCCCGGGTGGCGACCGTCCACTTGCCGAACGGGCGGTAGTCGGAGAGGGGGGTCGACCATCGTCGTGGGGTGAGGGCGCGGCCGTCGTCGGAGGCGGCCAGCCGGTCGTCGGAAGCGAAGTCGACCAGTTGACCGGACTCGTTGAACGACAGCACCGCGCGAATCGTGTTTGTCCCGATCGTGTATTCGGCGCGTACCGAGGCGTCATCGATCGCCTCCCACCGAATCCCGGGGTCCGCGAGTGCCCCCGGCGCCAGGATCGACAAGTCGTTGAACAGGGTGACCGTCTCCGCACGCGTGAGGTCCGCCCCCGCATTGCTCACCAACGGGACGACTGACACCAGTCTCACCTTCATACTCGCAGCCCCGCCGGTGAACACATGCAGGACGTCTACGGGGAGGACGCCCCGCCGGGCGTCCATGGCAAAGAACCGGGCCGGCGCGTCGAGAAAGTTGTACTGCTCGGCCGTAAACTCCATCCAGGGATCAGACGCGGTCTCCCGGATTCGGCCCCTCCACACCGCGCGAAAGTGTGTGACCCGGGGCTGCCCAACGGCCCCCGACTGTCGGATGTAGCTCTGCACGGGCGCGGGAAGGTGGAGAAGATCGTCGGCGGTGAGAACACCCTGCGTCCGCACCCGGCTCAGATGCACCTCGACAGCCTCCCGATAGTGCGCCCGGAGGCTATAGGGCCCATCCGACGCGAACCCATACAGGGCCAACGTCAACACCACCGCGTTCGCGATCGTCCCAAACCTCGCGTCCGTCCACGCGATGAGGATGGCCGCCTGCGAGAGCGCCACGGCCAGAAGTCCCAGCACCCACCAGATCCGGGGCACGGCGAGAAAAAGCACCGCCGCCGCGGCCATCGCCAGACTCGCCGTGAGCCAGAGAATCCCCGCTCGGGTCGATATCGGCTCGGCGAGCGCCCGAAGGTCGGCCAACCCGAAGCCCTTGGCCGCGCCCATGAGATGAATGAGCCCGTGAAGCAGCATCAACACCGCGATCGCCCAACGCATGCTCCCTCCCTGGTTTCGGGGTTTCAGTCAGCAATATGGCACAGACGCCGCAGGAGCGCCGTCGGGGAGCCCCTGCTCGATTCGTAGGGGGCAGCCCTTCGTGAGAGGCGGTGGAAAGGTCTCTGCGGGACCGCGCTTCGCTACTCGGCCTT
>CBDUEZ010000216.1:0-7529 GCA_965366355.1 uncultured bacterium
GATCGCGACCCGAATCGCCTCGGTCGAAGGCGCCCCCGCCGCTCGACAGGAGAGTCCCTCCGCTCTTCCTTCGCCCGATGCTACGTCCCGCATATCCACGAGGACCGTTGGCGAGGGATAACCCTGAAGGTCGGCCGGCAGCTCCGGGTCGAGCAGATCGACCTCGACCAACTCGACGCGCGCGTCGCACTCGGATACCGCGTCGCTAGCCGCCTTCCGGGCGGCCTCGGCATGCGGGCAGCCTTCGAACGTCAGGACGTGCACGACCGGGGTGCTCGGGATGATCTCTTTCGTCATGGCGAAGTCTTTGTCTCAAGGGCGGGCCGGGCGTGTCGGGGGCGCGTGTGCGCGACGATGAAAGTTCGCGTCGAGACGCGCGCTACGCACGGGCCGGGCCATGGCGTGTCAGAAATACTTGACATCGGTGCTCCGAGTAGGGATACTCGAGGCATGTCGGGTTTCTTTGACTTGATGTCATCTATTTCTGATACCGCTGGAGGATACCGTGGACCTCTCCTTTCAAGAAAAAAGCCTGTGGCTGATGGGTGGCAGCCTCGTCGCTGGGTTCAGCTTCTACTTCGGAACCGTGCTGCCGATCGCCGCGGTCGACGTCATGCCGAACCATGTCGTGCTCTTCGTCGTCGCAGTGGTATTCCTTGTCTTGGTTCAGGTCGCCGGACACATCGTGATCGCGATTGTGGACCGTCGCTCCGACACGGACGAGCGTGACACTCTGATCCAGCTGAAAGGAATGCGAAACGCTGGGTACGTCCTGGCGACGGGCGTCTTCGCTGCCCTCTGCACGGCCTTGATCTCCGATGGCAATTTCGCCTTCACCCACGTGCTCCTTGCGTTCTGGGTGGCGGCGCAACTGGTGGAAATCGGATCGCAGCTCTTCATGTATCGACGGGGAGCCTGACGAAATGGGCAAGTCTGGTGGCCTGATCACGAACGAAATCCGCGCACTCCGCTTCCAACACGGAGAGATGACGCAGCAGGAGCTCGCCGACCGTATCGGCGTGACCCGTCAGACCGTCAACGCCATCGAGGGAAACAAGTACTCCCCGTCGCTGGAAGTCGCCTTCAGAATCGCAGGCGTGTTCGGCGTGCCTATCGAGGGGGTGTTCCAGTACGGGGCGTGAACGGAGCTTTGGCCGCCGCCGAGCGACCGGTGAAGGCGTTGGTCAGCATCAGCGTCTCATTCAAGGGTCTCCGAGAGTCGACGAAGCAGGGCCGAGTTCTCATCGAGAAGGGTGGAGTACTCAAGTTGAGCGGTCGACCAGATCAGTCGTGCCTGCGCGAGGTGCCCCTGGTACGCGGGCTGCCGGCGAAGTGCGTCGAGCAAGGCGTCGAGGTCGGCGGGCCCGGGGCCCGGTCCCTCGAAGTCGTCTCCCTCCGGGGATTCCGCGAGTTCAGCACCCAGTGCGCGTAGTGCGGCGCCCCAGAGCACCAGATGACGAATCGGGTCGTCCGAGATCGTGGCGACCTCCTCGAGGCGCCGCAGGGAGACGTCCCATTCGATCTCGGTCTGCGTGAAGCTCTCGATGTCGTCATAGTAGCTCGCGAGCGCCCTGCGCAGTTCGGGTTCCTCGACGAGCGACACCCGCCCCGACGACACCATCTCGTCCCAGGTGGATCGGTTGTAGTCGAGGAGAGAGAACGCACCGAGAAGCTTAAAATCCGATGCGAGGCGACCCGCGTCCTCATCGGGGATCCGGACCTGGCCCGACATGCCCCGAAGCACCGCCAGACCGACCGCGGCCCTGCTCCTCGCGGCGGCGATCCGGTCTTCGAGCAGCGTCGAGTCTGCCCGTACGTCGGCCACCAACTGTTGTCGATAGTAGGCTGCCGCGGCCCGCTCGTCTGCTTCGGTGATCCAGCGGTCGGCCGCAAGGGCGACGACCACGCCGACGAAGATCACGAGGAACTCGGTGCCGCCACGCGCGAGGCGCCCCGTTCGCTTCGTATCGGGACCCGTGCTCGTTTCGGAACCCGTGCTCTCTTCGGACATGATGGGTGTGCCCAACTCTCAGTTTCGAGTGAAACGCCGGGTGCCGGGGCTCCAGGGCCACACTACGGTCGACCGCAGTGTTTCCGCCAGGTTCGGACCGTCATCCCAGACCGAGGCCGAGACTCAGAAGCAGGCCGCCCGTCTGATGCGGGGACTCCCGGCTCGCCCAGAACGATGGAACACGAAAAGCTGTACTTGTATTGTACTGCACCATATCATACGACCCAGTACTACACGGCGGCGTCCTGACACGAAACGGCCCATGACTTCCGAACCACTCGCTCCGCACCGCTTCCATATCCTTACCGCACTTGCCGGGAACGACCTCCACGGCTCGGGGATCGTTCGGGATGTACTGGCTCAAACCGGAGACCAGCTGCGCCTTTGGCCTGCCACCCTATACGGCACGCTTGAAGAGCTGGAGCGTGACTCGATGATCGTCGAACTCAAAGGGGATCAGCGGCCCGAGGGGACAAGCGAGCGACGGCGCTACTATCGGATCACCCCGGTGGGGAAAGCGGTTCTGCAGGCCGAGGCCACTCGACTGGGATCGATGGTGGATATCGCCATAGATCGGCTTGCTGGTGCCTGAGACGCGCGGCCCTTCGGCGCCCTGGCTGTGGCGGGCTGCTCTCCGGTCGCTTCCACCCGGATTCCGGGCGCGCTACGCAGATGAGATGGAGCTGGCGCTGGCGGAGCATTTCCGTGGCGCCTCGACTGTGCGACGAACGGCTCTGTGGTGTCGAGCCATCGCCGACACGGTCCGAGTGGGCGTCCGCATGCGGATCGCGGATCAGGGATCACGTAATGGGAGGACGACGATGGAACGGTGGGCTACGGATCTTCGCTTCTCGCTCCGGGCGCTCATGCGGCGCCCCGGCTTCACAGTCATCGCGGTCTCGATGCTCGCCCTTGGAATCGGAGCGAACACCCTGATCTTCTCCGTGGTCCACGGGGTCCTTTTGCGTCCGCTTCCCTACGACAACAGCGACCGCATCGGCATCCTCTGGCATACCTTCGGAGACGGAGCGCAGGACCTCCCGGCCGTGCATGTCCTCGATGTGCTCGACTACCGCGACCGCTCGGAGCTCTTCGAGGACTTCACAGTGGCCACGGGTCGCGAGTGGATTCTGGGTGAGGACGACGCTCCCGAAGTCGTGGACGCAGGATTCGTGGAGGCGGGCTTTTTCGAATTCTTTGGTGCCACCCCACTTCTGGGCCGCACGATCACGCCCGAGGACGACGTCCCCGGTGCAGCGCCGGTCGTTCTGTTGAGCCATCGTCTGTGGGTGCGACGCTTTGGTTCCGACCCCGACATCGTTGGACAAACCATTCCGCTCGCGGGCAACCAGATGCTGGTGGTCGGAGTGCTCCCGGAAAGCTTCCGTCTGGAACTGCCGGGAGAGGCGTTTCTTCTGAACGACCCCGAGCTGTGGGTCTCCATGCGGCTGGACCGGGAACGATTGCCGCCCCGCAACTTCACCGGGTACACGGGATTCGGGCGACTGCGTCCCGGGGTGAACTTCACACAGGGGCAGACCGAGATCGAAGCGCTGGCCGCGCGTCTCAGGGAGGAGCACCCTGAGCACGCCTCCTCCAGGCTGGAGGCACGGGTGGTGCCGCTCCTGGACGATGTGGTCAAGGAAGCCCATCGCACCCTGGTGATTCTCCTGGGCGCGGTCGCACTGGTCCTGCTTATCGCCTGTGCCAATGTGGCCAACCTGGTCCTCGCTCGATCTCAGACACGGACCAGTGAGCTGGCACTTCGACGCGCGCTCGGCGCGGGGCGCGGTTCGGTGATCCGGCTCCTGCTCTCGGAAAGCGTCATCCTCTCTGCGGCGGGCCTGCTTCTTGGCCTGCTATTGGCCCAAGGGGGCCTCACTCTGCTGGCCTCACTGGGGGCGAACAGCGTCCCCCGGCTCGAAGGGGCGACCCTCAATGCTCCGGTGCTGCTCTTTTCATCAGGGGTGACGATCCTCTCCGCTGGATTGTTCGGGCTGCTCCCCGCCCTTCGCGTGGCGGGAGGCAGGGAGGCCGGGCAACTCAGGGGGGCATCGGTTGCCGGGGCAACGCGCAGTGCACGTCGCATGACCAATGCCCTGGTCGTGGCCGAGGTCGCCGCCAGCCTGGTCCTCCTGTTTGCGACCGGGCTCCTGATTCGAACCTTCTCGGCCATCGCCGAGGTCGATCCGGGCTATGACCTGGAGGAGGTACTGACCCTGCGTACCAACCTCCCGATCGGTCGATTCGCCGACAACGAGTCCCGCGTGGCTCTGCAGGACCAGCTGTTGGCCAGAATTCGTGCGCTCCCTGGTGTGGAAGGGGCCGCAGTCGTCAGCCAACTGCCTCTCACCGGAAGTGGTCCCCTTCAGCCCTACGCATGGAACGAGGAGACCGCTCGCAACTGGGAAAGTGTGACCGCCGACCAGCGATTCGTCTCCCCCTCGTTCTTCGATGTGATGGGTGCCCGCTTGATCTCGGGCGATACGTTCACCGGCGATCCAGAAACGGACGGCTTCACCATCGTAGTCGACGATCTCCTTGCCGAACGTGCATTCCCTGGTATGGACGCGGTGGGCCAACTCCTGCAGATCAACCCGAACGGCACCCCCGAGGAGTTCTTGAAGGCTCGAATCGTCGGGGTGGTCGAGCACCTGAGGCTCCATGACATCGCCCGACCCGGCCTTCCCGGGATCTGGTTTCCGATGCGGGGCTCTGCTCGGTTCAGTCTGGCCATTCGCTCTTCGAACCCTGCGGCGTTGATCGCTCCAGTTCGAGCGATTCTGGGGGAGTTGGCGCCCGGGGCCCCGATCGAAGAAGTCGTGACCATGGAGACCCGTGCCGGTGAGACTCTGGTGACGCTGAGACTACTGCTCGGCCTGATGACCGGATTCGGGGTCAGTGCTCTCCTTCTGGCATCCCTTGGGATCTACGGCGTGCTGTCGCAGGCCGTCATTCGTCGGTCCAGGGAGATTGGCGTGAGAATGGCGCTGGGCCAGGCCCCAGCGGAAGTCAGGCGGGAAGTCGTCATGGAAGGCGGGCGTCTGATCGCACTGGCGCTCCTAATGGGAGCGCCCGTGGCTGTAGGAATGGGTATGGCCGCCCGAAGTGTTCTCGTCGGCGTGGCACCCACCGATCCCGCCACCCTGATCACGGCCAGCATGATCCTCACCGCCGTGGCACTGGTCGCCTGCTGGGTTCCCGCCCGGCGAGCGACCCGAGTAGATCCCGCCGCTTCCCTGCGAGAGTAGGGATCGGAGGACGGCGGGTCCTCCATCCCTCTTGCCCATGTGTGCACGGGCATCGCAGGTTGACCGAAGTTGTCTGCAAATGTGACAGCCTCGGCTCAACCAAACCGGATGAGGCCTCCCGATGTCTTCGAACCTCCGAACCGATCGCACGCACTCCCGCACCGGAGCCCCTCTCGGGTCGGGTTTGATCGGCCTGTTGATCCTCGGACTCGGATGCTCAGGGGACGGAGCCCCGGCTTCGGACCCTCCTTCCAGCGATGCCGCCGAGACGTTCCCCGAGATCGTGTTACGGGTCGATCCTCGGGTCGACAGCGTGGTGCAGGAATACGCGAGCGCGACCGATCCGGGGATGACGGTGATGGTGATCCGGGACGGGGAGGTGCTGCATGCCAACGGGTATGGAGTTGCCGACCGCGTGACCGGTCGACCGCTCACACCGCAGACTCCGGTCCGGCTCGGCTCCGTGTCGAAGCAGTTCGTGGCCTTCACGACCGTGATGGTGCACGAACGGGGGCTGCTCGACTACGACGATCCCGCAGCGACGTGGATCCCAGAGATCGAGCAGTACGAGGGCATCACGGTCCGCCACCTGCTCACCCATACATCGGGCCTGCCGGACTACTACGGCTTCGACGGGATGGTGGAGGAGGCTGAGGCGGGTGGCGATCCACCCTTCGCGAACGCCGATGCCGCAGCGTACTACCGGACGTCGACCGTCGAGGCTCTCGCCGACCCAGGCTCTGAATACGCCTACAGCAACCCCGCCTACGAACTGCTCGCGTTGATCACCGAGCGGGCGACCAACCGGACCTTCGCGGACTTCATCGAAACGGAACTGTTCGAGCCGATCGGGATGGAGACCGCGCGGGTGAGGGATCTTCCGAGCACGCTGATTCCGGATCGGGCGATCGGCTATACGGCCGACTCCACGGGAGTATGGGTCGAGAACGACGCGCATCCGTTCAACTGGCTGATCGGGGCCGGGGGGATCTACGCCTCGCTGGAAGACATGTATCGCTGGGACCAGGCGCTGTGGCGATGGGCCGACGAGGGAGATCGTCTGGTCGAGGTGTTCTCGCCGACGCCGCTGACAACGGGAGAGGTCTCGGACTACGGGTTCGGGTGGGTGTTGAGCGACGACCCACCCTTCGTCCAGCACGGTGGTGCGTGGGTCGGCTTTCGGACGAGGATCCGCCGGTACCTGGACGACCGCCTCACGGTGATCGTGCTCTCCAATGCGACGCTCGATACTGGAGAAATTACGAACCGGGTCGTGGGGCTGTATAGACAGGTGCCCTGACCACCACCGGGGGAGGAGGGTCAGGGTTGGAATTGGAGTGCGGAGCCAGGAAACCTGGAGTTGTGCGCCGACGGTGCACCAGCGCTGGGCACATCATCTCCAGAATTGCCACCACCGGCTCCTGGGAGCATTCGCGGGCGAGGGCCCTTTGAGCGGCAGCCCTTTGTAGTACCAAGTCTTCGTCACCGGATCCGAGGTCACGTTCCCAGGATCGCTAATGGCTGCCGCGACTAGGGCGTCGTCCTCTCGCATGTCGAACCGCCCGGAATAGACGTCGGCCATGCTATACCGCGTTCGGCAATCAGCACAGGTAATACCCCCAGAGATCATGCCTCCCGCTTCAAGGACCAACTCACTAGTCGCGCGCCCATCAGGATCCTTCACGTAAAGGGCTCCGCAGCGCGTGCATTGCCAATGTGCTTTGGTGGCGACCGGGTCACCCTCCCCTCCTGGCTCGACCTCACGACACAAACACTCGATCGCGTCTCTCGCGGCGATCACGGCTGTCTCGAGATCGGCAGGCCCCGCATCCGGCCTATCCTGACCCTCCATCGCGCAGCAACGAGCGGAATCACGATCGAACTGAAACAACAGGCTGCACGGCTCACATATCAGCCAGCCGGAGGGATCGTAAACGTACTCAGCCATCCGCTCGACGACGAAGCTCGTCTTGTCCTGGACGTTTTGGAACGCTGCGACTCCGATCGCGAACTTGGGCAGTTGATTCTCCCAATACCTAGAGCTGGCTGTGACCTCAGATGAAGTCAAAACGAACCCCTCGCGCTGTTCCACTTCAAAGCCGCAAGCGTCGCACTTCACCCGACTATCCTCCTCTCACTTTGATCTCACGTGCCCCATTCCGCGGCGGGGTAAGCCATTGTTGGCGCATAGCGTGCAGGGCCTTCCGAACCGGCCCCGACGATATCGCTCACTCGGGCACACTACAGTCGCCCCCAGGGTTTCCGCC
>CBDUEZ010000217.1:0-7454 GCA_965366355.1 uncultured bacterium
ATGACCCGGGCGGCGAGGGGATGCGACGCGATATCCTGGGCCAACTGCAGCCGGCCGCTTCCCCGGTCGTAGGTCGCAGGTGCGTCATCGTCTTCGAGCACATGGAGGAAGGTGCGGGGCACCCGTTCCCCGAGGGTCAGCGGGTTTCCACGAATGTGCAGTCCGATGTCGTCGATCGCCGTGGAGTCCTTGTCTTGAACCCCCATGACCAGTTCGATCTCGGGAAGTCCCTCTTCCAGTTCCTCGATCTTCTCGCGCATCGCGGTGAGGTGGTCGGCAGATACGCGGCTGAGCTGGCGCTCCAGGCTCCATCCGTAGAAGGCCAGCAGGGCCGGCTTCGGAAAGAACGTGTCGAGTTCGTTGTCGAGATCGTACTCGAACACGTCCATGTAGAGGTTGAGGCGCTCCCGATCGATCGTCTCGAGCTCGAGCTGGTGCTCGTCGAAGAAGCTCTCGAAGCCATTGGGCATGGGCACCGACTTGGTCTCTTCGAGAGGTGTACCCTTCGCGATGATCTTCTCGTTGCGTTCCTTGAGTTTCTGCTGCTCGGCCGTGACCTCCAGGAGCAGTCGCTGGAACGCCTCGGCGAGTTCCTCGGCCTTCTCTTCGGTGCCTCCCTCATCGGCGATCATCGCCTGCCAATCGGTGAGGAAGGGATAATGTTTGGGCTCGTCGTCCAGGAAGTCGATCCACCGCTCGAGCGTTTCGAGATCGAGGCGAGCCTGGGTGGCCGCGCGCTCGGACGGGATCTGTTCTTTTCCCGTCACCTTCCAGGCGGCCAGCATGTAGTCCGACGCCTGCAGCGTGAGCACACGGGCGAGTTGCTCGCGCTCCGTGTCCATGTAGTCGTCGATTCCCTCTTCGAGCTGCTCGATGAATTCCTTCTCGCGCTCGAAGTGGGCCGCCTCGACCGAGTCGGCGATCGGATATTCGTGGTAGTCGGTGTTGTTGAAGACCCCCGCGAAGGAGTAGTAGTCGTGGATCCCGATCGGATCGTACTTGTGGTCGTGGCAGCGGGCGCAACCCACGGTCAGGCCGAGGAAGCCGCGGGAGGTGACGTCGACCCGGTCGTGCCGTTCGTCTGCGCGGGCCACGGGCGGATCGGCCAGGTCGTAGTACCACGGCCCCTGCCCGAGGAACCCGAGAGCCGGCAGGAGTCGGGCCCGATCCGTCGCGGGCATCAGGTCGGCGGCCAGGTGCGCCATCGTGAAGGTGTCGAAGGGCATGTCGGCGTTGAACGCGTCGACCACCCAGTCCCGATGTACGTAGGCCATCGGATACCGTTCGCGGCCGGATCCATCGTCGGCGAGCCCACGTGTGTCGTCTTCTCCGTAGCGGGTCACGTCGAGCCACTGGCGTCCCCACTTTTCGCCGTAGTGGGGTGAGGCGAGCAGGCGCTCGACCACCGTCTCGAAGGCGTCGGGTGCGTCATCGGCGAGGAAGTCGTCGACTTCTTTCGGCGTGGGGGGCAGGCCGATCAGATCGAAGGTCGCCCTCCGGATCAAGGTGCGCTTGTCGGCCGGGCCGACGGGATCGACCCCGACCTCTGCGTGTCGATGGCGAATGAAGCGATCGATCTCGGTCTTGCCCCAGGTGCCGCCTGCCGCCGCTGGAACCGAGGGCTCCTGGATTGGCTGAAACGACCAGAACTGGCGCTCCTCGGCGGTGATGGCGCGGCGCGGAATCACCAGCGGTCCGCCGGCGTCGGCCCACTCCGCTCCCGCGGCGATCCAGTCGACGAAGGCCTGGATCTCGGCGTCGGACAGTGCGTCGCCGTTGCGCGGCATCTGAAGGTCGGGATCATCGTGGCGAAGGGCCGCGATGATCAGGCTCTGCTCAGGATTACCGGGAATGATCGCCGGGCCGCGGCCCCCTCCCTGCAGCGCCCGCTCCCGCGAGTCGAGCCGGAGTCCCCCACGCTCGTCGTTGGTGTGGCAGGTGAAGCACTTCTGCTCGAGCACGGGGCGCACTCGATCCACGAAGAGTTGGGCGCCCGGGGTCAGCCCATCGCCCGACGGCATCACGCTCGCCGCGAAGGTGATCGCCGGGGAGGCGTCGGGCCACGGGGCGCCCATTCTGACCCACTCCTCCAACGTGGCAACATCGCGGGCAGACAGCGGAGGTGCGTCTTCCGGCATGGCGAGTTCGGGGTCCTCGTGACGGATCGCCCGGATCAACAGGCTCGCATCCGGATCACCGATCACGATCGCGGGACCCGATCCCCCCCCTTTCAGAACGTCGGCGAGGGTCGAGAGCTGAAGCCGCCCCCGGGCCCGTCCCTCTCGGTGGCAGTCGATGCAGTTCGAGCTCAGGATCGGGCGCACCCGCGCCTCGAAGAACTCGTCGGGCGACTGGCTCCGAGCAGGGGAGGCAATGAGGGCAGCCAGTGAGAGGCACGACAGCGCGAGGACGGTGACGGTTCTCATGTGCTCGAAGGGCCGGGCGTGGGGGCGGGCCGGTGCCCCTTGCGGCCCGGTCCGATGCTCAAACTACGTCTCGCCCCGAGAGGGAGCCAGCACGATGTCTTGTCAGGCCTGACTCCGCGCCCGGTACTCTCCGGGCGGCACTCCGAAAAGCCTCTTGAACGCTCGCGTCAGATGACTCTGGTCTGCGAAGCCTGCACGAATCGCCACCGATGAGATGGAGGCCGTCGAGCCGGCCAGTTGTTGGGCCGCCCACTCCAGGCGTAGTTGCCGAATATGCGTCCCGATCGGCACGCCACGGTGCTGCTTGTAGACACGGGCGAGATGCCCTCGGTGGACACCCGCTTCGGCTGCGATGTCGATGATGCTGAGTCGGTCCCTGAATCCGTCGAGGATCATCTGGTCTACCCTCGAGAGCCAGCCGGGCTCGCCTCGGCCACCCTGGAACCGAACCGCGCCGACCAGCATGTCGAGCGCGAGCGACTCGATGGCCAGGTCGGCCATATCGTCGGGTGCCTTGAGCTCTCGAGCCAACCGGCGAGCCGAATGGGCGACCCCGTGGTGTCGCAGCGACCGCATGCCGTCGAGCAGCGACCGGCAGGTGGCCGACAGCTCCCGATCGGCGGGATCGGGTTGGATCGCGACCACGTGGGCGCCGCCCTTCCCGATCCGATTCGAATGCGCCTCTTCGCCAGGCTCGGTGAACAGCTCGCCGGGGCCCGGCTCGAGGGTGCGCCTTGAAAAGCCGACCTCGAAGCCACCCTCCAGCATCACGCCCAGGACCGCGCGCTCGTGGGTGTGCCGAGGGATCACGCTCCCGGGTGGAAACCAACATTCCGACACGATGAAGCCGCCCGTCTCGACCGTGAGGAAGCGGGGGCTGCACATCGAGACGGGAACGTGAGGCGAGCCTCCGTTCCTGATCTCGCTCGAGTGTTCATGGATGCGTGATCGCATCGTTCCCCTTACGCAGACGCTGATCGAGGGGGCCGGACGGCCCCTCCACTCCCCTGGATCGGTACGACGCCCCGGGGTCGCACGTGACACCTGTTCAAAACGGGTCGGGTTGTGCAAGACGCGCTGCGCTCACCCCGCCACGTTCACTTCGCAGGGTACTTTTCCCCATGAGCGGAGTTGATATGACCAACCCACGTTTGATGATCACCGCTGGCCTCGTGTTCGCCGTCGCCGCGTGCGACGCCCCCACCACCACCGCCCCGCTGGACGTCCAGGAGACGGTCACGGCCCAGGCTCGGGGTGGCGGTGGACCCGACCGGGCCAGCGGAGGTGGCAAGCTCGACTTTGGCGGCGGACTCCTGGTCGATTTCGCGTTCGGCAGCGTTCAACACGGTGAGGGCCTCGATGCCCAGGGCCAACTGCGCTTCTCGGTCACGCTCGGCGGAGAGCTCATCGACTTCCACGGACGCGTCACCTGCCTGGCGGTCGATGCCGATGAAGGTCGGGCGTGGATCGGCGGCGTCGTGACCCAGAACAATTCCACCCGTGCCAGCCACACGACCCCGATTCACGAGGTGGGAAGGGACATCTGGTTCCGGGTGCTCGATTCGGGCGAGGGCCAGTCGGATGCCGACCGTGCCACCTTCGTCGGGTTCGAGGGTGGTGGCGGGATCATCACCTCGCAGGAGTACTGCGAGGCGCAGATCTGGCCCGATGACAATGAGCGGACGCAGCCGGTGGCGAACGGAAACGTGCAGGTGAAGGGCTGACCTGAGCCGCACCAAGGGGGCGGGTGGGCGGCGAGCCTGCCCGTCCCCTTTGGCCGCCGGACCCGACCCGGCCTAGCCGGCCACCTCGAGGCACGCCTGGTTGCCGGACGCATCTTCCGCACACACCCGCACGTCGTCGGCTCCTTCGGGCACCACACCCCGCCAGAGGTACTCCCCGTACCAGGCGAGGGGGGCGCGCCGCTCGGTGTCCCCCTCCATCCAGCGGGCCTCGACCGTGCGCCACTCGGTGGGCAGCGTCGGGCTTTTTCGATCGTGCACCCGGGCCTGGATCAGGCGTCCGCCGGTGACCAGGGTGCCTCGCACAGGCCCGATCACCGGCACCGCGGTATCGGGGTCGAGTCCCCGTCCCATGTAGATCCGTTCCTGCTCCGCGTCGGAGACCTCACCCTGGGCCTGCACGACATCGAGGCGCCCGTCGCCATCGAGATCGCCGAGGGCCAGCCCCAGGGTGCCCGGTGTATCGGCCCCGGAGAAGACCTCGTTGGCCGAGCGCAGATGCCCCGCACCGTCGTTGATCAGGAGTCGGTCGGGGCCGCTCAGGGAGCCGATCACGAAGTCGGCGTCGCCATCGGAGTCGTAGTCGAGAAAGGCGACCATGTTGTCGTCTTCACCGATGTTTTCCGCATCGGGCCACCAGGCCTCGGTGACATCGCGAAACCGGCCCTCGCCGTTGTTCTGGAAGACGTGTTCGCGCCGGCTCCCACTGTTGCCGCCCACGATCTCGCCGTCGTTGATGGTCACGAGGTCGAGAAAACCGTCGCCGTCGAGGTCCATCGCCTCGAACTCGTAGTTGTTGGTGTACTGGGGGATCGCTCGCCGGTCGTGTTCGAAGGTCCCGGTGCCGTCGTTTCTGAAGAGGGCACTGCCCCCGCACCGCTTGCACGACACCAGGATGTCGAGGTCGAAGTCGTTGTCGACGTCGACGACCTCGAGGTCCCACGAGAAGCGCACCCGCAGCTCGGGCATGCGGGCGTCGGTGACGTCGGTGAAACGCCCGGACCCATCGTTCAGCCACAGGCGCGTGCGGCCCCCGTCGTTCGACATGTTGTCGCCGGGACCCCAATCGGCGACCACGAGATCGAGGTCGCCGTCGCCGTCGACGTCGCCCGGCTCGGCGTCGCCCACGCTGAGCGGCATCGTGGGCAGGTGCGTCGCCGTGCGTTCCACGAAGCCCCCGGCGCCGTCGGCCAGAAAGAGCCGGCTCTGGGTCTGGTAGGTCGTGCCGACGAAGATGTCGGGCCATCCGTCGGCGTTCAGGTCTCGCGCCTTGATCACGCGCGACAGGTCGGGGGTGGAGCCGAGCACCTCTGCGGTGCGTTCGACGAACCGCTCGCCCGGCCCCCGGTTCAGAAACACCCGGTTCGCCTCGGGTTCCCCGGGCTCGGAATAGTTTCCGCCGTTCGCGAACAGCAGGTCCAGGCGCCCGTCACCATCGAGGTCGGCCAGTTCGACCTTGTTGGTCCACTGGGCCGTCGAGTCGAGGAGGGCGTCGGTGGCGTCGACCCACAAGGCCACAGGCAGGGCTGCGGCCGGATTCGCCCCCGCCCCCGCGGTCTCCGCCGAGCCCTCGGGTGACTCGGAGCGCGTGCCCGCGTCGGGTGCGGTGCAGGACCCGATGGCGCACACCAGGGCGGCCACGCTCAGTGCCGAAAGGGGCGTGCTCGATCCCCGGGAATGCGTTCGATCGGCCATCGACGGGCGGGCCTCATACAGAAAGGGAGGGTGGTGTGCTGGACGGGGGAGGGTAGGAGTCTGCGCCCTTCGGCAGCAAGGGTGGCGAGCGCGTGGTTTTGCGAAACGGGACCGTGCACGCCCATTATGGCCCGGATGGCTCGCGGCCTCGCGTACGTCGAATCACGTGCCCTGGTCCGGTTGCGATGAGCGCAAGGAGCTGGAAATGGAAGGAAGGTCCCTGATTCTGGGCGCGTTCGCGCTCTCCCTCGCCTTGAGCTCGGCGGCCCCGGTCGAGGGCCAGTACAACCCCAAGATGCGGCGCCAGCCGAGCGGTCTCGGAGTGAGCCCCACCTTCGAAGGGTGGTACGAGAACGGCGACGGGACGTACACCCTTTCGTTCGGGTACTTCAACCTGAATCGGGAAGAGGTGCTGAATATCGCCCCCGGCCCCGACAACAACGTCTCGCCGGGCGCCGCGGATCAACGGCAGCCGACGGTCTTTACGCCGAGCCGCAGCTACGGTGTGTTCACCGTCACCGTGCCCTCGACCTTCGGGGGAGCGGACCGCGTGACCTGGACCCTGCGGGCGAACGGCCAGGAGTGGGCGGTGCCCGGCGGGATCATCGACAGCTACGAGACCGCCAACCTCTACATGAAGGCCCACGATCGGTATCCGCCGTTCGTTCGGGTCGAGGCGGGCGGCTCCGAGGTGCAGGGACCGAATGGGCCCTGGGCGGCCCCGTTGTCGGCGCGGGTCGGCCAGCCGGTCGCGCTCAGCGTCGACTCGTGGGACCAGCAGGGGCACGGCGTCACGGTTCGCTTCTATCGGCACCGCGGCCCGGCCCCGGTCACCTTCGCCCAGGAGTCGGTCGAGATCGCCGAAGGCGAGCGGCAGGCTCGCACCTCGGCCACATTCAGCGAGCCGGGCGAGTACGTCGTGTACGTGCGGGCCGATCATTCCGATGTGACCGTCTCGGCCGCCGGACTCGAACAGTGCTGCTGGAGCAACGGGTACATTCCGATCACGGTGTCCCGATGAAGTCCCTCAAGCGCAGTGAAGGAGGACGTATGAAGACCGTCGGGCTCGTGGTTCTCGCCGCTCTCACTCTTCCGGCTCTCATTCTTCCGGCCTCAGCCAGCGCGCAGGAGGCGGCCGACATCACGTACACCCGTGACATCGCGCCCATCATCCAGCAGAACTGCCAGCAATGTCACTCGGAGGGGGCGATCGCTCCCTTCGCGCTCGGGTCGTATGGAGAAGTGCGTCGTATGGGACGCCGGATCCGGGCGAAAGTCGCGGAACGCATCATGCCTCCGTGGCACCTGAACCCCGAGATCGGCATTCAGAGCTTCAAGAACGATCGCTCGCTCGAAGACCACGAGATCGAGACGATCCTCGCCTGGGTCGATCAGGGCATGGTCGAGGGCGACCCCGCCGATCTGCCCGCTCCAGTGGAGTTCCCCTCGGGCGAGGAGTTCATGACCAGCGCGACGCTCGGGCCGCCCGATCTGATCATCATGACCGATCCCTTCGACGTGCCCGCCCACGGCAATGACCAGTGGTGGCAGCCGACCGTGCCCACCGGACTCACGACCGATCGCTGGGTGC
>CBDUEZ010000218.1:0-7429 GCA_965366355.1 uncultured bacterium
GCATCAGCCCCGTTCGCCTTATCGACGCGGATGGCGAACAGGTGGGGGTCGTGTCGCTCGACACGGCTCGCGAGAAAGCCAGGGAGTCCGAACTCGATCTCGTCGAGGTCGCTGCCCAGGCCCGCCCCCCCGTGGTCAAGATCATGGACTGGGGGAAGTACAGGTACGAGCAGCAGAAGAAGGCGCGCGAAGCGAGAAAGAACCAGCACCAGACGGAGATCAAAGAGGTTCAGCTCCGACCCCGCACAGATGACCACGACTTCGAGGTCAAGCTGAAGCGGGCCCGGCGCTTTCTCGAAGAAGGGAATCTGGTTCGGGTGGTTCTCCGATTCCGCGGCCGTGAATTGCGCCGCCCCGAGGTGGGGTTGGCCACGCTGGACCGCATGATCGACGCCGTTCAGGACCTGGCGAAGGTGGAGCAGCGGAGCAACAACATCGAGGGACGCCGTCTCGTGGCCATCCTCGAGCCTCAATCGGTCTGACCGACCGAGGGGATCGCAGCGCCCGAGGGGGGCGACTCCGCCACCGGAGTCGCCCCCCTTCTTTTGCCTGGGTCCTCCGACCTATGCCGTAAACGACGACCGGGTCCCCACCCGCTGGTGGAGACCCGGTATGTCACAACGCGAGCGCAGCGTACACCACGTCGCGTCGCGGGCGTCTCAAATCAGTCGCGTACGCGATCCTTCAAACCACGACCTGCGCGGAACGTAGGCACATTCATGGCGGGGATGGTGATCGACTCCCCGGTGCGAGGATTACGACCCTCACGCTTCTTGCGAGCGCGCGTACCGAAGGTCCCGAACCCGGTGATGGTGAAGTCGCGGCCGCCATCGAGTTCGATGGCGATGATGCCGTTGCGGGGTTCGGTCGAGAAAATGGCCTCGATGACCTCTTTGGCCTTGGCCTTCGAGAGGTCAGCTTTCTTAGCCAGCTTCTCGGCGAATTCGTCCTTCGTCATCTGGACGTCTCCTGTGGGAAGGGGATGGTGCGTGGACGGACGTGCCTAGTCTGGACGGTTTCGGGCCAATTGGCAACGGGTACGCGGAGATTCGTGCCGCAACGCGCCGCGGTGATCACCCAGGATCGATCGAGAGTGATTCGTAAATTTCGAATCTCATATTAGACTCATTGGTGTTCTCGAAGCTTTGCGGCCAACCTACTCTACGGTGGCAGGGTCCCCCTCGAGCAAGGCCGACGTGAATCCGAACCCCCCACGACCCGAAACCCCGGCCAGTGCCCTGGCGGCGCTGGTCGAGGGCAATCAGCGATTCGTTCTCGGACACCCGCGGGGTCCGAACCGTAGCCTCGCAAAGGTGGCGGCTCTCGTGAGAGAGCAGCGGCCCTGGGCGGCCGTTCTCGGATGCGCCGACTCGCGGGTCCCCCTGGAGATCATCTTCGACGCGGGGTTCGGCGATCTCTTCGTCGTGCGTGTAGCGGGCAATGTGGCGGCGTCAGAGCAGATCGGCAGCATCGAGTACGCGGTCTCGGTCCTCGGCACGCCTCTCGTGTTGGTGCTGGGCCACTCCGGGTGTGGGGCGGTGACGGCGGCGCTGAGCGACGGTCCGGCTCCCGGTCGGATTCCAGACCTCCTGCGGCATATCGATGCGGCCATTCCCGATGGGTGCACCGACCTCGATCGCGCCATCGAACTCAACGTCAGGCACCAATTGCGGGAACTCGGCAAGCAGTCCCCCCTTCTGATGGAGAAGGTCGAGCAGGGAGCGTTGACCCTGCATGGCGCCGTCGTCGACCTCTCGAACGGGCAGGTACGCCTCCTCGACGAGCAGTAGGGGCGGGAACGGCGGTCGATGCCCGATCTCAACTACCACCACCTGCACTACTTCTGGGTCGTCGCCCGGGAAGGCACGATCAAACGGGCGGCCGAGCTGCTCGGGGTCACGCAACCGACGATCTCGGCGCAGGTCTCCGCCCTGGAGCGGTCGCTCGGGGTGGCCCTCTTTCGACGCCGGGGCAACCGCCTCGAGCTCACCGAGACCGGCCGCACCGTTCAGGAGCACGCATCGACCATCTTCCGCGTCGGGGAGCGGATCACCGACGCCGTGCACAGCCTCCACCACCCGGGGCCCCAGCGGTTCGCGGTGGGCGTGGTCGACTCGGTGCCTCTTCTCAGCGCGCACCGGCTCCTGGAACCCGCGCTCTCGCTGCCGCCGGCAGAGTTGCGGATCGTGCTTCGAGTCGGGCGGCGAGCGCCGCTCCGCGCGGCACTCGCAGCCCACACGCTCGACTTCGTTCTTGCCGACGTCGCCCTCGGACCCTCGGAGGCGACCGAGGGGCACACCCACCACCTGCATGAAAGCGCTGCCCTGATCTTCGGTGCCCCCGCGCTCGTCGACGAACTGGCAGGGCGGTTCCCGGCCGGATTGGAAGGCGCTCCGTTCGTGCTCCACACCGAAAACACGCCTCTCAGGCGCGGTCTCGACGCATGGTTCGCGCGCCACAATTTGCGTCCGAGGGTGGCGGCGGAAGTCGAAGACGTCGGGTTCCTCCAACTACTCGGGCAGGACGGCCGCGGCTTCTTCATCGCGCCGGCCCTCGTCCAGGAGGAGATCTGCGCCCGCTACAACGTGCGTGTGGTCGGAATCGCCGAAGGCGTCACCGAGCGGTTCTTCGGGATCACCATGGAGCGCGACCCGTCGCACCCGGCCATTCAGGCCCTGATCGATTCGAAGAGCCGGTCGAGCACCGCCTCGGGATCCGGGGCGACACCCGTGTGAACGGGTGAACACTGAAGCACGTCGGACCTCGGTGCGGTGAGCCAGTGGAAGCGCTCCGACGGTGGCAGGAGGGCCACCCGCCCGGCGGTGGGGTCTCCCTCGGCAACCGCCCTCATACTCTCCAAATAGCGCACCAGAAGGGCGATGTCGGTTCCCGGAACGCGCCGCTCCAGTTCTCCCGAGTCGGTGACGACCCGGAGCCCGACGAAGCCGCGAGTGCGGGCGTGCAACACCACCCCCACGTTCGCGAACGACCCCAGATGTACCTTCGGCACCACGCGTAGGTAGGCGAAGGCGTATGCCGCCCGCGCATCGCTCATCGGCGGTACGACTGCGGTTGCGGGACGTGGGAGCGCGCTTCGGTCTGTGCGACCACGGCACCGTCGACCATGGCCCGACGGCCGGCGAATCGCGACGAGAACCAATTCACGTAGCGGCCACGGTCCTCTTCCGTGATCAGGTCGGCCGGCACGCTCGACACGACACGCGCGAACAGATCCGAGTCGACCCGCGCCCCGATGCGTTCGTCGGCCTCCTGGAGGCCCGACGCAAGGGTCAGCAGCACGTGGTCGCCGATCATCGGGAACGGCGCCGTGGTGCGAGCCTCATTCACCCGATCCCAGTCGTGGTGATGGTAGAGGGCGGCCCCGTGGTCGATCAGCCAGGGCCTCCTCGCCTGGATCATGAGGTTGGGATTCCGCGCGGTGCGATCGGGGTTGGTCACGAAGGCGTCGAGCCAGACGATTTCCGCTGCCAGATCGGGAGTGACGTACTCCCCTGCCGCCCGCGGGTCGAAGTTGAACGCGCCCTCGAGGTATTCCACCCCGACGTTCACCCCGTGGCTGGCCCGAAGGAGATCTTGAATCTCGGCGTCCGGCTCGGATCGGCCGAAATCGGGAGCCACGTCGATGAGGG
Organism: uncultured bacterium; assembly: GCA_965366355.1. GTDB lineage: Bacteria > Gemmatimonadota > Gemmatimonadetes > Longimicrobiales > Gaopeijiaceae > Gaopeijia. The sequence continues at coordinate 3,651 of CBDUEZ010000218.1, forward strand.
CCAGGCCGGGCACGGGCAGCCCGAGCTCACGGGCCAGTTCACCCACGAGGAGTTCGGCCACGAGTGCGCGAGGCCCCTGACCCGCGCCCCTGAATTTCACGACGAAGAGCCCCCCGGGCGTCTCGACGATCGCCGGCAACGAGCCTCCTTCGCGGAGGGGCTCGACATACCGGTCGGCAGTGTGAATCGGAAGGAGTGACATGGCGCTGAAGAAAGTCTCAGTGACCTTTTGGGGCAACCGGTCGTCTAGGGGGTGACGCGCGTCGGACGACGTGCTTCGGACCGACCCGGAGCACGAAGACACACGAACCGGAGATTCCCATGTTCCGCATTCCCACCCCCGCCCGCCGGGCACCCGCGATGGCCCTGCTCGGGGCGCTTTTCCTCGGCGCCTGTCAGGATGAGTCGCAGCCGTTCACTCCCGAATTCGAAGAGACCGTCCTCAGTGAGGCCGCCCTGGGCGAGGCGGCGACGCAAGCAGACGATACCCAGGATGGCCTGATCAGCACGGCCCAGCGCGATCGGGACCGTGACCGCACCCGACACCCCGACGTCGACCGCGTCGGACTCGCCGTGCAGTTCGGAGCGAGTGCGATCGATCTCGCCCAGGACATCTTCGAGCACGAGGGCGCCGACGACCGGCAGAGGGCACTCCTTCAGGAAGCCATGGAGGCCCAGCGCGCGGCCGAGGCGGCCCTGGACAACGGCGACACGGGCCTTGCCGTTCGCATGGCCCAAAAGGCGTGCTGGGGGGCCCTGAAGGCGTGGGTGGCGCCGGGCGGAGTGACGAGGGAGGAGGCGGAGAAGGTTCATCGCCTCGCGACCGAGCTGCTCACGGAAGCCGCCGCACAGGTGGGCGACGACGCCGGGGTGCGCGGCCTGATCCTCTCGTGGGCCATCACCTTCTACACACACGGCGACCAGGCCCTCGAAGCGGGCCAGATCCGAGGCGTCGCCTGGCTCTGGAAGGCGGCCGTGCTCTCCTGGTTCCTGATCGACTGACGCGATGGGCCTCCGGGACCTCATACCGGGTCCCGGAGGCCCGGCGTCACCTCGTCCCCTATCTTGAACGATATGGCCAATCACTCGCTCACCGACTCCGAGGCGGTCGACGCGGTCCTGTCGGGCCGAAGCGACGAATACGCCGTGCTCGTGCGCCGGTACCAGGACGTGCTCTACGCGCACGCCGTACGCATGGTGCGGGGCGCAGATGATGCGGCCGATCTCGTTCAGCGGGCCTTCGTGAAGGGGTTCGAGCGCCTGGGGCGCTGTCGCGAACCCAGCCGGGTGGGCGGATGGCTCTTCCGGATTCTCGCGAACGAATGCCGCGACTACCTGAAGAGTCGGCGCCGAAGCGATGTGCCCGTCGACCGTCTACCCTCGCTGCGGGACGACGAGGCGCGACCCGACGACAACTTTCGCCAACGAGAGATCCAGGAGCGGCTCGAGGCGGCCCTCGACCGCCTGGATCCCGAACAACGTGAAGCCTTCGTGCTGAAACACGTCGACGGTCGCCCCTATCATGAAATGGCGGCCCTTCTCGACGTGTCGATTCCGGCCCTGAAGATGAGGGTTCACCGCGCACGCGAGGGCCTACAGACGATCCTGGAGGCGTACCGATGAACGACGACCTGCAGCGCTTTCTCGACGGCGACGACGATGCGGGCGATCTGGCTCCCGATGAGCGACACGAGGCCGAGATGTGGCAACGGCTCACCGCGTCGCTCCGAGCCGACGTGCCCGGGGCGGCTCCCGGATGGATCGAGACTCGAGTGATGGCCACGATCCGCGCGAAAGAAGAACGTCGCGGGTTCTTCGCCTGGCTTCTGCGGCCCCGCACGATCCGCGCGACGCCGCTCACACTCGGCCTCGTCGCGACGGCCGCGCTGGTCGCGAGCATCCTGCCCTGGGGACTGCGCACCCCCGGCGCGGGTCCCGCCGACGGAGCCGGAGCTGGGACCGGAGCTGCGGCCGTCGTCTACGTGCAGTTCCAGCTCCAGGCCCCCGATGCCCGATCGGTCGCCGTGAGCGGCGACTTCAATCAGTGGGCGGCCGACGCCACGATGGAAGACCCCGACGGAGACGGGGTCTGGACCGTGCGCCTCGCGCTCGAGCCGGGAGTTCACGAGTACATGTTCGTGATCGACGGCGACCGTTGGGTGACCGACCCGCAGGCGCAGCGATACGCCGACGACGGGTTCGGAAACCGCAACGCCGTACTCGCCGTGGCCCTCCCTGAGCGGAGTTCCTGACGTGAGGACGTCGCACTCCGCACTGTGGCTCGCAGCGACCGCCCTCGGGGTGTGCGCGTCTGGCGCGAGCGGGCAGGGAGCGGTGACGGCGCATGTGGGGGGCGCCACCTCGCTCCCCGGCGCCGATGCCGTCGGCGACCCGGCCCTCTACGGGGTGGGCGGGCTCGCCGTCGACTGGCTGGGCGAGCGCACACATTTCGTCGCCTCGGTCTATGGGGGACTCGCGGCCGACGCCATGACGGGAGCCGATTTCGGGAGCATCTCGGGCAGCGCCGAAGCCTGGACCGGGCCCGGGACGGCGCTCGGGGTCGCGGGTCGCGGCTCGGCCTTTCGCATCCAGGACCCCTTCACCTACCGGTCCAGATCGGTACGCGCGGGCCCGGCGGCCCGACTTCGCACGGGGCCCGTCACGATCGTCGCGCGCGGCGAGGTCGGAGCCGGTTCCACTCTGGTCGAGGTGGCCCGGCTCGACGGGCGGGTGCGCAGGGCCGAGCGCGACTTGTGGACGCGAGGGTTCGACCTCGAGGCCTCGACTCGGGGACACCGCTGGTCGGTCGGTCTGGCCGGAGGGCGGTGGGTGTCGTCGGGGGGATCGTTCACTCGCGGGCGTGCCCTGGCGCGCTGGGTGGCGCGCCGCGTTGCGGTCCAGGTCGAGGGGGGCACCTGGTCGACCCCGATCGGCTCGGAGTGGGTGGGGGGCCTCACCCTCGTGGTCCCGTTCGGCGGAGGAGGAACCGTGGCGGCGACGATGGGTCGTGCGGCGCCGGATCCCCTGACCCTCGTCGAGGCGGGGGGGCAGGGCGGCATCATCGTGGGGTGGGATCTGCTGACACTCGGAGGTCCCCCTCCAGAAATCGCCCGTCTGTCGTGGGATCGCGGGTCGGCGACCGTGCGGCTGCGCCTGGACGAGGCGTCGCTCCGCGGTGCCGCAACCGTAGACGTGATCGGGGACTTCACGGAATGGAGCGCGGTACCGCTCCGCCGGGACGGCGCCGCCTGGGTGGGTGAGATCCAGGTCGCGCCCGGCCTCCACCACTTCGGGTTTCTCGTGGATGGAGAGTGGTTCGTGCCAACAGGTCGATCGGGCAACGTACCCGACGAATGGGGTCGGATGAACGCCACGCTGGTCGTGGCTGAGCAAGAGGGAGGAAACGGTCCATGACGATTCGCATACTGGTGTTCGCGTGGCTTTTGATGGGCCTCCTGCCGTCGGCCTCCCTCGCTCAGGACCCGACTCGAGATCGGGCCCGCGCGATGTTGCCCGCGCCGGTTCTTTCGGCGGTCGAGACCCTCGCCCTCGATGCCGAAGCCGACGGCCTTCCCAGCGGCCCCCTGTTCGCGAAGGCACTGGAAGGTGCCGCGAAGGGGATCCCCGAAGATCGGCTGGTGTCGGCCCTGAACGGCTTCGCCGCCCGTCTCCGCGACGCACACGCCCTTCTGGGACCGGGGACGGAAGCGCCCCTCCTGGTCGCCGGGGTCGACGCCCTCACACGGGGGGTGCCGGGCTCCACGTTGAGGGGACTCACG
>CBDUEZ010000219.1:0-7422 GCA_965366355.1 uncultured bacterium
TACTCTCTCTGCACCCGCTCGAACCCGTTGGCCGACTGCAGGAACGTGTAGTCCTGGTCCAACAGGTTGGTGGCCTTGACCTTCGCCCGTGCGCCCCGGCCCAGCGGAAAGGCGAGGGTCAGGTCGAGCGCGTTGCGTGGCTGTTCGAAAATGTCGGGAAGGCCCGAGCCGCCGGCGGCGGTGAGGCGCGAACCGAAGCGATTGTAGAAGACGCCGGCCTCGAAGCCGGACGAGGCGTAGTTCACTCCCGTGTTCAGCACGTAGGGGGCCTGGCCCTCCAGCGCCCGGCTTCTGTTGGTCGGCTGGTAGATGCCCCCCGACGACACCGCCACCTCGGAGGTGATCAGCGAAAGATTCCCCTGGAACGAGAAGCCCTCCAACGCGCGGGCCAATCGACGCCCGTGCAGTTGGACGTCGAACTCGAGTCCCATGACCTGGGCGTCGATCGCGTTCTGGAACGAGTAGGCCGACGAGGCCGCCGCGATGAAGACCTGCTCGATGGGCGAGTCCATCCACTTCATGAAGCCGCCGAACGAGATCAACTCACCCGGCCCGGGAAACCAATCGATCCGGAGGTCTCCGCTGATGATCTCGGCAGGCACCAGGAGCGGGTTCCCCACGAGTTGCCGCAGGCTCGTCGCCTCCGTGAACTGGAACGGGGCCAACTCGCGAAACTCGGGCCGGTCGAGAGTGCGACTCGCGGCTCCACGGATCCTCACGTTGTCACCGACGGAGTACGTCAGGTTCAACGACGGTGCGAAGTCGGTCTGGTCGACCTCGTTGAGCGAGGCGCCCCGCGAGTTCAGGCCCAGCGCGTAGGTCTCCAGCCTCCCGCCGACGATGGCTTCGAGCTTCGACGTGAGCGGCAGGGTGAACATCAGGTACCCGGCCGTCCGCTCGTCGTCGGCGCCGTAGACATCACCCGGTTCCACGACCTCGTCGATTCGAAATTCGTCGATTTCGTCGGGGTTCGAGGCCACGATCGTGCCCTGGACGAGCGACGTGTCGAGGTCTGCGATGGTGTTGCCCAGGAAGTTCCAGTTGAGCCGGCGCGCCCCGAAATCGCGAGTGCGGTTGCGGTAGGCCCCGCCGAACTTGATCGACATCTCGCGCTCCCCGAGCGAGACCGGGAAGGTCCAGTCGAGGGCCGCGCTCATGTCGTCGTCGATCAACTCGCTGAAGAAGTACCGTGCGCTCTCGGTGAAATCGAGCAGAAAGAACTCCCCCGTCGACGGCTCGGCGAGGTAGATCGTCTCGCGCATGAAGGGTTCGTCGCGCCGTGCCCGCGCCAACGAAAGCCGCCAGTCGATCCGGGAATCGAAGACCGACCGGTGTTCGCCGGAGAGCTGACTCCAGAGCATCAAGCGCTCCACGAAGCGCGACCGCTCGTTGCGGATCAGCCCACCGATGTCTTCGTCGTTCTGCCCGAGGAACGTGCGAGCCTCGTTGTCGGTGTTCAGGTTGACGGCAGTGCGAAGACTGATCTTCTGATTCGGATTCGGCTTGAACGTGACGTTGCCGAGCGTTCCCCACGACACGGCTCGGGTTCCGCGGTTGAAGCTGTAGTCGACGTTCGGAGTCGAGAGGTCGGCGGTCGGCTCGAGAAAGGCCTCCGCCCGCCACTTCCGCTCTTTTTCGTCTCGACGGATCGTGTAGTTGTCGGTGTAGGTCCCGGCGAGGAAGAACCCGAGTTCCCCGTCGTCGAAGACCTCCGTGCCGCCACCCACCGACAGATCGAACGAGCGATTGAGCGGCGTCTCACCCGACAGCGGCGCGAAGGTGCGGGCCGAGTTGCGCAGGGCCTCACCGACCTGAACGAGCTGGCTCGCGTCGGCCGGCAGCCGCTCGCCGCTCCGAACGCCTCCCATGATCTGTTCGACCACGGCCGGCTGGGCGCGCGTACCATCGTCTAGGCCCAACCAATCCCGCGTGCCGCCGCCGTACGATAGAAAGCCATCCTTGAATTGACTGGTCGAGTTCACGCTCGACCCGACGCCGAGACGAACCGTGAACCGATTGGGGAAATCCTTGGTCTTGATCTGCACCGAGCCACCCGAGAAATCGGAAGGGAGGTCGGGCGTGTAGGACTTCTGGGTCTGCAGGCTTTCGAGGAACCCGGCCGGAAAGAGGTCGAGGGGGACCACTTCCCGCTCGGGCTCGGGCGACGGGAGCGACGACCCGTTCAGCGAGGTCTGCGAGTACCGCTCCCCCAGGCCGCGAACGTAGACGTACTTGCCCTGTGCGACGGTCACCCCCGTCATGCGCTGGGCCACCTCGGCGGCGTCGGAGTCCGGCCGGCGGGTGATCTCCGCCGCGCCCACGGCCTCGACCAGAGCCGCCGACGTTCGCCGCGTGTCGAGAAGGTAGGCGCTGGATCCGGCTTCTCGGTCGGCCGAAATCGTGATCCCGGCGATCTCGACGGCGGCCTCCTCGAGTGTGACGTCGAGCGTGGTCACCTCGCTCGCCCCCACCGCGACGCCCGTGACGGTCTTCGCGCCGTACCCGAGGCTCTGCACGGTGATGTCGACCTTTCCGACCGGAACACCGGAGAGGACGTAGCGCCCATTGAGATCCGAGAGAACTCCGCTGTTCGTGCCGACGACGACGACCTGCGCCTGCCCGATCGGCTCGGCGCTCGATGCGTGAAGGACCCGTCCGACGATTCGGCCCGTCGTTTGGCCGAGGGCAGGAAGCGGGGTCAGCAGCAGCGCAGCCGCCACTACTCGCAGATTCGGGATTCGCAGCATGAGGCAGTTCCAGTGGGTGCGAGACCGGGAGAAGCCCCCTATGGGCAGCTTCGCGGCGTCCCTTGAGTCAGACATCGCCATGGACCAACTCTAGGCGAGCGGCGTAACGGCCCAGGGCGCTCGCTGTAACGGACCCGTAAAGAAGACCCACGGGTGATTGGGGGACTCCGGAACCGGTTGCGGCGCCTCACTCCCCGGCAGAGGTTGATCGGTATGGACGCCGAACTCTCCAGGATTCTCGATAGCTCACCCGACGCGGCTCCGTTGGCCGTCGCCGACGCGGGGGCCGCGCGTCTCGTGTCGAGCCCTGCCGTGCTGTGTGCCCGAGCGCACCTGGAGTCGACCGACGCTCGCACGCTCGACGAACAGGTCGCTCTCACCGAAATCGCGGCCCCACCCTTCGACGAGACCCGTCGCGGTCGACACATGGCCTCGTTGATGGTCGAATCGGGCCTCGAACTGCTCGGCACCGACGAGGTGGGCAATGTCATCGCCCGGGCCCCCGGGTCGGGTGCCTGGGCCGGAGCCGGGTCGTCGGTTCAACCCATCGTCGTGTCGGCTCATCTCGACACGGTCTTTCCGGCCGGGACCGACACCCGAGTCACCCGGGACGGCGCCACCCTGTGCGGGCCCGGGATCAGCGACGACGCGCGCGGCCTCACGGCGCTGCTCGCCCTCGCACGGTCCGCGGCCGCCGCCGGCATCGAGTTCTCCGCCCCTGTTCTGGTCGTCGCGACCGTGGGGGAGGAGGGCACGGGAGACCTGCGCGGCGTACGCCATCTGTTCTCGTCCGACGGCCTCCTGTCGGGCGGCTGCGCCTGCTTCTTCTCGCTCGACGGGGCGGGCATGAGGCGAATCGTCAACGCGGGGCTGGGTTCACTCCGCTATCGCGCCACCGTGCGCGGGCCAGGCGGGCACTCATGGGTGGACTACGGTCTTCCCAACCCGATCCACGCCCTCGCCCGCGCCCTCGACAACATGACCCGGATTCCCCTCCCCGACCGGCCCGCCACGACCCTCTCGGTCGGGCGGTGGGGGGGCGGGACCAGCGTCAACGCAATTCCGACCGAGGCGTGGGTCGAATTCGAGGTCCGCTCGGAGGCCGAGGTGGAGTTGTCGCGCATGGATCTCGAGGTACGCAGCATCCTGGACCGGGTGGTCGCACCCCGGAGTCCCGACCCCAGGCAACCCCGCATGGCCCTCGAGATCGAGACCCTGGGGCGACGTCCGGCGGGGGCGACGTCGGTGCACCACCCGCTGGTACAGGCGGCGATCTCGGCCACGCTCGCCCTCGGTGAGCGCCCTGAACTCGGAATCTCTTCGACCGACGCGAACCTGCCCATGTCGATCGGCGTCCCCGCCATCACCCTCGGGGTCGGCGGAGAGGCCGGCCAGGCCCACACCACGGCCGAGTGGTATCGAAACACCCGAGGACCCGAGGGGATTCTGCGCGCGCTCCTCGCCGTGATGCTCGCCGACGAGGCCCTCGCGCCCCGAGGCTGATCGAGTGGGGGCCCTACCCCTCGACCAGTGAGTCGTCGGCCACGTTCAGGCAGCCGTGAAGGCCACTGACGTGGGCCCGAGCACCCACGAGGCTGTCGTGGAGATCGACGCCCGACACCGTGGCGTCGTGGCCCACGATGGTGTCGCGCAGCGTCGAACCGGAGACCGAAGCCCCTCGCTCGATCGTCACATTGGGGCCGATGCGGCCGCCCGACACGGTCGCCCCCGCCTCGATCCGCACGGGCTCGATGATCTCGGCTCCCTCCACCCGGGCGCTCGGATCGACTCCACCGCGAGTCGTGGCGAGCAAGTGGTGATTCGTCTCGAGTAGGCTCTCGGTCTTGCCGCAGTCGTACCATCCGGTCACCGGCGCCGTGCGAAGGCGAGCACCGTGATCGACCATGTACTGGAAGGCGTCGGTCAGGTAGTACTCTCCGGCCTTGCCCGTGTCCGATGCCAGCACGTGGTCGATGCCCTCGAACAGCAGTCCGTAGTCACGAATGTGATAGACGCCGATGTTCGCGAGGCGGGAGATGGGCTCCGACGGCTTTTCCACGATTCGCTCCATCGTGCCGTCTTCTCGCGTGACGATCACACCGAAGCGCTGGTAGTCGTCGACCTCCTTCGCCCAGAGAATGCCGGAGTCCTCGGGCGGCAGCCGTCGAGCGAGCCCCAGATCGGCGTCGAACAGGGTGTCGCTGAAGAGAATCAAGAGCTCGTCGTCGGCCCACGGCTCCGCCAGCTTGATCGCGCCGGCGGTGCCGTCCATCACTTCCTGCGTGGTGTAGTGCGGTCGCAGATCCGGGTATTCCGAGGCGATGAAGTCACGGATCACCTCCGAGCGATACCCCACGATGAAGACCATCTCATCGATACCCAGGGCCTTCACGTCGTCGAGCAGATAGCTCAGAATGGGACGTCCCCCGACCCTCAGGAGGGGCTTCGGAGTATGATGGGTCAGCGGGCGAAGACGGGTGCCGCGTCCCGCGAGGGGAATGATGGCCTTCATGGTTCGTCCGTAGTCTTGGGTAGGGCGTCTGGGCAGGGGCCCGGCCGCCCAACCTACCGGGCGTCGCCGTTCCGGAGCAACGGGCGGTGACGACTCGGCGACACAGTCCTTCAATCGGACCACAACATGCTTTCGATCACTGCCGCTTTTACTCGTCGAATCGCCCCCACGCTCGCGATGGGGGTCGCCACCCTCACGGCGTGCGCCCCTGCCTCTGCCAGTACGGCTTCACCGGAGCTCGTCCCGATGGCATCCGCCCCCGCCGCCCCTTCGACAGCCGCAGCCGACACGGGCGTCGTTCGTGTCTCGGGCTCGGCCCGCATCGAGGTGCCGACCGATCGCGCCCGCCTTCGTTTCGCGATGGAAACCGAGGGCACCTCGGCCGCCGAGGCGGCCGACAAGAACGCCGCGCAGTTGAACGCGGTGCTCGCGGCCGTGCGACCGGTCGTGGGAAGCGCCGGCACCGTCGAAACGTCGGGCTACTCCCTGAACCCGATCTACTCGACCCCCGAGCGGGGAGGCGCCTCGCGAATCACCGGGTACCGAATCCAGAATGAGGTATTGGTGACGCTTACCGACGTCGATCGCGTCGGAGGGGTTCTCGACGCTGCGGTTCGCGCCGGCGCGAACCGGGTCTCGGAGCTGTCGTTCTTCGCCTCCGACCCGCGGCCGGCGCGCCTTCAGGCGATCGGTGCAGCCACGGCCCAGGCACGAGAGGAAGCCGAGGTTCTCGCTGCGGCACTCGGGGCGCGTCTGGGCGAAGCGCTCGACGTGACCGTCTCGGGAGGAACGAGTTTTCAAGAGATGGCCCGCTTTCGCGGCGCCGAAATGGCCATGGCCGACACCCCCATCGAGGCGGGCACCCAGGCGGTTGCGGTCACGGTCAACCTGACGTTCCGGCTGGAGGGTTCCACGCGTTGACCACGGCGCCGGTGGGACCCAGTTATCGGTTCCAGACCGATCCTCATGCCTCCGACCCGCACATGCGAGGTCGCCGGTATGCGATCCCGTTCGACCGCGTCTGGACGGCCGCGACGCGGTTGGCTTCGGGAGACATTCCCGGCTGGGGCCTGACCTGGCACGACGACCGCGAGGGGGTCATCGAGGCACGCGCCGCCAAACGGTTCCTGAACCCGGAGGGTCTCGTGCGAATCCGCGTGTTTCTCGACGCCGACGCCCAGACGTGTGTCTCGATGTACGCCGGCCCCGCCTCGGGGGGCCGAGATCTGGGTGCGAGTCGGCGGCGAATCCGCCGCTTCTTCGCGGAGCTCGACCGCCGGCTCGATCCGCGGCCGAGCCAACTCCTCTCTCCGAACCCGAGCGGCGAATGAGGGGTCAGGGCGACGGGCGGCGACCTCGACGAACGCTTCCCTTCCTCCTGGCGGTGGGCGCCATCGCGGCCTGTGATGGCCAGCCCCCGGTCGCCGACGCTCCCGCGGGGGGGCAGCCCGCGAACGCGGCGGCCCTTCCCGACAGCGGCCGTATCTTCGAGCGCTCGGTCGTGTTCGTCGGTACGGGGAGCGACAGCCTCTTCGTGGTGCCCTGGCTGTGGACGGTGCGCACCGGTGGCGCCGAGGTCGAACGCCGTGCCCGCGGCTGGTTGTTGAGGGGGGCCGTGTGGGATCCCTTCTTCGACGAACGCTGGACGACCCCCCCGTTTCGCGCGCCCTGGCGCCCCGTGCCGCACGGCCCGCTCCGGCTGATGGTCGGTCCCGGGGGCGCCCTTCAACAGATCTCGCACGTCTCGACGGGGAGGAGCCTCGATGTGACGCTCGAGTCGTCGCTCGCAGAGTGGACCGGGCGGCGGGGCGAGACCTTTCGATTCCTCGAGGGCGGCCTCGTTCTCGCCGAGCGAAGGGTGCCCGGGGTCGTGCTCGACCTGAACCGCACGCGAGAAATGAGCGAAGGCGCCGGGGGCGACTGGATGGTGCTCGCCTCGGGCGACTCCGTGATGGCGGTGATTCATACGCCCCTTCAGGCCGACAATTTGAGGCGGGGCGCGTGGAGGGGTTGGGCCCGCGTCGACTTTCGCGATCTTCCACTGGGCCAGGTCACGGTCGAGTGGGCCGCGGTCCGTGCATTCGATCGCGCCCGCCGTGACGTACCGGTCGGGTGGACGCTCCGCTCGCCCGACGAGGCGTTCGGAGGCGTCCTCGAGGCGCG
>CBDUEZ010000220.1:0-7417 GCA_965366355.1 uncultured bacterium
GCCTCCGCGCGCATCGTCCCCGACTTCGTCCGACTCGTCCCTCGACGGGTGTCGGGGGCTCGGCGGCACCGGTCACACTACTCGTGTGAGCCCGTTTGCAGTGGCCCGAGCGAGGAGGTGGAGGGTGAATACGATGACGCGCGCAGCGGCGACCGGAGCCGCAGTCCTCATCCTGATCGAGGGCGCCGCGATGGCGCTCGTCCCGCTCCCCGTCGCCGCTCAGATTCCAGACACCTTCACGAATCTGCGGCACTACCCGGAAGACATCACGCGCGACGAACTGATTGGCCACATGCGTCGCATCTCCCTGTCGCTGGGTGTGCGGTGCCAGTTCTGCCACGTGGGGAGCCCCGACGGCGTCTCGTTCGACGGGGTGGACTTCGCGAGCGACGACGATCCGCACAAGTTGGCAGCGCGGTGGATGCTGGGCATGGTCGACGAACTGAATTCCCGTGTCGCCACCGAGCTGCCGGACCGCGAAGCGCCTCGCACCGAGATGTCGTGCAAGACCTGTCATCGGGGACTGTCGCGGCCGGTGCTCCTATCGCAGGAACTCCGCCTCACCCTCGATCTGGAGGGCGCCTCCGGCTTGGCCGACGCCTACGCCCGTGCCCGGCGCAGTCTCGAAGCCGGGGTCTACGACTTCGGGGAGTGGGAGATCAATCTCTTCGCCGAAGATCTGGAGTCGGAGGGACGCCCGGACGATGCGATCGCCGTCTTCGAAGTCAATCTCGCGCAGCACCCTGCGTCGGCGTCGATCCTCGGGAACCTCGCGCGCCTCTATGAGGCCCGGGGGTCGGTGGATCAAGCGATCGGCGCCTACGAGCGTCTGCTCGAACTTCGGCCGGACGATGCCGCGGTGCAGGCACGCCTTACAGCCCTTCGAGGAGGGGAGCTGCCTTGACGGGGTAGTCTCCGCGCAGGAACGTGGCCCATGGACGGACTCTGGACACATGCCCGCCGCCGGTGGCCGCTCCTGGCTCTGGCCTATCTGGTCGCCTGGACGATTCCGGGACTGATCACGACGACTCAACTGTCGATCAGCTACGGCATGCGGGGCGATTCGCCCGATCTGGCGCTCCTTCTCAAGGTGGCGATGCCCGGATGGTACATCTGGGCCCTGCTGGCGCCGGGCATCGTGTGGGCGGCGTGGCGATTCCCGCTCAACCGTGTGGGCTGGCCCGGGGCGCTCCTGCTCCACCTGGGGCTCAACGCCGTCGCCGCGGCGGCCTGGGTCGGGCTGGCCGTCACGGTGAGGAGGGTCTTCGGGCTTCCCGGGAGCACCGATTTCATGACGCTCCTCGTGAGCGCGGTGGGTACCTCGCTCCTCACCTACTGGGTGCTCGTGCTCGCGGTGCACGCGGCCCGCTTTCACTTCGAGGGGCGGGCGCGAGCCATGCGCACCGCCCACCTCGCGGCGGAGTTGTCCGATGCGCGCCTGCAGGCCCTCACGGCGCGTCTGCACCCGCATTTTCTCTTCAACACGATGCACGCGATCTCGGCCTTCGTGCGCTCGCAGCCCGACAAGGCCGAGACGATGCTCGCGCAGCTGGCCGATCTGTTGCGCATGGTGCTCGACGCGCCCGATGCCGAGATCGTGCCTCTGAGGCGCGAGCTCGACTTCGCCGAACGATATCTCGCCCTTCAACAGGTACGGCTGGACGACCGGCTCGCGTTGTCGTTCGACGTCTCGGGCCCCATCGAGGGGGTCGGTGTACCGATCTTGCTGATCCAGCCCTTGATCGAGAACGCGGTCGAGCACGGCGTGGCCTCGCGCCGCGGCGACGGCCGCGTGGCGGTGCGATGTGAGGTCTCGGGCGATCGGGTGGCCTTCGAGATCCGCGACGACGGCCCCGGACTCCCCGAGGGATTCGATCCCCAGCACGAGGGGCGCATCGGCCTGGGCACGACCGCCGCTCGACTGCGGGCACGCTATGGAGCCGACCACCGTTTCGAGGTGCGCAATCATCCCGACGGGGGCGTGGTGGCTCGGGTCGAGGTGCCGGTCGTCGACCTGCCGGTCACCCAGCCACTGGTCACCGCGCTGCCGGCCACCGATCACCCGGCCGTCCATCACCCGGCCACAGAGGTCACCCCATGACGTGGACGGCGCTGATCGTCGACGACGAGGCCCCCGCGCGTCAGCGGCTTCGGGACTTGCTGGCGAACGTTGCCGACTTCGAGGTCGGAGCGGAGTGCGAAGATGGGCCGGCGGCCCTTCTCGCGATTCCCTCGCTGCAGCCGGACGTGTTGTTTCTCGATGTGCAGATGCCCGAGATGAACGGGTTCGAGGTGCTCGCGCGCGTCGGAACGAGCGCCGTGCCGGCCGTGGTGTTCGTCTCGGCCTATGATCGACACGCGCTGTCGGCCTTCGATCACCGCGCCGTCGACTACCTGCTCAAACCGTTCACCGGTGCCCGCTTCGACGACACGCTCGACCGGGTACGGCGACGGCTGTCGAGCGGTGGAGACGACCAGGCGGCGCGGCTGTCGGCGCTGTTGGCCGACACGCGGGTGCTCCCCGAACGGCTGCCGGTGCCGACTCCCGATGGCACTCGGCTGCTCGCGCTCGACGATGTGGGCTGGGTCGAGTCGGATGGCAACTACGTGGTGGTTCACGCGGGCCGGGAGCGTTTTCGTCTTCGGGCCACCATGAGGTTCATCGAGGCGAGGCTCGGTCCTATGGGATTCCTGCGGATCCATCAATCGTACCTGGTCAACGCGCACCACATCGAGGCGCTCAAACCGTGGAGCCACGGCGAGGTCGAGATTCACCTTCGCGGCGGGACCACCCTCGTCTCGTCGCGCACCTACTCCGAAGCGGTGCGGCGGTTGATGGCGTTGTAGGGCAGGGGGGCGCGCCGTGATCGGCCGCCGGTAGGCGCCGCGCTCGCCTCGACGCTCGTCGGTGGCCGATCGGGCCGGCTCCCGTCGCCACGGGAGTAGACACCTTCGGCCCCCCCAGCGGATGTTGCAGACGATGACGCCTCCCGCCCGGCGATCTACGCGATGAGGGTGGCGCGGTTTCGCCACTACGGCCCTCCGGGTGTACTTCAGGTCGAGGCCGGATCGCTACTCGATCCACCCCCGGGGTGCGTGCGCGTGCGGGTGCACGCGGCGGCGCTCAATCCGGTGGACTGCAAGATTCGCTCGGGGATGCTGCGCGTGGTGGCGCGGCACCCGCCCCCCCAGACGACGGGCCTGGACCTGTCGGGCGTCGTCGACGTCGTGGGTGAGGGCGTGACCCACCTTCGGCCGGGTCAGGAGGTGTGGGGATGCACGACCCCGGGCCACGGCACCTGCGGCGATTATTCGATCGTGCCCGCGTCGCACCTCGCGACGAAACCCGAGGGACTGAGCCACGCCGAGTCCGCCGCGCTCGCGATGGTGGGCCAGACGGTGCTCCAGGCGTTCGACCTGGTTGATTTCGCACCCGGATCGCGCCTGCTCGTGCTCGGCGGATCCGGCGGAGTGGGATCCGTGGCGGTTCAACTCGCCCGGGCGGCGGGGTGGGTCGTGTCGGCGACCTGTTCGGGGCCGAATGTAGAGTGGGTGCGCCGCCTCGGAGCCACCGACGTGGTCGACTACCGCACCGACGACCCGTCCCACCGCCTTCCACCGCAGGACTGCGTTCTCGATACCGTGGGTGACCCGGTGCTGGCGCGCCGATGCCTGCGCCGCGGCGGGACGACGCTCGCTCTCGTGGGTGGCATCGCCCGCATGGCCGAACGGATCGGGCCGACCGCGGGCACGGTGCTCGCCCTCGGGACCATGGGGTATCGGCGCGTCGCCGCGCGGGCTCGGGGCCGCCGGCTCGTACCCGTTCTCCGCCGTCCGAGGGCCACCGATCTCGATCGCCTCCGCGCTCGGGTCGGGGCCGGCCACCTGGAGCCGTGCATCGAGGCCGCGTACCCGCTCGACCGGATCGTGGAGGCCCATCGCCATGTCGAGTCGGGGCGAACGCGAGGCAAGGTGGTCGTGTCGCTCGACCCGTAGCTCGACGGGGTTCGCCCCGGGGTTCGCCTCGGGGTTCGCCTCGTAGCCCGACCGCCGTTCGCGCCGCCGCTCAGAAGAGGATTTCGTTCGTGTAGGCGATCAGGAGGGCTTCCCGCACGTTCGCCGGGGCGGCATCGAGGGCGTCGTGGATCGCCGTGGCTCCGGCGCCGCGCGGGATCGGATTCGATCCGAGCGTGGCCATCGCGGCCGTGAGGGTGTCGCGATCCAGCCCCTGGTTCGCCGGGCCGGAGAGGCGGGAGGGCAGGGGGGCCCCGACCGAAATAGGCGGTTCGGAGGCCGCCAGGGTGCAGCTCCGCAGATCCTCGAGGAAGGCCTCGACGTGCGGGGTGTTCGACGGATTCACGGTGAGGTGGATGGCGGCCGGCGAGGGGCCGTGATGCAGCTGGGGCTGCACGTACCAGCGCCGTTCTCGGAGCCGTCGGGCGAGATCGAAGACGCTGCGCGTGCGCGAGGCGAACGACATCACGCACATCGTGGGCCGGCCGACCACCTCGAGGTGGGGCGTCGCTTCGATCCCCGCCACCAGGCGATCGCGCGCGTCGCGAAGGTCGCGGGCGATCGCGCGATAGCCGTCGGCGCCGAGGTGTCGCAGGATCGCCCACGAGGCGGCCAGGGGTCCCAGGGAACGACTGCTTTGAACGCCCATGTTCGTCAGGGTGTAGCCGGTCCAGGCCGCATGGGCAAAGATGTGGTGCCGGCGCAGGGACCGCGTGCGATGGAGCAGCACGCTGGCTCCCCGCGGGCACAACGCGAACTTGTGGAGGTCGACCGAGATCGACGTCACCCCGGGCACCTCGAAGCCGAAGCTCGGTACCGCGTCGCCCAGCTCGCGGAAGAAGGGCAGCATGAAGCCCCCGACGCAGCCGTCGACATGGCAGAGGATCCCCTTGCTGCGGGCGAGCTCGGCAATCGCCTCGACCGGGTCGACGACCCCCTGCCCGTAGGTCGAGGCCGACACCACGACCAGCACGACTCCGGGGGCCTGGAGCGCCCGCTCCGTGGCGGCCACCTCCATGCGGAAGGTGACGGGGTCGATGGGCACGACGTCGACCGCGAGTCCGAAGTACCACGCGGCTTTGTGAAAGGCAGGATGGGCCGACTCGGCGACCACGATCCGCGGTGCGTCGACGCCGGCCGCGCGTCCCCACTCTCGGGCCGCCTTCACGGCCAGCAAGATGCTCTCGGTTCCCCCAGTCGTGAACACTCCGGCCGCGTCGGCACCCCCGAGATGCCGGGCCAGGAGGCCGACGACTTCGCGTTCGAGACGGGCGCCCGAGGGAAACACCGTGGGATCGAGCGCCCCCTTGTCGGCGAAGGCGGAGAACGCCGCGCGACCGACGGCCCGCACCTCGGGGCCGGGGTCGTACACGTAGCCCCACATTCTGCCGTCGTGGGGGTCGAGGTCGTCGCGGGCCATGTCGTCGAGCTGCCGACGCACGGCCTCGGCGTCGAGGCCGGTGGCGCCGAGGCCCGTGGCGCCGAGGCCCGTGGCGTCGAGGCCCGTGGCGGGAAGGTCGAGAGCGTGGGGATCGGTCATGCGGGGACTCCTGGGCGTGACGTGGGGGCGTACTCCCATGGCGTCGAACGCGTGGTTGATCGGACGCCGCGAGGTCGAATGCGACCGCGGCGGGGCTCGGGCGGACTTCTGGTGGGCTCGCATGGGACTGTGGCGGCCGGGCCCCGAGCGAGCGGATGGCCGATCGCTCCGTGATCCGTCGCCACGGGAGTGACCGGCATCGCACCGGGTGCTCGGCAACCATGTTATGGAGGGCCCCATGGAGTCGAAGTGCCCCTACCCCCACGGCCGCCTTGCCTCCGTCGACACCGAGGTCGCGCCGCGACCGGGCGCCGGTGCCTCGCCGACGAGCCGCGTCGCGTCGCGGCCGGGCGCCGGTGCCTCGCAGGCGAACTCGGTCGCATCGCGGCCGGGCGCCGGTACCAGGCCGCCGGGCGCCGGTACCAGCGCGCGCGAAGGTTCGCTCTCGGGACTCCCGGCCGGCCCCCGCTCGCGCCTGCGCTCGGGATTGGCCTTCATGCGAAACCCGGCGGGGTTTTATCGCTCCTGCACGCAACGCTACGGCGACACCTTCACCGTTCGGGGACCCGACGGGACGGTCGTGACGACCGCCGATCCGGAGCTCGCCCAGGTGATCTTCCGAGCGAGGCACGATCAACTGGGTGCCTCGGTCGATCTCACCGAGCCGGCCCTCGGGCCGGGATCGGTCTTTCTCCTGAGCGGTGAGGAAGCGCGGCGGGAGCGAGAGGTGCTCGCGATGGCCTTCGCCCGACGGAGGACGGCACGGTATGCCGATATGATGTGGAACGTCGCGGAGCGTCATTCCCGGGAGTGGCCGACCGACCGTCCAGTGCTGATGCGACCTGCGCTCAACGCCATCAGTCTCGAGATCATCGTGCGGTGCATCTTCGGTGTCACGGAGCACGAAGAGGTCGCGCGTTGCGCGGCATTGGTGGATCAGTACGTCGACACGTTCTTCGCTCCGATGCTCTACTTCGAGCCGCTGCGGGGGCGGTGGTTCCGGCCCTGGAATCGGTTCGTCGCCGCGCGCGAGGCCCTGCGCGGCTTCCTCCGCGGCGAAGTGCGGGCCTGTCGGCGCTCGTCCCGGAACGGGGGTGACATTCTCTCCCTCCTGGTCGAGGCGCGCTACGACGACGGGTCGGCCCTGGACGACGAGCAGATCATCGACGAGCTCGTCACCCTGCTGCTGGCCGGCCACGAGACCACCTCGATCGGCATGACCTGGGCGCTCTACTGGCTCGAACGGACGCCCGGGGCGGCCCGGCGCACGCTCGACGAGCTCCGGCCCCTCGGGCGGGACCCGGATACCGCGGCGGTCGCGTCGTTGCCCTGGCTCGACGCCGTCTGCAAGGAGTCGCTGAGACTTCACCCCATCGCATCACGGGTGACTCGGCAGGTGCTCGACACCCCGTTCGAGCTCGGGCCGTGGACGATTCCCGTCGGGCTCGCGGTCGGCGTCTCGATCACCGCCATCCACGAGCGGGCCGACCTCTACGCGGCCCCCGGGGAATTTCGGCCCGGGCGTTTTCTCGAGCGGCGCTACGGGGCTCACGAATACCTTCCGTTCGGCGGCGGCATTCGACGTTGTCCCGGGTCGGGGTTCGCCGACGTGGAGATGCGCGTCGTGCTGGCCTGCGTGCTTCAGCGATTTCGCATTCGAGCGGCGAGCGCCGCCCCCGCCCGGCCGGTTCGCCGGAGCGTGACGATGGCGCCCAAGGGCGACGTGCCGATGTGGCTGGAGCGTCGGTAGGGGGGCTGGCGGCGTAGGTGGCGCGGCTGCGACCGGAGCGGAAGGCTCGGCGGCGGCGAGCGCGGCGGCAACCGCGGCGGAAAGCGCGGCGAGGCATGCGCGGAGGCGAACGC
>CBDUEZ010000221.1:0-7407 GCA_965366355.1 uncultured bacterium
TCGCGACGGGGCTGTACGGTACGTCTGGAAACGCGATCGACTCGAAAGGCCGTCTGGTGCAGAGCGAATTCACCGGAAACCGGATTGCGCGCATCGAGCGCGACGGGACGGTCTCGACGCTGGCCGAGGGTCTGCACGGGCCGGTGGGGGTGGCGGTGGGACCCGGTGACGAGCTCTACGTGAACAACTGCACCGCGAACACGATCAGCCGCGTCACGCCGAGCGGCGCGGTGGAACCGTTTGCGGAGAGCGCACTCTTCAACTGTCCCAACGGAATCACCCGGGCGTCGGATGGGACGATATTCGTCGTGAATTTCAGCGACGGACGGGTTCTTGAGGTCGACAGTGAAGGAAACGTGTCGGAGCTGGCGATGCTCCCCGGGGGAGGTAACGGCCACGTCACGATCGCCCGAGGCGACCTCTTCGTCACGAGCTTCCAGGGGCATCGCATCTATCGGGTCACCCGCGGTGGAGAGGTAAACCCGGTGGCGGGCTCGGGAACGATCGGTGAGGCTGACGGACCGGCCCTCGAGGCGGCCTTCACCTTTCCCAACGGGATCGCGGCCGGACCGAACCAGGACCGCGTCTATGTAAACGATTACATCAACCGATTTCCGCCGACGGTCGAAGCCCCTCCCGTGCCGAGGAGCACGGTGCGTCAGTTGACCCTGGCGGCGTTCTGGGAGCGACTCGCCGCCGTCCGCTCGGGCGACGGCATCGACGCGATGCGGGCCTTCTACCGCGACTGGAAGTCGTCGCCCGCCACAGCGAGCCTCTTCACCGAGATCGAGGTCAACGCGCTCGGATACGGGCTTCTCAACGGCGGAGATCTGGACGGAGCCCTTGCCCTGTTCGAACTCAACGCCGAGTCGTACCCCAACTCGTTCAATGTGTGGGACTCCTGGGCGGAGGCGTTGGCACGTGCGGGGCGCGTCGATGATGCGATACGTTATTATGAACGGTCCCTGGAACTGAATCCGGGCAATGACAACGCTCGTCAGAAACTGACGGAGCTTCGCGGCGGGGATTGAACTCGGCCCGGGGCGTCCGTCTCACACCCCCGGCGCATGACACTTTCGTGGTCCGACCCTGAGCCCGATTCCTCCTGGGATGCCGATCCCCAGGAGAAGCGTGCGCACTCGGTCGACCGTCGGGGGCGGAAGGGCACACTCCGGGGTTGGGTGAATGCCTGGGGCCTGCGCGCGATCGGGGGGGCGATGGACCGCGTCTATGGCGCGAGGAAGCGGGCGATGTTCTCCGACCTGCCCGACACCGTCGTCGAGATCGGTCCCGGTCCCGGAATCAATGTGCCCTACTATCGCCCCGGGACGCGCTTGATCGCGGTGGAGCCGGCGACCCACATGCACCGGGGACTGCGTAGGGCCGCGCGACGAAGAGGTGTCGAGGTGGAGGTGCACGCGTATGGGGCGGAAGTCCTCGACATCGACGACCAAAGCGTCGATGCGGTAGTGGCCACCCTGGTGCTGTGCAGCGTCGATGATCCGCGAGCGGTCCTGGCAGAGGTGCGGCGCATCTTGAGGCCGGGTGGACGTTTTATCTTCATCGAACACGTGGCCGCCGATCCGGGCACTCGTCTGCACCGGCTTCAGGGATGGCTTCGCAAGCCCTGGGCCTGGACGTTCGAGGGCTGCGAGCTTCGACGGAACACCGGGGCCATCATTCGAGCGGCCGGGTTCGAAGAGGTCGACGAAGAACGATTCCGAGTTTCGTTGAGCCCGTTCCCGTTTTCTCCGCATGTCGCCGGGGTCGCGATCCGCTAGTCGGCTTCTCCAACCAGTCGCATCATGTGTCCGACCGCTCGGATGACTCGAACAGGTGGCACCGACGGAACCCCGCCCATCGTGATCCGCGAGGCTGAGCCGAGCGACATCGCAGACATGTTGACCATTCGGCTCGCGGTGGTCGAGAACGCCATTTCGCCAGAGCGGCTCGCAGCCCTGGGCATCGCCGAGGACTCCTTGCGGGAGCGCCTCGCGACGAACTTCTCTGGCCATTGTGCGGTGATCGGCGACCGGGTGATCGGTTTCGCGATGGCCGATCTGGAAAGTGGCGCCGTCTGGGCTTTGTTCGTGCGTCCCGAGTCGGAGGGTCTGGGCGCGGGCCGACGGCTGCTCGATGCCGCTCTCGAGCGGATCTGGGGGTGCGGCCATCGCAGGGCCGTGCTGTCGACCGACCCGGGCACCCGTGCCAGCGCGATCTACCGTCGGGCGGGCTGGCGGGCGATGGGCTCGAATGAGCTCGGCGAGACGGTGTTCGTATTCGATCGGCCGGGATCCATCGATGACGGGTGACCTCCAGACCGCCGTCCGTCGGGCGCTCTCCGCGCTCCCGGAGTTGAACGTGGCGGATGACGAAAGCACACGGGTCGAAGCGGTCATGAACTGGGGGGGATTCGTTCACCACTCGTTTCGCGTCGTCTCGGCCGGCGCCTCGTATCACGTAAAGTTGGCCACCGATGCGGACGACCTGGGGGATCTGCGTCGATGGCAGCGGGTGAGTGCCCGGCTCACCGACCGGTATGGGGCGCCGGCTATGGTGGGGTGGATCGATCTCGAGTCCCAGCGACTCGCGGGGCCGGTCTTGACCTGGCTGGAGGGCAGCAGCCCAGCACTCCTGGAGGGACCGCCGCGGACGGCGGCGATCGATGTCGTGCGGGCGCTCCACTCCGATGACGTCCTCGTCCGGATCCTGGAAGACGACGGGGACCCCCGGGGGAGTTGTGGCGATGCCTACCGATCGACGTACCATCGCCGGTTCCTCGCCGATCTCGACGCCGTTCGGGGCGCATGTCCTTCGTTCGTCTCGGCGGAGCGGCTGGAATGGATGGAGGGCGAAGTGCACGACCTCGTGCGTCAGGTCGAGGCCTCTCGCGCCTTCGACGACGCAGCGGACCGGGCCACGCACCACGATCTCTGGCTGAACAACCTGATCGTTCAGCCAGACGGACGTCTGCGGATCATCGATTGGGACGGACTCGCACTCGGTGACCCGATGTTGGATTGGACAATGCTGTTCGGGCCGGCCCCGGGCGCGTTTCGGACAGCGGGTCTCGAAGATCTTCCCGAGGGGGTCTTTTCCCGGTCCGAGCAGGCCCGGGTCGGTGTCCTCGCGCGAGCCTCCCTTCTGGACTGGGTGATCGACTCTCTCGCGGACTGGATCGAGGCCCCTCCATCACGCAAGCGAAACGATGTGCGACGGGCGAAGCGCAGAGTTCATGAGGGGGCCCTGGCCATGTACCGGGACCGGGGTTGGGGGAAACGAATCATCAGCCACTCGTCATGACAGACCCGAGTGCGAATCCCCCCCGCGTGACCGAGCTTCGGCACTCCGAAATACCGCAGGTCGTCGACGTGCTGTGCGCGGCCTTCCGTCACTACCCCGTGATGCAGTACGTGCTCGGGCCGACGGATGCCCCCGACCGCCTGCGGCGCCTCGTCGAATTGTTCGTGGGCGCCCGGCTCCATCGAGGGGAGACCTTCGTGGGCGTGCGGGGCGAAGAACACCTCCTCGCCGCGGCGATGGTGTCGGTGGCTCCGGAACGGCCCGTTCCCAACGCCCTGCGAGACCTCCAGGGGTCGACCTGGGAGGATCTGGGCGTCGATGCACGCGTTCGCTACGAACGCTTCGCCGTGGCCGCAGCCCCGCTCGTGCCCGAGGCCGCACACCTGCACCTCAACATGATCGGTGTGCATCCCCGGGCGCAGGGACGCGGGTTGGGCCGGGCCCTTCTCGACCATGTTCACCGGCTCTCTCTCGACGACCCGGGATCGGTCGGGGTGAGCCTCAGCACCGAGGTCGAATCGAACGTCACATTGTACCGACACTTCGGGTACGAGTGCCTGGGCTTCGCCCGGGTCGAAGAGGCCTTCACGACGTGGGCGATGTTTCGTCGGAATCCGGTCGAGTTCCCAGAGCCCGAGAGGGGTTCAAACTTACCTATTGACGGATGAGCGGTCGGGTGTAATGTTCCATGCACTTCCCCATTGGGGGTACCAAATGTTCGATGAAAGGCCAAGGCTTCTTCATTGCCGTGATCTTTCATCTTTTTTTTTGTGGCCAGGACGGCCACGCACCGCGCGGGGGTTTCCGCGCAACAGAGCAGTCGGCAATACGTTCGATCGTAGCTCCGACTAGCACAACCCAGGAGCGCGATCATGCGTACCAAGGGAACGGTCAAGTGGTTCAACGACCAGAAGGGATTCGGATTCATCACGCCGGAGGACGGTAGCAAGGATTGCTTCGTCCACCACAGTGCCATCCAGGGTTCGGGCTTCAAGAGCCTGGACGAGGGCGCCACCGTGGAGTTCGACATCGTGCAGGGCCAGAAGGGTCCGGCGGCGGAGAACGTTTCGGTCGTGTGATTAGACCGAAGTGAGCAAAGGGCCGTCCCGATTCGTCGGGGCGGCCCTTTTGCGTTTGGGGGTGTCGAGCGCATCTTTTCAGGGGCCCGAGCTATTCACGCTTGCTGGGAAGACCTATGCGCAGAAGTCTGGTGTGGATGGCTGCGGTGGGAATCACGGCCTGCTCGGCCTCTGACCTCGAGCGGTCGACCACGTGGACCGAGCTGGACGGATGGGCGTCTCACCAGCTCGAGGCTCTGCGGGTCGAAGGAGTGGTCCGGGCCGCCGACGGGGCTCAAGCGTGGATCATCGAGGGCGAGGACGGTCTTCGTTGGGTGCCGATGGCCCTGCCGGAGTCGTTCCAACTGCCCACCCTCGCCGTACAAGCCGACGTGCGCCTCCGCCCCGACCTCTTGTCGGTCGGAATGCAGGGCGAGCTTGTCGAAGTACTTCGAATTCGCCCGGCCCCCGGCCAGCGCGACGCCATAGAGGTGGCTCCCGTGGCCGAAGGGGCGCCTGACGTCGGTACCGTCGCGGCCTCCCACCCGCTTCTGGGTGAATGGCGAATCATCGGCCACGTCGCGCCGGGAGTCAGCGCGATGTCGGAGTCCCGGGCGAGGTCGTGGACCGGTCGTTCCGTGGAGTTTGCGGAGGCGTTCGCACGGTCGCCCAACGGGGAGTGTCTGACGCCGAGCTACCGAGACCGCAGGGAATCGGTCGACGCGCTCCTGTCGGGTGAATTCGGCGTGCCCCCCGGGTCGGTGCCCCTCGTCGCCGACCTCGATGTGGTCGACGTGGTCGAGGTGAGGTGCGCGGGCACGGGGTGGGGTGCGGCGGGCGAGATCGTACTTCTCCTCGACCAGCGCCGCGCCCTCACCCCCTGGGACGGGGTCTTCTTCGAGCTTCGCCGTACCCGCTGACCCCGATCAGCCCCCGACGCGCTGCACGCGCTCGAACTCGGCGATGGCGTTCAGGTGGTTGATCAAGGCCTGGAGTTCAGAGAGTCGCGCCGAGGTGAGCGCATTCTGTGCCGTGACGAGTTCGAAGTTGGTCGCGACGCCAACCCCGAAACGGGCCAACTCGGCGGCCACATTCTGCTCAGAGGCGACCCGACTCCGCTGGGCTGCCTGGTGCTGAAGGAACGTGTTTTGAACGGCGAGGCCCGCAGCGGTCACCTGGGTGACCACGGTGAGCTCCTGGCTGCGCAGCGACAGCTCCTGCTGCCGGAACTGCAACCGGGCGCGCTCGAGGGCGGCGGCCTGTGAATTGGTCCCGATGGGGTACGAGGCATTCAGCGAGAGATTCCACGTCGGGGCGTCACGGTCGACGATCGACTGGAGTCCGTCGGTGTATCCGCCGGGTGCGACGAGAACGGGCACGCCGCCGAGGTCACCCCCGCGATCAAATTGGTCTCCGCCGACACCCTGGAGCGAGTAGGACGCCGTGAGGTCGAGCGTCGGCATCTTGTTGCTCCGTGACACATCGAGGTTCACCTCGGAGATATTCAGCTGTTCGCGCTGCTGGAGCAGGTCGGTGCGCTGCTCCAGTGCCGTGCTCGTCGCGGCCACCAGGTCGACCTGCGGGTCGACCAGCGTCGGCAGGTCGATCGGATTGATCGTGGCCCCCA
Organism: uncultured bacterium; assembly: GCA_965366355.1. GTDB lineage: Bacteria > Gemmatimonadota > Gemmatimonadetes > Longimicrobiales > Gaopeijiaceae > Gaopeijia. The sequence continues at coordinate 5,989 of CBDUEZ010000221.1, forward strand.
GAAGTGGATCGCCTGCGCCGTCCAGGAGGAGTTGCTTCAGCGCCAGGTCCCGGTTCCGCCACTGGACCTGAGCATTCAGGGATGCCTGCTCCGCGCTGGCGACCTGTGCTTCGGCCTGAATCACCTGGAATTCGGTCGCCCGGCCCAACTGTTGACGAACCTGGTTCTCTGCGAGGAGCTGCTGAGCCTGGGCGAGGCTCAGTCGCTGAATCTCGATCTGCTCGATCGCGGCCCGAAGCGCCCAATACGCGGTGCGCACCTGCGCGACGATGTTCTCGGCCTGCGAGCGAAGCTGCAGGTCGGTGATCTGGCTCTGGATCTGCTGCGTCTCCAACGCTGCCCGCTGATTGTCGATGCTGAACCCCGCCAGCAGTGGCTGGGTGAAACTCAGGTTCACCGAGGAACTGTAGCTCGGGTTGCGCGTGGCGAACACGTTGTTCGTCTCGGTGCGGCTGTTGTTGAAGTTGGCCGCCAGTCGGCCGCCGGAGAACGGCATGAGCTTCGAGAGCGATGTGTTGAACGTCGCCCGCTTGTTGGTGATCGAGGAGCCGCCGTCCAACTGACTCGTCGACTGCGAGGTCTGGTTGTTGAAGCCGAAAGTGCTGCTCAGCGTGGGTGTGAAGGCCGCGTGGGCCGACTGCAGGTTGAAGTCCTGAATCTCCGGATTCAGCCGCGCACTTTGCAGGCTGAGATTCACTTCCAGGGCGCGATCGATGGCCTGTTGAAGGGTCATCGGCGTCAGGACACTGCCCTCATCGAGGGGCGGAAGCGCCTCACCGACCGTGTACGCTTCGACTTCGCCGAGCACGGGATCCTGCGCCATCGCCGGTGCGGTCGAAACGCCGAAGAACGAAAACAATGCCAGCACATGTATGGTCCGGAGCTTCATCATGTCCAACCTCTGAATGTTCAATGCGGTTCGGGTCCTGGAGCGTGGCACGAGCCCCGCTTGAGCGCTTGCCCACGACCATCAAGGACCGGTACCGGACCGGAAGCGTTGAGAGTCTGAGCGCGCGAGGCGATGCGGCCATACACGGAGATGCCGCTCGACGGTCCAACGCTAAATTGCGGAGTCGATCCCACCCTCCGATCTTCGGACGCTTCGCTCACGACCAAGGAGCCCTCTATGGCCCACATTCCCTATAAGCCCTACGACGAAGCGACCGGGCTCCTGGCCCGTCTCTACGAGACCTACGATCGAGGCGACGGGAGGATCGACAACATCATCCGCATTCATTCGCTGAATCCCCGGTCCATGAAGCACCATGTCGACCTCTATTCCCACCTGATGAGGGGCGCGTCGCCCCTCACGCGAGTGCAGCGCGAGATGCTGGCGGTCACGGTCTCGTCGTTGAACGACTGCTTCTACTGAATCAACCACCACGGGGCGGGCCTCCGTTCGTTGATGGGAAGCGCCGA
>CBDUEZ010000222.1:0-7368 GCA_965366355.1 uncultured bacterium
CTCGATCGTGCCCCAATCGTCGGCGAGCATCGAGAGGGCCGCATCGAGGGCCGCCAGAAGGGTCGCCCCCTCGTCGTCGAATCCGTCGGCGCTGACGGCCGATCGAAGCTCGGCGGCAAGAAGCAGCCAGGTGGTCTCGACCGACGCGGTGTCGGCCACGCGGTCCCAGGCCGCGAGACGCGCGACGACCCCTTCGAGATCGGCCCGGCCCGCGTCGCCGGCCGCGCCCGCCTCCGAGGCCGACAGCAGCGCCGGTACCAGGCGGTCGGCGATGCTCAGCCGCGAGTCCCATATCACTTCGGCAAACTGCTCGAACGTGACGCCGCTCAACCCCTCCAGGAGCCGCCGCCCGCTGATCGCCCGGGGGTTGTCGGTTTCCGGGCCCACCATATACGCAGGGAAGTCGGCGCGGCTGAAGGGCAGATCGACCGTCGAGGTGAACGGGGTCGAGTTGGTGTTGAGGAGCCACCCCGACGGTGGATTCCAGACCTGGGGAAGGTCTTCGATCGGGTGAAACCCCTGCCACTCGGTCGTGGGATCAGACCCGTCGAGCACGCCGCTCGGGTCGACGCCGGGGGCGCGAATCGGAACGGCCGATCCGTACAGGTAGCCGATGTTGCCGTCGGCGTCGGCATACATCGCGTTCATGTAGGCCACATTCAGCCGCCCGGCGGCGGCCCTCCATTCGTCGATGTTCTGCGCGCGGATCATGGCCTCCCACTGCTCGAACCATCCACCCTCTTCCATGCGCGCGAGCCGCACGGCGAGGGGGCGCCCCTCGTCGTCGATGCCCACGATCGGACCGTGGTGAGTCGCCCAGAAACGGGCGGGTCGCGGCTCACGGCCGATGGCGGTGCGCACATACAGGGTGTCGACGCGGGTCGTGGCGTCGCGCCGCGCTCCGTCGTACCGGTAGGAGAGGGGCGACGACGGGTCGTCGAAGTCGATCGACCACAGGTCGCTGTGATCGGCGTAGTTGTCGGTGTAGGCCCACCCGAGTCGGTCGTTGTTGCCCATGTAGGGCAGGGCGAAGCCGAACACCGTGAGCCCGCTGAAGCGGAGACCCTCGCGGCTGTCGACGTGAATCTCGGCGTAGCGCTGCACGCCGACGAAACCCTGATGCGGGTTGATCAGCAGAAACGCGTTGCCCGAGGCCGTTCGCGAGGGTGCGAGGGCAAACTCGTTGGAGCCGCGGGGACGGGGTCCCAGGGGGCCGAACTGGCCCTGGTAGAAGGGCTCGGAGCGGGCCCCGAGGAGGGTCGGCCCGTCCAGAGCCGGTTCGCCCCCGAGACCTTCGCTCAGCAGCCGGTCGGTCCAGGCTCCGCGGAGTCCCGCGTATCCGAGGAATTCGTTCTGGTAGTACTTGTAGCGAATCAGCGCGAGCGGGTACCAGGGCTCGATCTGGTCGAGCACTCCGAGGTCGGCCGGCGACTGATCGGCCAGCCAGGCGTTGATGCCCTCGGCGAAGGCGTCCAACAGCCCCTGGATCCGGGTCGGGGCGGTCTCGTATTCCGCGATCGAGAGCGGCACGATGTCGAGGGCGCGAGCCATCCAGTCGCTCGCCACGGCGGGCTCGCCGCGCTGCTCGGCCGACCGTCCGAGGGCGTTCAGGTAGTTGCCCTCGATGAGTGCCCAGTCGTCGTCGGCGAGTGCCCACGCCATGCCGAAGACGGCGTCTTCATCGGTCTCGGCGAGAACGTGGGGCGCCCCCCAGGCATCGCGGTGAATGGTGGCCCGCGACGTGGTCGTCGGGTCATCGCTCGCCGCGCTGCATCCGGTGAGTGCGACCAGCGCGACCCCCGCCCCCCAGATCTTCGGTGTGATCATCATGCTCGAAGGGTGGTGTCCAGCGCCCCCGTGCGCCACTATCGGCCGAGCCGCCACCCCCTCAAGGACGCCCCATGCGATCACTGTTCGCGCTGCCGGTCTCGGTGCTGGCCTCGGTGCTGTGTGCCTCCGCGCTCTCGGCGAGGGGTCTTCCGGCCCCGCAGCGCGAAGAGATCGTCTCGTACGACGTCACGATCGATGTTCGCGACGGGAACCGCATGGTCGTGACCGAGATCATTACGGTCCAGTCGGCGGGGAATCAGATTCGGCGCGGGATCTACCGCGACTTCCCGACGAGTTTTCCGCGCTTCATCGGTCTGGGACGCATCGTGGCCCCCTTCGAGGTGATCGAGGTGACGAGAGACGGGCGCCCGGAGCCGTACACGCTCGAGCGGTTCGGCGGCTCGTGGGGACGAGGTGGGGTGCGGGTGCGGATCGGCGACGCCGACGTGTTCCTGGACGACGGCATCCATCGCTATGCGCTCACCTACGAGACGGCCCGGTGGATTTCGCACACCGATGCCGGCGACGAGTTGTACTGGAACGTCACCGGCAACGGCTGGGATTTTCCGATCGGTCGAGCCAGCGCCGAGGTGATGTTGCCCCGCTCGGCCTCCGACAGCGACGTCGTGCTCGAGACGTGGACGGGCCCCGAGGGCTCCACGACGTCGAATGCGACGTCGTCGTGGGACTCCGCGACCGGCCGCGCGTCGTTTGCGACCACGGGCCCCCTCTACTCGGGGGAGGGGCTCACCTTTCGGCTCACGACGCCCCCGGGCACCATCGCCCCGGCCTCGGCCGAGGATCGACGCGCCTGGTTCTTCGCCGACTGGGACACGTATATCGAGGGGGGCGTCGTTCTCGGCCTCGTGACGCTGCTCTATCTGGCGATGTGGTTGAAGGTCGGGCGCGACCCCGCGAAGGGTCACGTCGTGACCCGGTACGAGCCGCCCGATGGGTTCTCGCCCGCCGCTCTCGGATACCTCGAACACCGCGGTTATGACGACTCCCAGCGCGCCGCGGCGCTCGTGAGCCTCGCGGTGAAGGGCGCCTTGACGATCGAGCAGAAGAAGTCGAAATGGACGCTCCGTCGCGCGGGCGAGACCGTCGCCGACCTGCCCCCCGAGGAGCAGGCGCTGCTCGATGCGCTGTTGGGGACCCGCAAGAGCATCTCCCTGACGCCCAGCCACGCGTCGGACTTTTCGAAGGCGACGAAGAACCTGCGAAGTCGTATGAAGACGCGGCTCGAGACGACGTACTTCCATCTCAATCGGCGCTGGTTCATGGCCGGGCTCGGGATGAGCGTGTTCGGGCTGATCGTGCTCGCATGGCGCGATTCGTACGGGATCAATCCGGCGGCCTGGTTTCTCATGTTCTGGCTGAGTTTCTGGACGATCGGCGCGGGCAGCCTGGTGATCCGTGCCCTTCAAGCCTGGGGTGCGGCCTTTTCGGGGAAGGGTGTGGGGGCGTGGGGCGCGGCGCTGGCCATCTCGGCCTTCGCCGCTCCGTTCGTCATCGCCGAACTCGTGGTGATCGGCATACTTCTCGTCATGGTCCCCCAGGGACTCGCGCTGGCGGCTCTCCTGCTGGGCCTCGTGAACGTCGTCTTCTTTCACCTGCTCGAGCGGCCCACCCTGAAGGGACGGGGCGTGTTGAACGAGTTGGACGGCTTCAAGGAATTCCTCACGGCGGCCGACGAGGATCGAATGGACCGCCTCATGCCCCCGGACCGCACCCCGGAGCTCTTCGAGCGCTTCCTCCCCCACGCCATCGCGCTCGGGCTCGAGAATCGGTGGGCCAACACATTCGAGGCGATCCTCGGGCCGGCCGCCGTCGCCACGGCCGCGACCACGGGTGCGCTGGCGTGGTACCACCGCTCCGGCGGCTCGAGCTCGAACTTCTCGGGACTCGCGTCGTCGCTCGGCGCCAGCTTCTCGAACTCCTTGTCGTCGGCGTCGAGCCCGCCCTCGAGCGGAGGGAGCAGCGGGGGGTCGTCGGGGGGTGGCTCGTCGGGCGGCGGTGGGGGCGGGGGCGGTGGCGGCGGCTGGTAGGTCGTCGGGCGGCGGTTGACGAATTCAACATGTGACAATATCATCACACATGGATTCTGAGACCGAAGGTTCGGCGAACACCCCCGGGGCAGACTCCCTGGACGCCGTCTGGCGCGCCCTGGCGAACGGCGTGCGGCGCACCATGCTCGACCTGCTGTTCGAGGGTCCCCGCACCACCGGCGAACTCGCCGAGCACTTCGACCAACTCTCGCGATTCGCCGTCATGCAGCACCTCAAGGTGCTCGTCGAAGCCGACCTGGTCGTCGCCCGCAAAGACGGTCGGCGGCGGATCAACTACCTGAATCCGGTCCCGATTCAGCAGATCCATGACCGCTGGGTGAGCCGGTACATGCAACCCTGGACCGAAGCCCTCGTCGGACTCAAGCACGAGCTCGAAGATCGCGATCTCGAAGCGTGAGGCCCCTCCTCCCCACATGAGAAACGGCATGAACACACCCACCCAACCCGACCAGGTCTGCTCGATCGTGATCAAGGTGCCCGTCCAGAAGGTCTGGGACGAGATCACGAAGACCGGCTCACTCCAACGCCCGGTCTACAACACGATTCTCGACGTCGATCTGAAACCCGGCGGGAGTCTGCGCTACTACAGCGAAGACCGGAAGCGCGTCTTCGTGGCCGGCGAGGTGCTCGAAGTGGATGCGCCGCACAAGCTGCGGCACACCTACATCTTCACGATGAAGCCCGACCCGGTGACGGAGGTCACGTGGGAACTGGAAGAGGTGCCCGAGGGGTGCCGGGTCACCATCACGCACGCCGGGTGGACCGACGCCAAAGACGCCAAGAAGCACGGCGCCGGGTGGACGGAGATTCTGGGACTGCTCAAGAGCGAACTCGAGACCGGCGACATTCCGGGCAAGACGAAGCTCATGTACTGGGTGCAGAGCAAGTTCATGTGGGCCATGCCCAAGACCACCCTTACCGAGCACGCGGATCGGGAGGGCTGGTAGAGGCCCCCAGGGCCGGGGGGCCGTGGGCGACACGCCCGCGGCCCCTCGTTGTCATTCCGAGCGCAGGCTCACGGTGGGGTCGACCCGGGTCGCCCGGCGCGCCGGGAGGATGCCGGCCAGGAGCGCGGCGCCCATCAGCAGGATCGAGGCGCCGGCGAAGGCGGTGAGGTCGAGCGGCTCCACCTGGAAGAGGAACCGCTCGAGCGCCCGGCCCAGCAGGGCCGCTCCGATGAGGCCCAGGGTCAGCCCTCCGAGCGCGACGCCCACGCTCTGCCGGAGCACGATGCCGAAGATTCGAGCGGCATCGGCTCCCATCGCCATGCGAATCCCCATCTCCCGCCGGCGCCGCCCGACCGTGTAGGCGAGGGTTCCGTACACGCCCGCCGCGGCCAGGAGACCCGCGACGGCCGCGAAGCCCAGGAGAAGCAGGGTGTGGAGCCTCGGTTCCGCACGTGTACCGAGAATTCGTTGCGACAGGGTGCCGAAGTTCTGCACCGGGAGGAACGAGGCGTAGCGCGAACCGGCTTCCCGGAGATCAGCCGCAAGCTGGACGGGGTCACGGTCGCTGCGAACGACGATTCGTGCCCACGGCCAACTCTCTCCCTGGCGATAAGGCACGTAGACGGCGGGCCGGAGCCCTTCTTCGGCGCGCGTCTGCACCACGTCGCCGACGATCCCGACGACCTCGGCGAGCAGCCCGTCTTCTCCCAGGGCGAGGCTCATGCCCAGGGCGTCGGCCCCGTCGAGGTGCTGCCGCACGAAGGCCTCGTTCAACAGGATCACGGGGCTGTCTTCCGCGCCGTCTGCCGCGGTGAAGCCGCGACCCCGCACGATCGGAATGCCCATCGTTTCGAGGTAGCCCGGCGTGACGAGGTAGCCGGCGTTTCCCGTCATGACCTCGTCGGGCGCGGCTCCGGGCAAGCTCACTCCGGGAGCCCAGTTCGGGCTTTCGAAAGGTAGGTTCGACGCGGCGGCGACCCCCGTGAGGCCTGGAACCCGGCGCACCTCGGCGAGGAGGGCGTCCCACGCCTGCCAATGGAATTCGGGCTCCGCCGAACGTTTCGTGCCCATGCTGAAGGTGGTGAGACCTTCGGGGGCGAAGCCGGGATCGACCGCCCGGAGTTCGAGATACGAGCGCACCAGCAGCGTCGCCCCGACGCCGAGAATCAGGGCGAGAGCCAACTGCCCCGCGACCATGGCATCCATCCACCGGCGCCCCCGGCCCGCGACATGGCTCGCGGAGCGCCGCAAGCCGGCCGCCAGCGAGTCGGTGCCGGTGCGAAAGGCGGGCACGAGCCCGGCGGCCAGTCCGACCAGGGTCGAGAGGGTGAGGGTGATCGCGAGAATCCGAAGGTCGACCTGCACGCTGTCGATGCGGGGAATGTCGGGCGACAGTCCCCGGAATCCAGCCACCGCCGCCCAACCGAGGGCGATGCCCAGGAGGCCGGCCAGGGTGGAGAACAGAAGGCTCTCCACCACGAGCTGTCGGATCATCGCTCCCCGGTTCGCCCCGAGGGCCATGCGCACGCCAACGTCGTCGGCCCGCTCGAACCCCCGAACCAGGAGGAGGTTGGCGGCATTGAGGACGGCGATGAGAAGCAGGAGGCCCGCCGCCCCGAGAAAGACGAGCAGCGTGCGCCCCGAAGCGCCGACCGTCGCCGCGTGCAGCGGGTTCGCGCCCCAGCCGAGGCGGCTCCCGTCGGGGTAGATCGCGCCCTCCGGATGCTCGAGCGCGATCGACGCCGCGAGATCATCGAGTTCCGCGCGCGCGCCGTCGAGGGTCGCGTCAGGAGCCAGGCGGCCAAAGGCCGAGAGGCTGCGCGCATCCCGGCTTTCGTAGCGTGGGTGGGCGAGGTCGAGCGGGATCCAGAACTCCACACCCTCGGCGATGACCGCCTCGGGGGGCGCAAAATCCGGGGGGAGCACCCCGACGATCGTATAGGAGGCTGCGAGGGTCGACGATCCCGAACCCACCACTGCGGGATCGGCTCCGAACCGATCGCGCCAGGTGGAGTGGGTCAGGATCGCGACGTCGCCGTTGCGGCCCGCATAGTCGTCGGGCAGGAAGGTTCGGCCGAGCAGGGGGGTGACGGAGAGGGCCTCGAAGAACCCGTCGGTGACGCCCATCATGTCGACCAGCTCGGGGCCCTGGCCCCGATCCGGAAGCAGGGCGCCCAGGCGGTGCACCCCCACGAGCCGATCCAGCGACCGGGACCGATCGCGCACGTCGGCGAAACTCGGGTAGGCGACGCCAGCGAGGTGCTGAAGTCCAGCGACGTCGTCGCGCCATTCGCGGCCCGGGAAGGTGACCCCGACGGTCACGAGTCGATCGGCGTCGGGGTAGGGCAGGCTGCGCACCATGACCCCGTCGACGACGCTGTAGACCGCCGTGGTCGCCCCGATCCCGAGGGCGAGAATGCCGATCACCATCGCCGCCGAGCGCGGCCGACGTCGAACGGTGCGCACCGCGAACGTCAGATCTCTCCACCAACCCCTCATCCTCCCCTCCTCTTCACGAACGT
>CBDUEZ010000223.1:0-7360 GCA_965366355.1 uncultured bacterium
CTTCTGGGCGGCGCGCGCGGCGGCGGGTGAGCGGTGGCGGATTCGGGAGAAGGGGATCGCAGGTGGGGCCACGCGCCTTCGCGTCTACGCCTCGGCCGAGACGCACACCTGGGTGCAGAAGGCGAGTGACCTCGCGGGAATGGGCACCGACGCCGTGCGCTGGATTTCGACCGACGCCGATCTCCGTATGGATCTCGACGCGCTCCGCGCCGCGATCGCGGCCGACCGCGACGCGGGAGACGAGCCGATGATGGTGGTGGGCACGGCGGGATCGGTCAGCACCGGCGCCATCGACCCGCTCGGTGACATCGCCGACCTCTGCCGCGACGAGGGCATCTGGTTCCACGTCGATGGTGCCTATGGGGGCTTCGCGGCGGCCTCGCCCGACGCGCCCGACACCCTTCGACAGCTCGCGCGGGCCGACTCCGTCGCCGTCGATCCGCACAAATGGCTCTATGCTCCGCTCGAGGCCGGATGCCTGCTCGCGCGGGATCCCGCCAAGCTTCGGGCGGCCTTCGCCTACCACCCGCCCTACTACCACTTCGGGTCGGAGGTCACGAACTACGTCGATCTCGGGCCCCAGAATTCACGTGGATTCCGAGCATTGAAGGTCTGGATGCAGCTGCGCCAGGCCGGCCGGGCCGGGTATGCCGAGATGATCTCCGACGACATCGCCCTCGCTCGCCGGCTCGACCGGCGGGTCGAGCAACAACCCGAACTCGAGGGCGGCCCCGGCGGGCTCAGCATCTCGACCTTTCGCTACGTGCCCCCCGAGCTGGCCGGTGGCGTGGGCACGACCGAGGTCGAAGCCCAACTCGCGGAGCTGAACCGTGAGATCCAGGCGCGAATGGAGCGGGGCGGCGTCGCGTTCGTGTCGAACGCGGTGGTCGGCCCCCGATATCTCCTGCGGGCCTGCATCGTCAACATCAACACGGGCCCCGACGACATCGACGCGATTCCGCCCCTGACCGTGTCGCTGGGGCGGGAGGTCTGGCGCGATCAACTCGCAGCGAAAGCCGGATGAGCATTGCGTTCCTCCTCGCGCCTGCCCACCGTCGCCGGTAGAACGTTCCTGTCTTCGCGGAATGTCACTTCCAAGAAGGTGCGCTGACCATGGCGAAAGTCTCCGTGACCCCGGAGCAAATCGCGGCCTATGACCGAGTGATCGCCACCCACCCGGAGATCGAACGAAAGGGCAAGAACCTGCTCTACACCTCCGTGAACGGGCACATGTTCTCGGTCTTCTCGACCGAGGGGCACCTGGGGATTCGGCTGCCGAAGGCGGAACGCGAGGCGTTTCTGGAGGCCTACGGCGTGACACTTCTGAAGTCGTATGGCGCGACGATGCGCGAGTACGTCACGATCCCCCACGACCTGCTCGACGACACGGCCCGGCTCGCGCCGGTGCTCGCCGCCAGTTACGCCTACGTAAGCGCCCTTCCCCCCCAGGCCACGACGAAACCGCGTGCCTCGAAGTCGTCTGCGAAGCGCCGGCGGTAGCGGGGCGGCTCCGGGCGAGGGCTCCGGATCCGTGATCCGTCGGCCCTTGGAGTCGGGCGCATGACCATCCACTGGGGACTCGACCTCGGCACGTCGAACACGACGATCTGCGAAGACCGCACGGGAAGCCCTCGCATCGTGCACCTTCCGGGCCTGGTCAGCCTCGAACCACTCACGCAGACCCCGGTGGTGCCGTCGTGCGTCTGCGTGATGGACGACCGCGCCCAGACGGTGTTGATCGGCCAGGCCGCGCTCGACTACAACTGGGACGGACGGGCCACGGGCTTCGCCACCGGCTTCAAGCGCTACCTCGGCCGCGAGCACGAGCGGGCGATGGCGCGGGTGGGCAACCGAAGTTTCACCGCCCGCGAGGTGGCCCGCTTCTATTTTCGTGGATTGGTCGACGCCCTGGAGGCACAGGCCGGCACCCCGGTGCACGATCTCACCATCGCCGTGCCGTGCGACGCCTTCGAGACCTACCGTGCGGAGTTGAGGGCGATCACGGATTCGCTCGATCGTCGCCCCTGGTTTCGGCGCGTGGTCGATCGGTTGTTGGGGCGCGGGGGCCGCATCACCCTGCGCATGATCGACGAGCCGGTGGCGGCGGCCCTGGGGTACGGGGTCGACGTGGGACGCGGACGCACGATCGTGGCCTTCGACTTCGGGGCGGGCACCATGGAGGCGGCCGTGGTGCGCATTCCCGATGAGGGCGCGACCGAGTCGGGGCAGGCCGAAGTGTTGGCCAAGGAGGGACTCCAACTGGGGGGCGACGATGTCGATCGGTGGATTCTCGACGCGCTGATTCCGACCGCCCTCCACGACTGGCCCGAGTGGCATGTGGCGCTGGGGTGGGAAGCCGAGCGAACCAAGCTGCTGGCGAGCGCGGGCCAGGATGCCACCTTCACCTTTCGCAACGAGACGTGGGGCACCGTCGACCGCGACGCGCTCGAGGCACTGCTTCGCGACAACGGCCTGCACGACAACCTACGCGGGTTGCTCCACCGGCTGGTGACCCGCGCCCGCGATGACCACGGCGTCGAGATCGCCGACATCGACGACGTCTTGCTGGAAGGGGGCTCGACCTTGCTGCCGGGCGTGCGTGAAACGATCGGCGACGTCTTCTCACGCGACCGAGTGCGCGAGTGGCTCCCCTTCGAGAGTGTGGCACGCGGAGCCTGTATCTTCGCCGGCGGAGCCCGGGTCGAAGACTTCATCTACCACGACTACGGCGTGCGAGTGCGGCGTGACGACGGCCACGAGGAATACGAGTTGTTGGTCGAGAATGGCACGCGTTTTCCCACGGCCGAGGATCATGTCGTGCGCTACTACGCACCGGGATTCGACGGGCAGGAGTCTCTCAACCTGTTCATCTGCGAGGTCGGGCGCGTGGCGGGACAATCGGTGAACTGGACCGAGCGCCCGAACGGCAATCGCTACTTCCTTCCCGAGTCGGAGTCGCAACGCGCGTTCTGTCCCTGCCTGAACGAGGCCGACCCCGCTCTCGAGTTGAATCCCCCGGGACGCGGGACCGGGCCCCGACTGCGGGTCTCGTTCATGGTCGACGCCGATCGGTGGTTGTGCGCCACCGTCCACGACCTCCACAAGAAGGTCGACCTGCAGGTACGGCGACCGGTCGTGCGCCTCCTGTGAGCGGGTCCCGGAAGTACACCGATCTGCAGGCGCCGTGGCGGATCGCCGCCCACGAGGTCGGAGGGGAATACGGGGTCGTTCAGGGCCGCAACCTGCCCTGGATCTCGGTGCGCGACCCCGCGGGAATCATCGCCGTCGAGGCGATCCACACCGACGCCGGAGCGCTGACCCGGGCCCGCGCACTCGTTCACGCCGACGGGCACCTGAGCCTGTCCGTGAGCGACGAGGGCGTTCTCGCCGGGTTCTTCAAGAAGCTCGGATTCGTGCAGGACGTCGAAATCGGGCACGACGCCTTCGATCCTCGATTCGTGGCGAAGGGTTTCCCGGTGAGCCGTGTGCGCGAGCTGCTGGCTCCGCCCGTGGCCGATCTCCTCGTAGGCCAGCCCTTCGTCGATCTGCGCGTGTCGAGGAGCGCCTCGTACCTCGCGCTCCCCCCGGGCGTGGCCGAGGTTCGCATGAGACGTTCGACGCTCGTGAAGAATCCCCAGCACCTCGTGGGCATGGTCGAGACCATTCGCGCGCTCCTCCCGCGCATCGATCCCGTGGGCGACCGTCGCTGGAGCGACGAGGAGCGGCTGATCGCCCGCCTCGGGCGGCCGGGCGGGGGCTTCACCGATTCCTGGTATCAGACGGTGTTGTGGGAGGGCGACCCGCCGCGTCGGGAAGCCGCGCGACTCCTCGGTGAGACCGGGAGCGCCGAGGCCGTGATTCCCCTTATCGACGCTCTCGACGACAGCGACACCACCCTCGTCGCCGAGGCGATCTCGGCGCTCGCCCGTCTCGGCGACCTGCGCAGCGTTCCGGCCCTGATCGGTCTCCTGAGCGATCGCGGTCGGAGCGCCCAGGGTGCGACCATCGCGGAACATGCCGGGGCGGCCCTCGTCGAGCTCGGCGAGGGTGAGCTCGTGGCGGCCCTCGACCGCGCGCTGAACGGAGACTTCGTCGGGCTCGGGGCGGCGATCGCCCATCGCCGACAGGTGTCGGTGCATGCGCTGATGCGGGTGCTCGACTCGTTCGATCTCGACGCGCGGGTGCACGCGGCCACGGCGCTCGGCTCGCTGGGCGCGCGCGAGGCGCTGGAGCTTCTACGAGACAAAACCAAAGCCATGGGACTCCGCACTCGCCTCACCGAGGCCGCGCGGGAGGCGATCACCGAAATCGAGTCCCGGGCGAATCTACCGCGACCCGCGGAGGGGCCGGGCGAGGGCACCGATACGCTGCCGAGGCCGGTCGACTAGAACGACGCGGCTCGCCTTGAAAGAGGCGGCTCGCCTACCACTCGAAGATGCCGCGCCCATCGCGCGTGTTCCGGTCGGACTCGTAGTAGAGGTTCCCCGACGTCTGTGCGAGCACCTTCACGTGTCGGCGAAAGCTCAGCACGTGCGCGCTGGTCGCGGCCTCACCGCCCGCCCCCTTCCCGCCCGGCGCCGAAACCAACTCCTGAATCGATCGCCGGATCTCTTTGTCGAGTTCTTCGAACCACCACCGCTCCACCGGCTTGCCGTAGTACTTCCTCAGCAGGTCGCGGAAGGGAAACAGGCGCCAGTCGGGTGGGCCTCCCTGCCAGCTGCCCGCGAGTGTGCCCCGAAGGGGAAACCCCCCGCCCCGCTGGATCATTCGCCGCTGTTCGCTGGCCGACGCCCACGCGAAGGTCTTCACGGCCCTCCCGTTGTAGTGCCAGAGATCGAGCAGCTCCGGGTATCCCTCCTTCTCTGCGAGCGCGATGTAGGCGCGAGCCCGTTTTCCGGCGTCGCCCCCGAGCCCGCCCGCGGCCGACGCTGCGCTGCGCAGAATCTTCTCGGCTCGCTCGGCCGGCGTTTCGCTCGGCCTGACTTCATCGCCTTCGAAGTCCTTGAACGTCGCGTGGCGAGCGAACTGAATGTGGGAGACCCATCGTTCACTCGGCACGTCCGACACGCGGCGGTGCAGACGCGCCCAGAGCCAGATCGCCTCGCCCGGAAAGTAGTGCTCCTTGCCGAAGGCGTCGCGCGAATGCGACAGAGCCCAATGCACGGAGTAGAGGCTTCCCTGGGGATCGGAGTCCAGCACCAGTCCCCGCGCCACGGCTCCGTCGTCGGAGCGAAACTTGATGAGCGTCCTGAGCGCGCGCGCCACACTGTTGACGAAGCGGTTCAGGTCGGGTGAGAAGCGCACCGTGATGCGTCTGGGTTCCGCCTCCGGCCGACAGGTCCCTTCGAAACCATCCCGACGCCGGTGGACGGTGTCGCGATGTTGCCGCGGGAGGCTCGGGAAGTCGCCCATCGGAGCCTCGGACCTCGGGACACAGAGTGCTGCGGGCCTTCAGAGTACGGGGCCCGCAGTCTGAGGGGTAGCCCCCGATCGTTTGACGTTCTTCCGACGCGCCTCGTATCGTCCCGACGTCCCTCCAACCGAGTGAGTCCCGTGAACACATTCGCCACGACCCGTCGATATCGCCGCTGGATTCAGGCATGGGTGATCCCTTGCCTCCTGTTGGCCACCGCGATTCCAGCAGCCGGCCGGCAGGCCGACGACGTCATGACGATGCGCGAGTCGTTGCTCCGACCGGCCTGGGGGAGCTATCAGCTCTCGCCCGACGGTCGCACGCTGGCCTACACGAAGAGCGTGCGCGACACGACCGAGTTCGAGGCGACGTCTCACATCTGGCTCTACGACATCGCGTCGGCCGAACACCGCCAGCTCACGAACTCCGAAGACGGCGAGACCTCGCCTCAGTGGTTGGCCGACGGGCGGGTGCTGTTTCGCTCCAGTCGCGACGAAGAGACCCGGCTCTGGGTCATCTCGCCGAACGGGGGCGAGGCGACTCGATTCACGAACGACGACGAGGCGCCCAACGGCACACTGTCCGACGACGGGACCCGGATTCTCTTCACGAAGACCACCGAACGCGAAGACGAAGAGGAGTGGAAGGCCCGAGTAGAGAAAAAAGATGACGCCTACTACGCCGAGCAGAAGCTGACCTGGTCGCACGTGTGGGTCTATGATGTCGCCTCGGGCGATTCGCTCGCCCTGACCACTGGAGAGTTCGACAACGGCGGGGCGTCGTGGTCACCCGACGGACGGTGGGTCGCCTACTCGTCGAATCGCTCGGGCACGCGAATGGGCGACCCGAACCGCAGCAACAACAGCGACCTCTTTCTCGTGTCGTCGACCGGGGGCACCGAGCGGCAACTCACCACGAGCATCGGACCCGATGGCGGCGCGGTGTTTTCTCCCGACAATCGTCTCATCGCCTTCGGCTCGAGCGACCGGGAGAACCACTCGGCCGATCAGACCGATCTGAAGGTGGTCGGGCTCGACGGTGGCGAGCCCCTCAACCTCACGGCCGACTTCGACTACTCCGTGAGCGGGATCCGCTGGACCCCCGATGGCCGACACCTCTATTTCGAAGCCGCCCAGGGACTCCGCACACCGACCTACCGCGTGCCGGCCGACGGGTCGGCGGCACCCGAAGCGGTGTTTCCCGATGACGGATACCGCTACCGGGTCACGGATCACTCCGACGACGAGTCGATCTGGATCGTTACCGGATCGAGCCTCTCGGATGCCGGCACGGTGTTCATTTCGCGCGACGGCGGACGCAGCATGGAGCCGCTCTTCACCCCCAACGCCGATCGGCCGCTTCGGACCGCCCCTGCCGAAACTCTCACCTGGGAAGGCGCGGACGGCTGGAGCATCGAGGGCGTATTGACCTACCCGCTGGACTACGTCGAGGGGCGCCGGTATCCGACGATCCTGCAGGTGCACGGCGGGCCGTTCGGTCGTTTTCAGCAGACCTACAACACCAGCGCCCAGATCTGGGCCGCGCGCGGATACGCGGTACTCCAGGGCAATCCCCGGGGCAGTTCGGGTGGCACTCTCGCGTTCGGCGCCGCCAACCAGGGCGATTGGGGCGGCAAGGATTTCGAAGACCTCATGAAGGGAGTCGATCACGTCGTCGAACTGGGGGTCGCCGATCCCGACCGGTTGGGCGTGATGGGACTCTCGTCCGGTGGCCCGTACACGGTGGCGTGCGCGTCGTTGCTCGGTGACCGGATGGTCGGCGCCATCGTCGCCGCCGGCAACACCGACATGAGCTGGCCGGGCGCGGCCGACGGATACTTCCCGTCCGAGCTCGACCTGATGGCGCTGGCCGACGCCGACGCTGCAGCAGCCGCCTGCGTCGAGCAGTACGGCGCCGACGGGTCAGCGTTCTTCGATGGCGAGATGG
>CBDUEZ010000224.1:0-7318 GCA_965366355.1 uncultured bacterium
TGGCCCAGAAGATGTTGTCGGCGAAGCCGTCCTCATCGCCCCACTGGCCCCCGTACTCCTCCGAACCACCACCCCCGTAGCCGGCGGCGCTGTCGAAGAGCCGGCCGACGCCCTCGGCCTCTCTCGCGAGCTCGTGCATCACGGCGCGATGGCCGGCGAGCTCTTCAGGCGATGATCCGCTGGAAATCCAGCGTCCGCCAAGTCCGATGACCGGCAGTTGCTCGCCGCTCGAAGGAATCGGGCGAGTGTTGACCGCCCCGTCCTGGAGCGCGGCGAGAATGCGGGGGTTCAGGCTGAGCGCCGCAGCGGCCGTCCCACTGAGTCGAAGCCAATCGCGTCGAGTGATCATGGTCGTTCCGGGATGGGGGCGAGACGAAGGGAGTAGGTAGTACAGACCCGGCAGCCCCGTGGTGTGTTGAGGCGAATACGCATCACCCACGCCACGGAGTGCCGATCACCCATAGTCACACCTCTCCCGGCGGTCGGGTTCCGGACGGAACCGCGCGCGGGGTCGGGGCAGCCGCACGGGGTCGGGGCAGCCGCACGGCAAAGTCGCTTTGGACTCATGAAGAAGCACCGGTGGCCGATCGCGACACCACCCGTCGCCACGAGGGGGAAGCCCACAGCGCTCCCACCCCTACGAGGTGACGTGTTCATGATCAACCTCCGCTTCGCACCCGCCACCGTCATCACCGCGGCACTCGCCATCGCTCTCGCTACGCCCTCCGCGGCCGCAAGCCAGAAGGCCACGGCCCAGGTCCGCGCGGTTCTTCAACCACTCGGCGCCTTCCAACTCTCCGCCTCGGTCGCGACGCCGTTCGACGGTCGTCGGGTCAACGGGGCCCTGGCCCGCGAGCTCGCCGGAAATCTAGAGCTTCTCGGGTGGGCCAACTGTGCCACTCGCTTCGATGCCTCCGGTGAACCGATCCCCTCGGGTCAGAATCGTCGCACGCGGGCCTCGCAGCCGGTGCCCTGTGTGTATCTCATCACCGGTGAGCCCACCGACTTCGTGGAGCACTTCCTCATCCCCGCGGCCTGCAACGACGTGACAAGCCGAAACCAGGCCTGCATGAGCGGATACACGGTCGATACGCGGATTCGTAACCGCGTGACGACCAGCCCGATTCCGCAGGGCTTCGCGATGGTTCGCGAACGAACGATTCTGGCAGCGGCCCAGATGGCGGGCCAGATCGACACCCGCGCCGTCACGACCCAGCGCCGCACGGTGGACCGACCGTCGGAGCAGCCCGCGTCGCTTCGCATGGAGGCCGTCGCGTCGGTGACCTGCGAAATGCGGTTCACGCCGCTCACTCGACGCTCGGAGTGCCAGGCGTTTGGTGCGAATCGCCGTCCTCTCGGCCCGCCCGTGATCGAGGAGGGCTTCGACTACGTGGCCTACTCGAGCCTGACCGACGTGGCGGCGGCAACGACAGGGGCGGCCTCCTGCGCCGACATCGGCGACTTCGCCGAAGCGCAGGCGCTCAACGACGCCGCCTGGGCCGGTGCAGTGCTCGGCTCCCTGAACGATCTCGGTGAGGGATTCGGCGCTGCAGTCGGCGCCATCGCCGGGGGTAGCCGCGCAGGGGAGAAGGGCTCCGCGATCGGCACGTTCGTCGGGGGGGCCTTCGTTCGCGTCGGTACGGCGCCCAGCGAGTTCGCGATCGAGCAGGTCGCCCCCTATCGGGCAGCCCTCATGGGCGCTGTGGCCGAGGCATGGTGCAAAGATAAGGGTATGTTCGAGGGCAACGGCCCCGGCGCTGGCACAGAGCCGGTCTTCGTCCCGGGCACGGACCGCGACGGCAACATCGGAGCGGATGACGGAGCGATGTGCTGGACCTGCACTCGCGTTCGCGAGACCACCATGACAGTCACCGACAACGAGACGGGAGAGGTGGTCGAAACCCAGACCATCACGGTCTGCATCGACTACGCCTGGGTGCCCTGTTGAGGGGGCCTGGGCACGGGGGGCGAGGGGCCGGGCGCGGGGGGGTACCCGGCCCCCGCGCCGCCCCGGCGACTAGTCCCCCGGAACGTTCGCCGCGAGCGCCTCACCGCGCCGTCCCAGGCGAATGGCGAGAACCGCCCAGATCGCGGCCATCGGCGCCGCGAGGAGGGCGATCGAACCGAGCGTCAGACCGATCGCCGCGGCCCCCGCATAGACCCAGCCGCTCACGAGATCGCCCCCGCGATACACGGCGGCGTCGATGAAGGCCTTCGACTTGTACTTCTCTTCGCGCGAGACCACGGTGAAGAGCACTTCACGGGCCGGCTTGGTGAGTCCGTACCGGCCGGCCCGGTAGATGACCTGCACGATGACGAGCGTCCACAGCGTGGGGTAGACGCCCAGTGCGACGAAGCCCGCGGCGACGGCGATCGGTATCAGGGCCAGCGTGACGCCCACCCCGAACCAGCGGATGATCCGGGCTGTCAGATAGACCTCGAAGAAGATGGTCAGCACGTTCACGACGAGGTCGATGCGGGCCAGGAAGGCCGTGCGCTCCCCGCGATCGGTCATCGCCGCATACACGAGATCGGACTGGGCGAAGTACAAGACCGTCGAGGCGAAGGTCATCAGTGCGATGAAGGCCGCGATCCCCATGAGATAGGGCGAGGCGAAAACGGCCTTCATCCCGCTCCAGGCGTTGCCCGCCAGGGGCTTCTCCGACTCTCCTTCGGCGACGATGCCCCCCGTTCCGAAGCCCCGATGGAGGCGTCCCGCGAACCACGACGCGGCCTCGAGCGGAACGCACGAGATCAGCAGGAGCATGAAGACCTCGACCCGCACCGCCAGGAGCGAGGTGGCGGCCGACCCGAGAATTCCTCCCACCGAACTGCCGATCGCGATGAACCCGAACAGCCGCTTGCCCTGATCGTTGTTGAAACAGTCGGCCACGAGTCCCCAGAAGACGGTGACCACGAAGAGGGCGAAGACGCTGGTCCAGACGTAGAAGACCCGATCGATCCAGGGCCGCGCCGCCTCGGGCATGAAGACGAGGCTCGCCCAGAAGGCCAGAAGACATGCGATGAAGAAGCGATTCACGATCGGCACGAACACGCCGCGCGAATACCTCGACGCGACCCAGGAGTACCCCTGGACCGCGAAGATCATGACGAAAAAGACGACCGTCCACAGAATCTGCAGATTGCCGCGGTCCGCAGCCGAGATCTCGTCGCGCACCGCTCGAAGAACGTAGTACGCGAACATGATGCAGAAGCCATACGCGGCCGCCTGCAGCATGCCCCGGAACTCCTTGTCACTGCGAAAGTCGATCAGGCGGGCGAGGCGCGCTTTGAGCACGGCTAGTTCCGGGGTCGAGGGTGAAGAAACGTCATCGCTGGAGACACTACATCGGGCGAAAGCGTTGACCGTTCGCTCACCCCTGAGCCGCGTGCCACGCGTCCAGCACTTCCCGCTCCCGCTCCCGGCTCATGCCGGCTCGCCGATTCGCTCGCTCCTCGGCGGGGCGAGCCTTGTCCCAGACCAGGGTGTCGCGGGCCGTCGTGGGCAGGGGGCGGTAGGTGAGCCCCGCGGCTACGGCGTCGCGCACATCGACCAACATCGACGGATCGCCCGGAATCCAGGCCGGCAGGTCGCTCCAGGGCCGCACCCGCTGCGCGTCGAGAAACGACTCGGAGACCCAGGTCAGTTCGTAGGGGTTCGACGCCACGCTGCCGACCTGATCGAACATGCCGCGCATCGACAGGCGCTCGCCGGGACCGGTCGCATTGAAGTCGCCCGTGGTGCCCGACTCGGCGAGGCGCACGATCCACTCCGTGAGGTCGCGCTGGTCGATCACCTGGAAGGCGTGCTCGGGATTCCCCGGAGCCAGCACTTCACCGCCCTCGTCGAGCCGAACGGGCCAGTATGTGAACCGGTCGGTCATGTCGCCCGGGCCCACGATCAGGCCGGGGCGCACGATGGTGGCCCTCCCCGGGAAGGCGGCGTGCACGATGTCTTCACTCAGCGTCTTCATGAGGCCGTAGGGAGCATCGTCACCGTCGGTCCATCCGTCGGGCCGGGGAATGCGGGGAAAATCTTCGTCGACGATCGGCTCCATCAACACCACGTCCGGACTTCCGACGCCCTGCGTCGCGTAGGCCGAGATCGACGACACGAAGATGTAGTGCTGGGTCGCGTCTGCGAGCAGCGCCGTGCTCGTCTGCACCCAGCGATAGTCCTGGGCGTTGTTGTCGAGCACGACGTCCCAGGTGCGACCCTCGAGCGCGGAGTGGTCGTCGTTGCGGTCGCCGATGAGCTGCTCGACGGCCGCGGGCAGCGCCGTATCCGACCGGCCGCGCGTGAAGGTCGTCACCTCGTGGCCCCGCGCGAGGGCGTATTCGACGGTGTGGGGGCCGATGAAGCCCGTGCCGCCCAGCACGAGAATGCGCTTCGGCGTGGGCGCCCCACCGGCGCTTCCGCCGGCCCCGGCCTCGGCGGCCCCGGCCCCGGCACCCCCCGCACCCCCCGCGTCTTCGCCCCCGCAACCCGTCGCCCCCCCGAGCACGAGGCCCGCTCCGATCATCCCAGTGGTGCGAATGAAGTCTCTGCGCGTCGGCGTCATCGTAGTTCCCCCCCCATCAGAGTCGGACAATCAGGAAGCGCGCCCCCGATGAGCGGCGCTACTCAGCCGGTCACGATGCTCGCTCGGCGCCGTCCGGGCAACCGAGTTCCCGCGGCGCCACTGCTGCGACGCTTGCCCCCTCCCGCGCCGCGTCGGCATCTTCGCCGCTCGACATCCGACGCACGCACCTCGCACGACGGCTCCGTTTCATGCATCGATCCGCAATCGCCCTCGCCCTCGTCACGGCCCTCGCATCACCCGTCTCGACCGCGGGCCAGGCCCTGGCCTCGTCGCAGCTCGACGGGCTGAGTCCCCGATTCATCGGACCCGCCACGATGAGCGGACGCATCGTCGATCTGGCCGTCGTCGAAGACTCGCCCTCGACCTTCTACGCCGCCTCATCGACGGGTGGCGTGTGGAAGACCGTCGATGGCGGGGTGACCTGGCTCGACGTCTTTCGCAACGAGGGCACCCACTCGGTCGGCGACGTCGCCGTGCATCCGCGCGATACGGCCGTGGTCTGGGTGGGCACGGGCGAGCGGGCGAGCCGGCAGAGCTCGAGCTGGGGCGACGGCGTCTACAAGTCGGTCGACGGCGGCGAGACGTGGCAGAACATGGGACTGCGCGACTCGAAACACATCGGTCGCATTCGGCTTCACCCGGATAACCCTGACGTGGTCTTCGTGGCGGCGATGGGCCATCTCTGGGGTCCCAACGAAGAGCGGGGACTCTATCGCAGCACCGACGGCGGGCAGAGCTGGGAGCGGGTGCTGCATGTCGATGACGACACCGGCGTGGTCGACGTGATCATCGACCCGGCCAACCCGCAGATCATGTACGCGGCGTCGTATCAGCGCCGCCGTCGGCCGTACGGCTTTCACGGCGGCGGTCCCGGGAGCGCGCTGTGGAAAAGCGTCGACGGGGGGTCGAACTGGACGAAGCTGACCAACGCGGGGCTCGACAATGGGCTGCCCACGGGCGACATCGGCAGGATCGGGATCGACGTCTACCAGAGCGATCCCCGCATCGTCTACGCCAGTGTGGAACAGGGAGAGCGTTTCAACGCGTCGACGGCCTACGAGCAGCGCCTCGCCGGCCTCTACCGCTCCGAGGACCGGGGCGAGACCTGGGAGCACATGTCGGACTGGAATCCGCGTCCGATGTACGCGTCGCAGGTCACGATCGACCCGAACGACGACCAGCGGATCTACATGGTCAACAGCTATTCGTGGTCGGACGACGGCGGCCGCACCTGGACCGTGCCGCGGCAGTCGCTTCACGGCGACGATCGGCTGGTCTGGGTGGACCGGGCCAACTCGAACCATGTGATCAAGGCCGACGACGGCGGCGTCGGGATCTCCTGGGACCGCGGGGTGACCTGGCTCTACGTCACGAATCTTCCGGTGAGTCAGTGGTACCGCATCGGGCTCGACAATTCGACCCCATTCCGCATCTGCGGGGGACTGCAGGACAACGGCAGTTGGTGCGGTCCCAATGCGACCTACCGCTCCGAGGGCATTCTCAATGAGGACTGGATCAAGGTCGGGGGCGGAGACGGCTTTCGGAATGTGATCGACACCACGAACAACCGGATTCTCTATGTGGAGTCCCAATACCTCGGGTTGAGTCGCATGGACCTCGTCACGGGCGAATCGAAGAACATTCGCCCGAATCAGCCCGAGGGATTCATCGGTGGGCGGCGCAACTGGACGACGTGGCCCGACCTCGACAACCCCGACGAACGCCTCGGCAACGCGATGGCCCCGGGCAACTGGGACGGTCCGTTCATCATCTCGCCCCACGATCCCAACACGCTCTACGCCGGGTTGAACGAGCTGTTCGTGAGCCGCGACCGCGGTGACAGCTGGACCTCGATGGGCGACCTGACGACGGGCGTCGACCGCCGCACCCTGGCCATCATGGGTGAGCTGCCCGACAGCTTCACCTTGTCGCTCGACGATGGGATTCCCTACTACCCCACCCTCTCCGAGATCGCCGAATCGCCCCTCGAGCCGGGCGTATTGTATGTCGGCACCGACGACGGTCAGGTGCGCGTGTCGCGGAACGGCGGACGGAACTGGCAAGCGGTGGGCGCTGCGGTGCCCGGACTGCCGGCCGACACCTGGATCAACGGGCTGGAACCGTCCCGCGTGGAGGCCGGCCGCGTGTACCTGGTGGCGAACAACTACCGCAACGACGACTATGCGAACTACGTGTATCGCTCGGAGGACTACGGTGCGACCTGGACGCGCATCGACGCCGGCCTGCCCGTCGAACGGGTGGCGCGCACGATCCGGGAGGATCCCCGCAACCCCGACGTCTTGTATCTCGCGACCGAGCTGGGACTCTTCGTTTCCACCGATCGCGGTGAGGCGTGGACCGAGCTGAAGGCCGACATGCCGACCATGGCCTTCAACGACCTGGTCGTGCACCCGCGCGACAACGATCTGGTGCTCGCCACGCACAGCCGGGGACTCTTCGTGCTCGACGACGTCAACGCCCTCCAGGAGCTCACGCCCGAGGTGATGGCGAGCCCCGCGCACCTCTTCACGGCCGAGCCCGCCTACCAGATTCGCTACTCCGGTGAGCGCGGCCATACCGGCGACATGATCTTCGAGGGCGAGAACCCGCCGGCGGGCGCGATCCTGCAGTTCTGGCTCGGGTCGGGCGTGCGCGACGCCTCGCTCAACATCTTCGACGGCAATGGAGCCGAGGTGGCCCAGGTGCCCGTCGCCTCCCCGCGGTCGGGCATCAAC
>CBDUEZ010000225.1:0-7307 GCA_965366355.1 uncultured bacterium
AACGCCGTCGATGTAGATGATCGGCTGGTTCGTCATCGAGACCGACGAGTTGCCACGGAGCCGAATCGACTTGCCCTGGCCGAGCTGACCACCACCGCCGGTCAGTTCGATCCCGGGCGCAGCGCCCTGGAGAAGGTCGGACACATTCGTCGGGCGATCCGGCACGTCGGCGATATTCAGCTGCGTGATGGAGTTCCCGATCTCACGTCGACGGGCCGCACCGGCGGTCCCCGTGACGACGATTTCATCGAGGCCGAGTGCCTGGGGCTGCAAGACCAGGTTCGCTACGGCCGTGCCGCCGGCGGTCACGACGACTTCCTGGTCGACCGATCCCATACCGATGCGTTCGGCCCTGACCATGTGCGTCCCAGCGGGCACGTTGAGAATCAGAAACCGGCCGTTGGCCCGCGAAAGGCCACCAATCTGCAGGCCCGGAATGTAGACCTGGACACCGGCCAACGGGCCGCCTGCCTGGTCAGTCACGGTTCCGGAAACCTGCCCATTTCCCTGGGCCGCCATGGCCCCGGGCGACAAACCCAGGAGCGCGAATCCTAGCGCTCCCAGTACTCCCCACCCCGGGAGGAGGCGGCGCCGCCTCCTGGGGTCTTCGATTCGAACGTCGAGCTGCATACGGAACCTCCCTCGGATTGAGGCATGTGGCGAGCCATCGAGCGGCCCGTCACGCAAGCGACAGACCCCGACCGGTGTAGACCCGATCGGTTTCCGTCGCCTGCTCGCACGGATGGCGGGCACCATACGGCGGCGGACCGTGAACGGTCAAGCGGGCTCAGGACACCTACGTGTCGCGAGGCCCAAGGGGAACGGGACCCGAGCGGGCCCGTCGGACGGCAGCGGAGTCAGTTGATCTGAACCGAGGTCGTGGCTGTGCGAGCGCCCGTCTGGTCTTCGGCCCGGGCCGAGATCGTGTAGCTCCCGACGGCCGAGTAGGCGTGATCGAGGTCTCTGCCTGCCTGGACCGCCGTCCCGGAGAGGGCGAGCGAGTCGACCACGCCGTCACCCCAATCGAGAATGACCCCCTGAAGGCCCGTCCCGGTCGCGAGGAAGGTGGCCTGCACCGTCTCTCCGACGAGGGCCGAGGAAGGGGAGACGCTCACCTCGACGTCGAGGGGGCGCGTGCCGGTGATCGAGTCGTCCAGGCAACCCGCACCAACGGCCACCGCGGCGAGGATCAACGATGCCCGAATTTTTCGCGTCATGGTGCGCTTCCGTCGCAGAGTGGAGGGCCTGGCAGTGCGAGACCCCGAGGCCGAAAGGTTGGAGGGGAGCCAGCGGCGGGTCAACAGGGGGCGCCCTCGTACTTCGTTCCGATTGCCGGGATCTCGAACCGTCTGTTCTCGACGGCCTGATTGGTCCACCGCGTTTCCCATCCGAGGCCGGTCGTCGACCCCGCCTCCGGTTCGAGGCTGGCGAGGCTCCGCTGGTCGCGGCGGGCCATGGTCTCCATGTAGCCGTGGGTGTAGGCCCGAATCGTGATCCCGAGCGTACCGAACATTTCAAGCCCGGCGAGTTCGTGCGGCCGATAGTCCTGCAGAACGTCGAGCCCACCCAACCGGAGCCGGTCGTCTAGGCACACGATCGGGGCGATCACCCGTTGCCCCACCTGCACGCACCAGGCGCCGAGGGGTATGCCCGTGAGCGAATCGAGACCCGACCCCTGACAGGCGACGACGTTCGCGAAGGTAAACGCCTGTACGACCTTCCACGCGGTCTCCACCTCCAGCGACAGCAGGCGTTCCCCGTCGAAGTGCTTCACCACTCCGCGAAAGCGGTTTCGGCGAATTCGCAGGTCCCGCTCTGCGGCCGGCAATCCGGCGAGCACCTCGAGGTCGGGCTCCATCTCGATCACGATTGGTCGCCACGGCGGGGTGACGACGAGGGGGATGTATTGGCGACCGAACCCGGTGTGCTCCACCTGGAGGAGCAGCGGCCCCGTCGGAATCTCGGGGATGCGGAACTCGCCGGCCGAATCCGAGGCCGCTCCCTCCTCGACGCTCGGCACCCAGACGTAGATCCCCGCCATCGGGTCGCGCGTGCGCGCGTGAACCACCCGGCCTGTCACCGTGAGGGCGCCGTCCACCTCCACAGACAGTTCCCTCAATTCGACGGGATCCGGGAGGAGTCGGAGGTCGAGGGGCTCCATGCCCGCGCGAACGTCGACGACCACCTCCAGATCTTCGTAGCCGAACTGCTGAACCCGGAGAATCTGCGTGCCGGTGGGCACCCCCTCCAGGCTGAAGTCCCCGGCGTCGCCGCTGAGGCGTGAAATCCACAGGGCCGGAAACGAGACGATCGCGTTCGGGATCACCGTCCGGCTTCCCTCAGCCACGACCGTCCCCGTCACACGCAGGGTCTCGGTCGGTTGCTGAGCCGCCGCCGGTCGAAGGCCCATGAAGAGGACGAGCGTGCCTGGTCCAACTCGCCGCAGGAGGTGTGTGCCCATGCGGGTCATCGTGCGGGTGGGGTCGTGGGTCGCACAAGGCCGGAGGTGGCGAAAGAGCGCCGAGCGCAGTAGGTCATCAATGTGGCAACCTCCTCAACGGTTTGGGGTTCTAGGGTGCCACTGATTCTGTCGTCGGCTTGCCATCGGCTCCCTCCCGCTGCAAGGTGACCCGCCCCAACCCAACCGTCCCAATTCGAGATACATGAGCGACGACGCCAACGAGATCGAATCCCCCCACGTTCCCGATCGCGCCGACCCGGCCGAACCGCGCCGGAGCTTTTTGAGAAGCATGAGTGCCCTCGTCGTCGGCGGCCTCGCGTCGCTGGCACCGATTGCCGCCGGAGGGTGGGCTCTTCTCGACCCACTGAGGCGGAAGGGTGCGGATCGCGGCATGATCCGTATCACCAGCCTCTCGTCGTTGCCGGACGGCGGCGTGCCTCGGCGCTTCACCCTCGAGGCCGATCGGATCGACGGATGGGCGACCTACACCGACGTTCCCATTGGTGCCGTCTACCTCCGGCGCACGGGCGATCAGGTTGCGGCGCTGAATGTGGTGTGCCCCCACGCGGGCTGTTTCGTGGGGCTCGCCGCCGACCACTCCCGCTTCGCCTGCCCGTGCCACAAGAGCAGCTTCGATCTGGATGGGGCGGTCAACGATCCGTCGAGCCCTGCTCCGAGGAACATGGACTCGCTCGAGGTCGAGGTGCGCGGCAACGACGTCTGGGTGCGATTCCAGAATTTCCTGCCGGGCCGCGAAGACAAGACGCCGGTATAAGATGGGCGACTTGCTGAACTGGCTCGACAGCCGGACGGGGTACCGCGCGCTGCTCAAGGGCGCGCTTTTCGAGCGAATCCCCGGGGGCGCCCGCTGGCGCTATATCTGGGGAAGCACGCTCACCTTCGCCATTTTTGTGCAATTCGTGACCGGGATCGTGCTCTGGGCCGCCTACAGCGCCAACGCACAGGGCGCCTGGGAGAGCGTGTACTTCATTCAGTACCAGATGTCGGGCGGCTGGATTCTGCGGGGAATCCACCACTTCATGGCCCAGGCGACCATCGTCCTGCTCGTGCTGCATCTCATGCAGGTGCTGATCGACGGCGCCTACCGGGCCCCGCGCGAGGTGAATTTCTGGTTCGGGCTGGGTCTCCTCGGGCTTGTCATGGCCTTGTCGCTCACGGGATATCTCCTTCCCTGGGACCAGAAGGGGTTCTGGGCCACAAAAGTGGCCACGAGCATCGCCTCGATCACTCCGGTGATCGGTCCTTCCCTCCAGAATCTCATCGTGGGGGGAACCGAGTACGGGCACTATACGCTGACCCGGTTCTTCGCCCTCCACGCCGGCGTTCTCCCGGCGGGCATGATCGCGCTGATCGTGGGGCACGTCTATCTGTTCCGCCGACATGGCGTGACGGTTCCGGCCAGGGCCGAGAAGAAACCGGACGGCTACTTCTGGCCGGAGCAGGTGCTGAAGGACGGAGTGGCGTCGCTGGTGGTGATGGCCACCGTGCTGGCCCTCGTGCTCTGGAAAGGGGGGGCTCCCCTGGGAGCGCCCGCAGACTTCACCGAACCCTTTCCCGCTGCACGGCCGGAGTGGTATTTCCTCTTTCTGTTTCAATGGCTGAAGTATTTTCCGGCGGGTTGGGAGGTCATCGGGGCCCAGGTGATTCCGGGACTTCTGGTCGGTCTGGTGGCCGCGATGCCGATCATCGGCAAGTGGAGGCTCGGACACCGATTCAATCTCGGCGTGATGGGAGCGCTGCTGTTCGGCATCTCCCTGCTCACGTGGCAGGCGATGGCCGAAGATCGGGGCGACGAAGCGTTCGTCGCGGCGGTCGCGCAGGCCGAGGCGGAGGCCGATCGAGCCCGGGCACTGGCCGCCTCACCGACGGGAATCCCGGCGAGTGGCGGGCTTGCGATGCTGCGGGCCGACCCCCTGACCCAGGGCCCGAAGCTGTTTCAGGCGAACTGTGCGTCGTGTCATCTCTTCGATGGCCACGACGGGCTCGGAAACGTTCCGCTCGAAGAACCCTCGGCGTCTGACCTCGCCGGATACGGTAGCCGCGAGTGGATCCGTGGGCTGTTGGACCCCGACCGAGTCGCCACGGCCGAATATTTCGGGGCGACGGCTCACGCCCGGGGTCGGATGGCGCGTTTCGTGACCCGCGGGGTGGCCACCATGAGCCCGGAGGTGCGGGCCAACCTCGAGAAGGTGCTTCTCGCGGTGTCGGCCGAGGCGGTGCTTCCGGCGCAAGCCGCGGCCGACGAGGCCGATCGGGCGCTTATCGAGGAGGGCCGGCTTCTCATCGCGAGCGAGGAGATCAACTGTGTGCGCTGTCACGCCTTTCGGGAGGTGTTGGAGAGTGACGACGCCCCGGTGCTCACCGGTTGGGGTTCGAGGGACTGGATCCTGGGCATGATGCACGATCCGACGCAGCCCGAATACTACGGTGAGAACAACGACGGCATGCCCTCGTTCGGAGTGGAAGGATCGTTGACCCGTGCGCAGATGGAGCTTCTGGCGGATTGGTTGCGTCGCGACTGGTACGTCCCACCGGAGCACGAGTAGCGGGTACCGCGCCTACACGCTCATCCGAACGGACGCCGGAGTCCCCAACCGCTCTTGGCGCAGGCCTTCACGACGTCGTCCATCGAGTGGCCTCTCAACTGGAGTGTGTTGTCGAGCGTGCGACAGCTCCGCACACGGTTCTACGGGAGGGGGATCCAGGCGACCGATACGACGTCGAAAGCGTCGCGCTGTACCCCCCAGACCCTCGCCTCCGTGAACCTCAACGGGTCGAAGCGGTCCGGCATTCCGACCAGAGAACGACGCCCGTCGGGCCCGATCTTCAACCATTCGCGCGCTCCGGCCAGCCCGGTGTCGACATCGATCGGACGCAACCAGATCGTGCCGCCGTCGGTGCATCGAAGATCGACGTAGCGGGGAAGGTAGGCGGCGAGCTGTGCGGGAGTCCCCTCAACCTCCTGGATCATCTCGTTCAACAGGCGCGTGCTGTCGGCGGGGCTGAGGCTACCATCGACGGCCCCCACAGCCTCGGCCTGCCGGAGCGCGAACACGGCCGTGGCGAACTGGCGCGGAGTGACGGACGTCGGTTGCGCCGGCGGGAGCTCGACCGAGGCGAGTTCGGCTCCCGCGGCATCGAACCTTCGAAGCCGATTGGCCTCGCGATCGAAGACGACCACTTCGCCGCCTCCGCAGACCGCCCAAAGGCGGCGCCACAGGGGGAATCCACCCGCAGTCGCCTCGAACCCTTCGAAGGGGTCGTCGAAAACCTCTCGAAGCGAGACCAGCGGCTCGACCTCACCGCTGGCTGGATCCAGGGCGACGAGGTCGACCTTCAGGATCGACCCGATCATTCCGAGCACCCCCTCGGGCCGATCGGCGGGAAGCCGGGGCAGCACGACGCGCTCCCCGAGGAGGGCAGTGCGCACGGTCCCGGTCAGCAAATCCATTCCACCCGCGACACTCCCCGGGGGAAGAGTCTCCCGGGGCAGGGCGATCTCCGCTCGTTCCTGTTCGGGGGTGGAGACTCGCACGAGCAGGTGCCGGCGCTGGTCGAAGGCCCACACCTCCCCCCCGACGCCGCGCGTGACGAACCCGACGGGGCGTCCCACCTCGTCCGGTCCTCCGCCCTCGGCGCCGTGAACGTCGATGACCGTGCCGGCCGAATCGAAGCCGACGAAGAAGGGTGCGATGGAGTTGAGGACCCAGATGTCGCCGTCGGCGAGTACTTCGAGGTCGTACACCGTGGCCAGTGCGTCGGAGGTCGCGACGATCCGGACGTCGGCCGCCGCGAGGTCGACCACGGCAGAATCGAGTGCCGATTCGACGCCCTCGTCTGATCCCGGGTCGCAACCGGCGAGTGCGGTGCCGGCGGCGAGGACCCCGACGAGCAGGGCATTGCGTGACATCGTGCGGGTCATGGTGTGCTCCTGGAGCTTGCCGAAGGTTTGTGCATCGTGCGCCGTGCGCCGGGCCGACACAAGAGTGGGAATGATATTGTTGACAGCGTAATCTTTATCGTGCATCCTGAGCCGAAACCGTCGCTCGTGGCAGGGAGAAGAGGCGTTGGCACAGGGACTCGGGGAATTCGAACAGATGGTGCTGCTGGCGATCCTCCATGTGGAGGGGGACGCCTATGGGGTCCCCATCGTGGACGAGATCGAGCGGCGCACCGGTCGACGGGTGTCGCGGGCCGCCGTCTATGTCACCCTGCGCAGGCTCGAGAAGCGGGGCCTCGTCACCTCATGGATGAGTGAGCCCACGAGCGAGCGCGGGGGCAAGGCCCGTCGTTGCGTGCAGGTCGAGGGAGAGGGGCTCAGCCTACTGCGGGAGGCCCGGCAGGCGATGGATCGCATGTGGGACGACCTGGACCCCGAGACGGTCGAGGGGGCGGGGTGAGCGCTTCTCCACCGGGGGTTTTCCGGCGCCTGATCGAGTGGGCCGTGCCAGGCGATGTCGGCGAGGGGATCGTAGGTGATCTCGACGAGCTCTATCAGCAGCGGCTCGCAACCGGCGGGAAGGTGCGGGCCGGGCTGTGGTACGCCGGCCAGACGGTGGCCATCTCGGGCCGGTTCGGGGTCGAGCGTGTTCGAGAGGTGGCCTCGACATCGTTGTCGTCGGTGGGGCTCGACCTGAGGCTCGGGGCCCGCATGTTGGTGAAGTACCCGATGCTGACCCTCGTCGGTGGGGTGGCGATCACGGTCGCGACGGCGATCGGCGTCGGAGTTTCGGAGTTCGTGCGCGACATGATGGCGCCTGAACTGCCGCTCGACGAAGGGGATCGCATCGTCCGGGTCTACCACCTCGATTCCGAGGCGGGTGGA
>CBDUEZ010000226.1:0-7283 GCA_965366355.1 uncultured bacterium
CCGAAGGCTAGTTCTGCGAGAGCCGTGCAGTCCCTGAACCCCACTCCGGAGTCCCCACTCGATGAAGTTTCGCGCTGTCACTACCGCCGCACTGTTGGCCAGTGCCGCCACCACCGGCGTCCTGCAGGGTCAGGATCTGCCATCGGTCTTCATCGAGGAACTGACCTGGACCGAGATCGCAGGCGCGATCGAGTCGGGCACCACCACGGTGATCATCCCGACGGCCGGGACCGAGCAGAACGGACCCCACATGGTCATGGGCAAGCACAAGTTCATCGTGAATCACGCGTCCCGGTTGATCGCCACGGAGCTGGGCAACGCCCTCGTCGCCCCCGTGGTGACCTATGTGCCCGAGGGAGCCATCGATCCGCCGTCGGGACACATGCGCATGGCCGGCTCGATTTCACTGCCCGACGAATACTTCAAGAAGGTGGTCGAATACGGCGCGCGTAGTCTGCGCGTGCACGGATTCACCGACATCGTGCTGATCGGCGACAGTGGCGGAAACCAGCGCGGAATGCAGGAGGTGGCCAACGCCCTGAATCAGGAGTGGCGAGGGTCGGGGGTGCGGGTGCATTTCGTGGGGGACTACTACTCGGCCAACGGATTCCGGGAGTGGGTGCTGGAGCAGGGCCATGCCGCGAACGAGATCGGATCCCACGCGGGAATCCTCGACACGTCGTTGTTGATGGCGATCAACCCCGAGCACATACGCCGCGACCAGCTGGCGCCGCAGGGCGGCTACGAGGGCAGCGGAGTGTCGGGCGACCCCACCCAGGCCTCGATCGAGTATGGCAACGTCGGCATGGAGATGCGGGTGAACGCGGCCGTGCGCCAGATCCGTGAGCTGATCGGAGCGAACTGAGGGACGCCTGGCTGGCTTCGTGTCGGCACACCTCTTGCCTTCTTCAGGGGACCTGACGGCACCGCCCATACAGGAGTCCGCGCCATGCGTCGCTTTTCCACAGGTCCGCGTTCCACAACGATCGCCGCCGTTGCCTTTCTCGCTTCGGCCTGCACGATCGGGAATTCAGATCGCACGATCGACGAAGCCTTCAACACTCCCGCCTCCGACGGATTCACTCTCGTCGATGTCGCGGAGTTCGATTTCACAGGCGCCGACTGGGCCGATCACCGCACGGCCGAACTGTACCTCGACGGCGACGACGGGGCCGAAGTCGTGACGGTCGCTTCGCGCGAGCACGCGACCTTGTTCTCGGCCCGGGGCGACGAGTCGCGGCTGTGGACCGTCGTGGTCGGCGAGTCGGATCGAGCGCAGACCGTCGTATACGCACGGGTCGTCGACCGTGGGCACATCGAGGTGGTGGCTGCACAAAACGACGAGGGGGACCGCTGGTTACTGATCCTCGAGCGACTGCCCGCAGCAATTCGAGCGTACCGGGTCCATTACGCGGGCCCGGGTGAGGTGACGACCGAACGCCTCGGCGAGTGGGCGCTGGAGCCCAACGTCGACTGGTACGGCAGGGCGCCGCTTCCGATGCAGGGCTCGACGGTCGCGCGGTAAGCGCGGCGGCTCGCCCTGGAAGTTCAGCGGTCGGCGCCCAGGCCCCGCCCCGTTGCTCAGTTCAGGCGCTGCACGATCTCCACCCTACGGTTCAGGGCCCGCCCGGCGTCGTCGGTATTGGCCGACACCGGCGAGAGCGGCCCGACCCCCCGAGTCTCGAGGCGCGCCGGATCGACACCGTGCGTCCGGACCAGGGCGTCCTTGACGGCCGCCGCGCGCGCGTCGGACAGGCTCAGGTTGGCTTCGAGCGAGCCGGTGTCGTCGGTGTGCCCCACGATGTAGAAGCCGCCCGAAGTCTCCTCGAGAAAGGCGGCGATCACGGCGAGCGCGTCGGCCGAACGAGGCTCGATCTCGGCACTTCCGGTCGCAAAGTGAATGTCGTAGATCGCGATCCTTCCGGCGTCGGCGATCTCGGATCGCAGGCGCTCGAGATCGAGGGTCACCGTGCCCTCTTCCATCGCGTCGATCGTGAGTTCCTCGACGATGTAGTAGGGTCGCGAACCGGAGAGCAGCACCGCGACCCATCGCTCCTCGCCCCCGGCCGTGCGACTGGCCAGGAGGTAGTGGTCGGCGGCGCCGACGACGAAGGCGAGATCGAGCGCTCCCACCCGGCCCGACCCGTCGGGCTTCGCGTAGACCCGGTCACCGAACGACGGCGTGTGGGGTGGGTCGTAGATCTGCTTCAGCTTGAAGCTCATCGGCGAGGTCAGCGACGAGGCGTAGTGGATCTCGAATTCTCCCGCGGTGAGTTCGCGCTCGTAGCTCCGGAAGACCTCCAGGTTGCTCCGCCCTTCGGGCTTCTCGAACATGCGGCTCAGCAAAGCCCCTTCGACGCCCTCCACCGGCGCGTCGCGCTCGAGGCTCCGGCCGTAGGCGAGTCGATCGAAGTCGGCACGGTAGGTACCGAGTGCGGTGCTCCCCTCGAAGGCGCTGAGGATCGCCTGCCCCGAAAGGCCCGACACATCTCCGCCGAGCAGAAAAAGCGCACCGAGGGCGAAGCGGGTGATGGCGTCGCTGTTGTGCATGTCGGGGCGCTCCTCGGATCAGGGGAGATCGAGCCCGCCCGGGGCGGACCGGCCGTAGGCCACCATGTGGCCGGAGCTCCGAAACCGTCAACAACCTTGTGGAGGCGAGGCCATTCGCGTTACGCTCACATTGTCGCTTAAATCGCTTTGATGTGAGGACGCCGCATGGGACGGGACGTGTTGGGAGAGTTCGAATTGATGGTTCTGCTCGCCGCTCTTCGGCTGGGTGAGGAGGAGGCCTACGCGCTCGCGATCGTCGATGTGATCGGCGCCCGAACCGGTCGTCGTGTGCGTAGGTCGGCGGTGTACACGACGCTGAAGAGGCTCGAGGAGAAGGGGTACGTGTCGAGCGCTCTCGGCGAACCCCGAGCGGAACGGGGAGGCAAGGCGCGGCGCCACATCAAGGTCGAGCGCGAGGGACTCCAGGCCGTTCACGAAAGCCGTACGGCCTTCGAAGAGATGTGGGGCGGCCTCGACACCGCCGCCGAGAGCGGTCGATGATCGAGCGTGCCCTGGTCGCCCTTCTGGGGCGCGTGCTGCGACTCCTCGATCGTGTGGTCCCCGGCGACGAGCGCGACGACGTGGTGGGCGACGTGCACGAGATGCAGGGGCGGCGGGTCGCCCGATGGGGACCCGTGGCGGCGACCCTCCTCACCATTGCCGAGGCCCTCGTTCAGTTCGTTCGTTTCGCGGTGGTGGCCGGTGCGCGCGCCCTCTTCGATCGCTCCTGGTTGATCTCGGGCATCGAGATCCGACTGGCGCTCCGGCTGGCGCTCCGTCAACCGTTCCTCACCCTCACCGCCGTCGCCGCGCTGGGGTTGGGCATCGGACTCGCCGCGGGCGGGGCCAGCCTCGTTCATCAGGTCTTCTACGGGGCGCTCCCCTTCGACGACGGCGATCGCTGGGTCGTGGTGGAAACCTACTCCGGGGCCGACGGACGCCGCACGCGGCTCGACCTCGAACGGCTGCAGGCCTTCCGCACGGCATCGGCCTTTCGGTATATCGCCGGATCGAACTCCCTGCAGATCAACGTCGTGCACGACGACGGCTCGGTGGAGCGGGTCGCCGGCGCCGAGTTGACGCCGCGCACCTTCGAATTCCTTCCCTACGTGCCGACCGCCGGACGCCTGTTCACCTCCGACGACGGGGCGCCCGGGGCCGAGCCCGTCGCCCTGGTCCGCGAGAGCTATCGCCGCCGACGCCTGGCCACGCTCGACGATCCCGTGGGGGCCACGATCGACCTCGCCGGGGTGCGGCACCGCATCGTCGGGGTATTGCCCGACGACGCGGGCTACCCGTCGGACGGTGAGATCTGGGTGCCGCTTCCCGAGACGACCCTCGGGGCGCGGGCCGATCGCGACCCCGTGGCCGGCACCCGCCAGGTCGCAATCCTGGCCCCGGGTGTCACCTCCGATCAGGCGACGCTGCAGCTGCAGGAGATCTCCGCCCGGATTTCGGAGCCGGGAAGCGGAGTCGCAGCACAGAGGCACCGTCTGACCGGCATCACCGAGACCATCGTCTCGCCGCAGGCGCAGCTCATGGCGGCCCTCACGATTCTCGTGCTGGTGGTCGTCCTCGCGGTGATCGCGGCCAACGCGGCCAACCTGATCGTCGCCCGCACCTCCCGGCGCGGTCCGGAGATCGCGGTGAGGAACGCCCTGGGCGCCTCGCGGGCTCGGCTGGTCGCCCAGCTCTTCGCGGAAGTGTGCGTCATCGTGGGCCTCGCCGCGCTGCCGGGGCTCGCTCTCGCCGCCGGAGTGCTGAGAGTCTACGACCGGACGCTCACCGAGCTACCCTTCTGGATCCACCTGGGCCTGCGACCGTCGACGGTGGTCATCGTGGCCCTCCTCGCGCTGGTCACGGCGGGAGTGATGGGAGTCGTGCCCGCCTTGCGGGCCACCGGGCCCGGAGCGGGGGGCTCGCTGCGCGGGGCCGGCCGATCGGGCCACCTCGGCATCGGCCGGATCGGCGGCGCGATGATCGCCTCGGAGGTAGCGCTCTCCGTGGCCCTCCTCGGCACCGCGGTGCTCTTCGCCCAGGGCTTCCGCTCGTACGTCGACCCCGACTTCCATCTCCCCGACGACCGGGTGCTCACCGCTCAGGTAAGCGTGGCCCGCGTCGGCAACGAGGCGGCCTGGGTGGGAGTCTCGGCCGACGACTCCCTGGCCGCCCTCGCCCGGGCCGTCGAGCAGCGGCTCGGCTCGATCCCAGGGGTGAGCGCCGTGGGCCTCGGCTCGAACCTCCCGCGCTCCGCCCCCTACCCGGAGAGCATCGACCTCGAGGGAATCGGCCTACGGGTCCGGGCGCCGATCGTCGAGTACCGGCCTGGGCTTCTCGAGGTGCTGGAGGTCGGCCCGTCGATCGGGCGCACTCTGGTCGCCGCCGACCTCGACGTGGGAGCCCCGCCCGTGGCGGTCGTCAACGAGGCCTTCGCGCTCGAACACTACGGCACGACCCAGATCGTGGGACGCCGCATACGCACCGTCGCCGACGAGACCGAGCCGGGGTCCGCGCCGCTTCCCTGGAGGGAGATCGTGGGCGTCGTCCCCAATGTGATGGAGGTCATGGCGTCGGTGAGCGGGGCCGGCGTATACGTGCCGATGCCCCCTCGCGGGCGGTTCGCGGTCGCGCTGCGCGTGCCGTCGAACCCGGCCTCGTTCGGAGGCACGCTGCGGCGGGCCATCTACGAACTCGACCCGCGGCTCGACGTGACCGAGATCGTGCCCCTAGATCAGGTCGGCGCCGAAAACCGGCTCGCCCTCGGGGCCATGAGCAGCGCCCTGATCGTGATCGCCACCGTGACCCTGATTCTTTCCCTTGCGGGCGTCTACTCCATCGTCTCGCTCTCGGTGTCGCAGCGCACCCGGGAGATCGGGGTTCGGGTCGCCCTCGGTGCGGCGGCGAGTTCGGTGCTCTTCGTCATCGTGCGGAGATCGGCTCTCCTGATCGCCCTGGGCGGCACGCTCGGCGCCCTCGCCGGGCTCCAGGTCTCGCGCCTGCGCATGTTCGTCTTCCCGATTCCGCACGCCGACCCGTGGCTGTTCCCCGCCCTGGTGGCCCTGATGGTGGCCGCCGGGGTGGTCGCGTGCTGGGTCCCGGCGCGGCGCGCCCTGTCGATCCAGCCGGTCGAGGCGCTGCAGGCCGACGGGTGAGCTACACCTGATCCAGGTGCCTGCAGGCCGAGGAGTGAGCTACACCTGGTCGGCGGCCAGCGCCTCGGTCGGCTGCACGTGGGTCGCTCGCAGTCCCGGCACGAGACTCGCGCCGAAACACACGGCCGCGAGGGACGCCGCCACGCCCACCAGGACCAGAGGATCGCGGGGCGACACCTCGAAGAGGAGTCCCGCCACCCTCGGGGCCACGAGCCAGGCGGCGCCGAGCCCGACGACGAGGCCGAAGCCGGCCAGGCGGGCTCCCCGCAGGAGCACCGACCCGAGGAGGCGCTCCCGACTCGCGCCGAGTGCGGCCCGAACCCCGAGTTCGCGGGTGCGTTGGGCCACGTCGAAGGCCAGCACGCCATAGAGCCCGATCGCCGCGAGGACGAGGGCGAGCAGTCCAAAGATCGAAAACATGGTCGCCCCCAGCGTCCAGGCACGGGCGCCCGGGTCGAGCATCTGACGCAGGGGCTGCACGTCGGCGAACCGCACCTCGGGCGTACCGCCCCGAAGGGCGACGGCGACGGCGTTGACCACCTCGGAGGCGGCCCCGGTCGAACGCACGTACATCGCCCTCGGGGCCTCGCCGATCTGCGCCGCGGGAAGGTAGTAGCCCATGAAGGGTGCGTCCTGATACCCACCCCTCGCGGCGTCTTCGGAGACGCCCACCACGGTCGTGCATCCCTCGGGCTCCGAGCCCAGCAGGAGGCACTGACCGAGCGCGTCGTCGCTCGGCCAGAGCGTCGCCGCCATCGTCTCACTCACCACGGCCACCCGCTCGCTCGAAGCCCCATCGGCCCCCGTGAGCCCGCGACCCCGCAGGATCGAGACCCCCACCGTCTCGAAGTAGGCATCGGTCACGCCGAAGTAGTAGGGGCCTCCGCCGGGGAGTCTCGGGAGCGAGTCCAGTCCCGGCACCTCCAGATTCATCGCGAATCCCCACTGGAAGGGCACCGACGTGAGGCTGGTCGACTGAACGCCCGGCACCGCCGCGACCCGCCGCTGGGCGTCTTCGTAGATCGCGCGAGTCTCCTCGGGCGTCCGCTCGCCGTCCGTCAATTCGAGCCGCACCAGCGCCAGCTGCTCCACATCCATGCCGAGGTCGAGCGAGCGCAGTTCACCCAGGCTGCGCACGAAGAGGCCGGCCCCGACCAGGAGCACCACCGAAAGAGCCGCCTGCAACACCGTGAGCCCGCTGCGAAGCGGGGAGCGCCGGCTCGAGGCTCCGCGGCCCCCGGAGTTCATCGCCCCGACGAGGCCCGAGCGCAGTCCCTCGAGAACCGGAGGAAGCCCCGCGATCAGTCCCGCGACCGCCGCGGCCACGGCGGTGAAGGCCACGAGTCGACCGCTCCACGCCTCGTTCGGGAAGTACACGCCCGGGAGCAGCGTCGAGCGCACGAACCACCCGCCCCAGCGCGCAATCGCCAACGCCAGGGCGCCCCCGACGACGGCGAGGGCCAGCGACTCGAACATGCCCTGGGCGGCGATGCGGCGCGTGGTCGCCCCGAGCGCCCGGCGCACCGCCACCTCCCGTCGACGACTCGTGGCGCGGGCCATCAACAGGTTGGCCACGTTGAA
>CBDUEZ010000227.1:0-7281 GCA_965366355.1 uncultured bacterium
CCGACGACGAGCCCCACATCCGGCGCGTGCTGGAGACCTTGCTCGAACTCGAGGGATTCGAGGTCGACGCCGTCCGGGATGGCGCCGAGGCACTGGCGCTCCTCGCTGACCCGTCGCGCGAATACGTGCTGGTGCTGACCGACCTGATGATGCCCGAAAAGTCCGGCCTCGAGGTCCTGAGCGGTGTGGAGGAACTCGAACACCGGCGGGGACTCCCCGTCGTGATCCTGACCGCCAAGGGCCAGGACGCCGACCGCGAGCGGGCCGTCGCACTCGGCGCGCGGGACTTCCTGACCAAGCCGTTCAGCCCCAAGAAGCTCGCTAGTCGCATCGTGCAGATCCTCGATGGCGACGACTGAGCGCCTCCTCGTCGTCTTCGACGATGCGAGAGCACGGGGCTGGTCTCCGTTTGCGGAGAGCCGTCCCGTCGGGGAACTGCGGTTCGGCGCGCACCTTCTGCGCGAACGAATTGAGACGACCCTGGGCACGCGGTGTGTCGGTCACCTCGCCGGCCCCGCGCTGCTGGGGTGGGATGAACCCGGGGCCCCGCCCTGCATCGCCTCCGGCGACGTCGACACGACCAGACCGCGCCTCTACTGGCTCTCGCGCGCGGTCGCCGACGGCCTGCCCGAACTACCCGACGACCGGCCCGCCACCCTCGAGGTATCGGGCCAGGTGGTCGGGTGGAGCCTCCCGCCAGGCGTCTCCCCCCCTTCTGCCGAAACCCTCGAACGGCCCGGCGGCTCCAGGGTCGGCGAGACCATCCGTCTGAGTGGGGCCGTGCTCGACTGGCCCTGGTCGTTGGTGCACGAGGCGACCGACCAGCTTTCCCGCGACCTCCTCGCCCTTCACACCCCATCCGCCGATCCGGGGACGATCGACGGCGTACACCGCATCGGCGACCATCCGCTGTTTCTTGGCCCGGGGGCGACCATCGGCCCCGGAGTGATCCTCGACCTTCGAGACGGCCCCATTCACCTCGACGACGGAGCCCGCATCGAAGGGCCGGCGCGCATCGCCGGGCCGCTTCTTCTCGGCGCCTCGTCGATCGTGTTCGGCGGGCACGTCTCCCGCACCGCCACGGGACCGCATTGCAAGCTGCGAGGAGAGATCGCCGACACGGTCTTTCTGGGGTTCGCCAACAAGGCGCATGACGGCTACCTGGGGCACGCCCTCGTCGGGCGATGGGTCAACCTGGGGGCCGGCACCACCAACTCCGACCTCAAGAACAGCTACGGTGACGTTCGGGTCGAACTCCCTCAGGGTCGCATCGACACCGAGCTGATGAAGGTCGGAGTATTTCTCGGCGATCATGTGAAGACGGGCATCGGCACCCTCCTCACGACGGGAGCGGTCGTCGGAGCGGGATGCAACGTGTTCGGCGGGGGTCCGGCCGCACCCCGTCATCTCGGGCCGTTCAGCTGGTCTGCTGCGTCGACCCTCGAGCCCTTCCTCTTCGAGAAATTCGTCGAGGTGGCCCGGGCGGCCATGGGTCGCAGAGGTCATGCCCTCACTCCCGGGGTCGAGGCGGTTCTGCAGCGCCTCTGGGCGTCGGTCCACGGAGCGCCGTGAAGGTCTCCGTGCTGGGCTCGGGGAGCGGCGGCAACGCGATCCTGGTGCTCGCACACGACACGAAGATCCTCGTCGATGCCGGGTTCAGCGCGCGCGCGCTCGCCGAGCGAATGCAGCGGTTCGGGTGCGACCCCGATGCCCTCGATGCGATCGTGATCACGCATGATCACGGAGACCACACGCGGGGAATGGGCGTGTTCGCGCGCCGGCACGGGACCCCGCTCTTTCTCACCGAACCCACCCGAGTGGCCTGCGCTCGCCTGCTGAAGGGCAAGGAGCGGGTCGAGTCGTACCGGGCCGGTTTCCCGTTCCGGATCGGAGGCCTCCGCGTCGAACCGTTTCTCACGGTGCACGACGCGGCCGATCCGGTCGGCGTGGCCGTCGTCGACCTGGAGACGGGATGCCGCCTGGGGGTCGCGACCGATCTCGGGCGACCGACGGCGGGTATCCGTCTCGCCCTCTCGGGGTGCCACGTGCTCGTCCTCGAGGCGAATCACGACGAGGGATTGCTCCAGCAGGCGCCGTATCCCTGGTCGGTGAAGGCCCGCATTGCGTCGAGTCACGGGCACCTGAGCAACGAGGGGGCGGCACGCTTCGCGCTCGAACTCCTCCACGACGATCTGGTGGCGATGTTCCTGGCGCACCTCTCTCGCGAAGCGAACAACCCGAGGCTCGCGCGGGAGGTTGTCGGACGTTCGCTACAGCGAGCGGGATACGACGGTCTCCTGGAGGTCGCGACACAAGACGAGCCCACCGAGCTGATCGACGTGGCCCGACTGCGTGATCGGGCCGGGCCCGCTCAATTGGCCCTGTTCTAGAGGCTTCTCGTCACAGTCCGAACAGCCGCAGGATGTCGTTGCCGAGCGCCCACACCATGATCCCCATGATGATCAAGAATCCGACGTTCGACCAGCGGAGCCGCTGTTCGATCGACAGGGCGCGGCCACGGACGGCCTCGATCGCCAGAAACAGCAGGTGCCCGCCGTCGAGAACGGGGATCGGCAGGAGATTGAGGATCGCAAGGTTGATGCTGAAAAGCGCCATGAAGCTCAGGAAGGTGTCCATCCCCAGCGCGGCCGCCTGCCCCGAAGCCTCTCCGATCGTCACGATACTCCCCATCGATCTCGGAGAGACGCCCCCGGTCACGAGATCGCGCAGGAAGCCCAGGATCAGAGAGGTGATGGCCACCGTCTGATCCCAGCCGTACACGATCGACGCTCCGAGTGACACCTTTTCGAAGACCTGGGCGGTTTCGGGAAGGATCCCGATCGCACCGACGACGCGGTCCTCTCCCGTTACGGGGTCGGAGTACGTGCTCTGCTGCGGGGTCACCGTGCGGGTCACCTCACGGCCCTCCCGCTCGAGCGTGAGGTTCGTCTCGAGGTCGAGTCGGAGCTGTACGAGCGCCTGGAACTCCCACCACGTCTGAACCGGGGTGCCGTCCACGGCGAGAATTCGGTCGTCGGCCTCGACCCCGCCTCGCTCGGCCGGTGAGCCCGGGCTCACCGCCCCGACGACCGGGTCGGCCCACGACACGAGAGACGAGGCCAGGCGACGCCGGCCATCTTCATCGGCGGGGATCTCGATGACGAACGACGCCGCCGGATCCCGGGTCACCACGGTGACGACTCCGGTGGGGGCCTCGAACAGCCCGCGCACGACGTCTCCCCAGTGCTCGGCCGTGGTCTCCCCTACCCGTTCGACGAACGACCCGATCTCCAGCCCCGCCAACGCCTCGGCGCCAGGCGGCAACAATTCCGTCCGCACGGCACCGACCCGAGTCGTCTCGGAATGGGGCACGCCCCAGAAGCCGGCGACGAAGGTGTAGGTGACGAACGCGAACAGCATGTTCATGATCACGCCGGCCGAGATCACCCAGGCGCGCGCCCACAGGGGCTTGCCGTCGAAGTCGCGCGGGCCGGGTTGCCGTGGTTCGGACGAGACAGGGCCCCCTTCGATCCGATCCATCACCTCGTCGTCCATGCCCCCCATCTTCACGTAGCCACCGAGGGGAATGATCGCCAGCACGTATTCGGTCTCACCGCGCCGAAAACCCCACAGCTTCGGGCCCAGGCCGATCGAGAATCGTTGCACTTCGATACCGACCGACTTCGCGGCAGCGAAGTGGCCGAGTTCGTGCACAAAGATCAGCACTCCGAGGACGACGATCGTCGCAATGATGGTCATGCAGGCAATCCCTTGAGTCGTTCGATTTCCGCGCGCGCAGCCTCTCGAGCCGCCCGGTCCGCCTCCCGCACCTCACCCACCGAACTCGGTTCGGAGAGTCCCACTGCCGCGAGGGCCGCCTCTACCACCCGAGCCATGCCCGGAAACGAGATGCGACCCTGAAGGAACGCCTCGACGGCGATTTCGTTCCCTGCATTGAAGGCGGCGGGGGCCAGACCACCCCGGCGGCCCGCCTCTACACCCAGTCCGAACAGGGGAAACGCGTCATGGTCTATGGCCTCGAACGTCAGCGGCGACGACGCCACCGGGTCGAAACCACGCAACGACGCATCGGGCAACCTCTCCGGATACGTCAGTGCGTAGAGAATCGGCAGTTCCATGGTCGGATCACCGACCTGGGCGAGCACGGAACCATCGACAAATTCGACGAACGAATGCACGATCGACTGGGGGTGGACCACCGCGCCGATCTTCTCGTAGCCGAGACCGTACAGGAAGTGCGCCTCGATCACTTCCAGCGCCTTGTTCGCGAGCGTGGCGGAGTCGATGCTGATCTTGGCCCCCATGCTCCAGGTAGGGTGCTTCAAGGCCGCCTCGGGACCGACACCGGAGAGCGCCTCCGGAGACCACCCCCGGAAGGGTCCCCCGGACGCCGTGAGCACGACGCGGTGGATCGCCTCCTCGGGTGCCCCCTCGATGCATTGAAGAATCGCCGAATGTTCAGAGTCGATGGGGACGAGGTCTCCACCTCCCTCTCGCAGGGCCCGCGTCACGAGCGGTCCGCCGGCCACCAGTGACTCCTTGTTGGCGAGGGCGAGTCGATGACCCGCCTCCAGCGCCATCAGCGTCGGTTCGAGCCCCGCCGCGCCCACCAGGGCATTCACGACCACATCGACGTCGTCGGCCGCGGCGAGTTCGGTGACCTCGGCCGAACCCGACGCCCACTCGGTGCCGTCTACACTCCCGCTTCGACCCAGCGAATCGAAAGCACGGGCGTCGGCCACGACCGCTCGAGCGGGCCGAAACCGCTCGACGATCTCTGCCAGGCGCTCCGCAGAGCGGTGAGCAGAGACCGAGACGATGCGAAAGCGATCGGGGTGCCGTGCGACGACCTCGAGCGTGGATCGACCGATCGACCCGGTCGCCCCGAGGAGCGCGATACGAATCACCGAGTCACCCCGAGCAGCTGGAGCAGTATCCACGCGATCGGGAAGGCGAACAGAAGCGCGTCCAATCGGTCGAGAGCCCCTCCGTGGCCCGGGAGAATCCGCCCCGAATCCTTTACGCCGGCCTGGCGCTTGAGCACCGATTCGGCGAGATCCCCGACCTGGC
The DNA here is from genome assembly GCA_965366355.1 of uncultured bacterium. Classification (GTDB taxonomy): domain Bacteria; phylum Gemmatimonadota; class Gemmatimonadetes; order Longimicrobiales; family Gaopeijiaceae; genus Gaopeijia. The sequence goes on from CBDUEZ010000227.1 coordinate 5,092, forward strand.
CGGCGGCGGCGATCGCCAGTCCGAGCAGGAGGACGACGGGGAGGTCGATTACGATCCCACTGGCTGCCGCCATACTCCACTCGGCGACCAGCCAGGCGGCGATCATCGCCCCGGCGCCACCCGCGAGGCTGCCCTCCACCGTCTTTCCAGGGCTGGCGTGGGGGGCCAGCTTCGTCTTGCCGATGGCGCGGCCCACGAAGTAGGCCGCCGAGTCGCTTGCCCAGATCACGAGTAGGGGGAGGAGCACGAACGTGGCCGACCTCAGGGCATCGGTGCTCACGCCCATCGTCTCGGGAAGGGCCCGGAGAAGCGGCACGAACGACAACGCCCCCCCCGTATAGACCACCCCGAGCAGGGTCGACGCCGTATCGTCGAGGGGGGACCCATCGGGCCATCGACGCCATACGCTGGCGCCGAGCGACAGCAGGGCCACCCCGACGAGCATTGAGAACGCGAGCGGTGCGAAGATCGCCGGTGTCGGCCACGCCGTCGCAAGAAGCACCAGCCCCACAGCCGATCCAACGCCGATCACCGTGAAGGGGCGACCGCCCCTCGCATGGACGAGGCGATAGAATTCCCAGGCGCCTGCGCCGGCCGCGAGACCGAACAGGGCCCCGAGAGCCCAGCCGCCGTAGTAGAGAGCACCCAATACTGCCGGAATCCCGAGCACTGCGACGCCTACGCGCCGGGGGAGTTCTCCTGCGGTCGTCACTCTCCCGCCGTGACCCGGCCGAAGCGGCGCTCCCGCCCCTGGAAATCGAGAACGGCCTCGAAGAGGTGCTCGCGTGTGAAATCGGGCCAGAGCACCGGCGTCACATGGATCTCGGTATACGCGAGTTGCCAGAGGAGAAAGTTCGAAATCCGGAGCTCGCCGGAGGTGCGGATCAAGAGGTCAGGGTCTGGGAGCCCCGCCGTGAACAGCTCGCTCTCGAGGCAGTCCTCGTCGATCGACTCCGGGTCGAGGCGGCCGGCCGCGGCATCTCTCGCCATCGCTCGAATCGCTCGCAGGAGCTCCTCGCGACCGCTGTACGAGATCATGAGATTCAACCGAAGCGCGTCGCCACCCCGCGTACCTTCGGTGATCGCGTCGACCGCCGCGCGGGTCCCGCTGTCCAGCCGGTGAAGCTCCCCGAGGACGTGCACCTCGACACCCTGGCGCCGCAGTTCTCGCTTCTCCTTCTCTGCGTAGAGGCGCAAAAGCCCCATCAACGCCCCGATCTCGGCGCTGGGCCGCTGCCAGTTCTCCGTCGAGAAGGCGAACAGCGTAAGGATCCGCACTCCGGCTTCTCGAGCCCCCTCGACGGCCTCCCGGACCGCCGACATCCCCTGCCGGTGCCCGGCATGCCGCGGCAGACCTCTCTGCACGGCCCAGCGACCGTTTCCGTCCATGATGACGGCAACGTGCTGCGGCAACACACCGCAAAGATGAATACGTTCGAGGGCGTCAGACGACATGGCAGAAGTGGCTGGCCGCTAGATGGCCATGACCTCGGTCTCCTTTCGCGAAAGGAGGTCGTCGATCTGTTCGGTGTACTGGTGGGTCAGCTTCTCGATTTCGTCGAGCTGGCGATGCCCGTCGTCTTCACCCACCTCGTGCTCTTTGATCAGGCCCTGAACCTCGTCCCGCGCCATCTTCCGGGCATGCCGGATCGATACCCGCGCCTCTTCAGCCATCTTGTGGAGAAGCTTCGCGTATTCCTTGCGGCGCTCTTCGGTAAGCGCGGGAATGGGCACCCGGATCACATTGCCGTCGTTGCTCGGGTTCAGCCCGAGATCGGCCATCTGAATGCCCCTCTCGATCTCCGCGAGCAGCGTCTTGTCGAACGGCTGCACCATGAGAAGGGAGGCATCCGGCGTGTGCACCGTGGCCACCTGATTCAAGGGCATCTTCGACCCGTAGGCGTCGACCCGGACCGTGTCCAGTAGAGCCGGCGACGCTTTACCTGTGCGTACCGAGGCGAATTCGCGGCGCAGAGCTTCGAGTGCGGCGTCCATTCGGGACCGGGCTTCTTTCAACGGCATGGGCGGGCCTCCGAGGCCAGATCGAGTGGGGGTGAACAGATACGAACGTAACGCGGATCGGGGCTTCGGACTACGACACGAGCGTTCCGATACGCTCCCCGCGAATGGCGGCACCCACGGCCCCGCGATCGGCGAGGCTGAGCACCACGATGGGAAGCGAATTCTCCT
>CBDUEZ010000228.1:0-7265 GCA_965366355.1 uncultured bacterium
GAGGGTCTGTGGGGGTTCGATTCACGGAGCGCGAGCTCGATATCATGCAGGTATTATGGGAGCGGGGCGAGGCCACCGTGGCCGAGGTGCAGGAGTGCCTGCACGATTCACTCGCCTACAACACGGTCCTGACCATGCTGCGGGTCCTCGAGGACAAGGGCCATGTAACCCGGTCGACCGAGGGCCGCGCGCACCTCTACCGCTCGGCGGTCGCTCGCGACGAGGCGGGCCGCAGTGCGCTGGGCCGTGTGACCGAAAAGCTCTTCCGCGGATCGCCGGAGGCCCTCCTCCTCAATCTGGTCAACCAGCCGGGAGTCACGCGCGACGAGGTGCGTCGCATGCGCGACCTCCTCGATGCGGCGCTCGGTGACGGCCCGCCTTCGAGCGACGACGGGGAGGAGCGATGACTCTGTGGTGGATGGTGTACACGGCGTTGGTCGGCGCGCCCGTTGCGGCCGCGAGCTGGTTGATGGCCCGATCGCTCCGACGTCACAATCGCGACGAGCGCGCCGTCTGGGTGGCGGGCATCGTGCTCTCGGTCGCCCTGCCGGTCGGACTCCTCGCATGGCGGCTGTGGGCGGCCCGCTCCGGGGCGCCCGTCGCGGCGTTCGTGATGGAGCTGCCGGGACTCCAGGTCGGCCCGCGCCCGGAGGCGTCGGGGCCGGCGGTGTCGCTGGCTACGATCGTGATGGTCGGTTGGGCCACCGCCTCCCTGTTCATGGGCGGGTGGCTTCTCCTGTCGATGGCCGCCGTCCGACGCATTCGCAGTGCCGGCGCGAGTCACACCGTTCGCGGACGGCACGTGCGCGTGTCGACCGGAGCGGGCCCCGCCGTGGTGGGATTCCTGCGACCGGAAATTCTGGTTCCGGCCTGGGTGCTCGACCTCGACGGCGGTGACGCGGAGTGGATTCTCCGGCACGAAGAGGAGCATGTGCGGGCCCGCGACCCGCTCCTTCTGCTGGCGGCCCATCTGGCTCGTGTCGCGCTCCCGTGGAATCCCACGATCTGGCTCCTGACGGCCCGGCTGGTCCGAGCGATCGAGCTCGACTGCGATCGGAGGGTGCTTCGCGCCCATCCCGATCCCGTCGCCTACGGGCACACCCTCGTGCGGGCGCTGGCTCGGGGGCCCGTCCCGATTCGCGCAGCCGCAGCCTTCTCTCTCCACACCTACGACCTCGAAGAAAGGATCGCCACGATGACCAGAGCTCAACGTCGCTTCGGACCGATCGGTTGGACCTCGGCCCTAGTGGCCCTTCTTCTGTTGGCGAGTGCCTGCGGGATTCCCTTTCCCACCAATGCCGACGAAGAAGGTGACGGGCCTCTCGCGCCCGAGGCTCAGTCGGCCTCGTCCGAGGCGCCCCGCTTCACGCCCTACACGGTGGCGCCGGACCTGATCAATCGCGCCGAGGTGCAGGCGGCGCTTCAGGAGGCCTATCCCGACGACCTTCGGCGGGCCGGCATCGGTGGAACGGCGCGCGTGTGGTTCTTCATTGGCGACGACGGCACGCTGCTCCAGCGCCGATTGGATGGCACGTCGGGTCACCCTCGGCTCGACGATGCGGCCCTGGAGGTCGCGCGGACGATGCGGTTCGCACCCGCCCTCAACCGCGACGAGCCGGTCGAGGTCTGGGTCGCCTTCCCGATCACCTTCATGCCCGCGCCGGGAGATGCGCCGGAGGCGAATGCAGAACGGCGCTCCGCTGGCGTCCCCGATGGGCGAATAGAGGATCGGCCCCAGTTCACTCCGTACACGGTTGCGCCCGATATCCAGAATCGAGCTGCCGTCCAGCGGGCGCTGGAAGCCGAGTATCCCCCGCTCCTTCGGGACGCGGGGATCGGGGGCACGGCCAAGGTCTGGTTTCTCATCGGGAGCGACGGCGAGACACGCGACGTACGAATCGACGCCAGTTCGGGACACTCCAGGCTCGACGAGGCGGCGTTGAGGGTCGCGAGGATGATTGAGTTCTCACCGGCCCGGAACGGAGAGACGGAGGTCGACGTCTGGGTCGCCTTTCCGGTCACCTTCCAGGTGCGGTAGAGCAGGGCCCTGCAGGCGAGGCTACGGAAGGCGGCTGCCGGGGGGCAGCGGGGTGGGGGCGGCTTGCCTCGAAGCGTCGGGAGCGGTAGGGATCGAACCCCGTTCGCGCGCTCGAGGAGCCCATGAGTCATCGCACCGTCGTCCGTAGTCTCGCCTCGGCAACCCTGCTGATCGCCGCCGTCGTCGGCCTCCTGGGTCCGGTCGGACTCCAGGCGCAGGAACAGGCCTATTGGGAGTGGGCCGACCTCGACTTCTCGGTCGAAGAATACGACGCGCGGCGGGAGGCCCTGCTCGACGAGGTCGAACGACTCGGCAACGGCGTGCTGCTGATTCCCGGCGCGCAGGGCACGAGCCATGGCCCCAGCTTCCGCCAACTCGACGACCTGCACTACTTCACGGGCCTCGAAGTGCCGTCGTCGATGCTCGTCGTCGATCCTTCGACACGCAGCGTGATCCTCTATGCACCCGCCCGCGATCCCCGGTTCGAGAACCCCGGGAGGCGGAACGACTTTCCCGGACGACCCCTCCAGGCCGACCCCGAGCTGTCGCGGCGCTCGGGTCTGGAGATTCGCGATGTCGCCGACCTCGACCGGGTGATCGCCACCGTTGCGACCAGTCGGACGGTGTATGTCGATCTCGGAGGGCCGACCGCGCGGGCGGCCGATGTGCGCCTGGATTGGACTCCCGATTTCAGCGCCGAACAGTTGCTGATCCTCAAGCTGCGGGCCGACCACCCGACCGCCGATGTGCGCAACGGCTTCCACGCGGTCGCACGGGTTCGGGCGGTGAAGAGTCCCGCGGAGGTGGCGCTGATTCGCCGACTGGTGCGGTTGACCGAAGAAGCGATCCGCTCGGCCGCTGGCCAGGTGCGTCCCGGCGTCGACGAACGCACGCTCGAAGGCTGGTTCGAACTCGGGTGCAAACAGGCGGGGGCACAGCGCGTGCCCTTTCACCCGATCATCAAGTCGGGGCCCAACTCCATGTGGGCCTGGCGGATCCTGGCGTCGCACTACGATCGGCGAAATCGCGCGGTGCAGGATGGCGATCTGGTCATCTTCGACGTGGGGTGTGAGCTCGATCACTACGTCAGCGACGTCGGTCGCACCGTGCCGGTCTCGGGCACGTTCTCTCCCGAGCAGGCTCGGGCCGTCGAGGCCCAGCGCAGGGTCGCCGACGCCATCATCAGCGCCATTCGACCCGGGGTGACCCTCGCCGAGGTGACGGCCGCAGGGGTGGCCGAGATGACTTCCGAAATGCGTCCGTACATGCAGACCGGGTCGTTCTACAGTCACCACCTCGGGCTCTCCACCGGTGATCCGGTCCTTACCGATGAGCCACTTCGGGCCGGAATGGTCTTCACGGTCGAGCCGTGGTACTACAACCACGACACCGGCATCAGCGTCTTCGTCGAAGACATGGTGCTGGTCACCGACGACGGGGTCGAGATTCTCACCGCGAACCTGCCGCGGACGGTGGAAGGGCTGGAGGGGCTGGTTCCGCCCCGGTGACTCGGATCGGAGGAGCGAACCCCACTCCATCGGGGTATCACTCTTTGTACCCCGTTTCACCCCGACTACGAGTCCGAGACAATTCATGCATAGAGCGTCGAAATACCTTCGTGCGGCCGGCTTCTTCAGCGTGGCCCTCACCCTCTTCATCGTCGGATGCGGGGACGATTCGCCGACGGAGCCCGCCGGCATCGACCTGGCTCTCGTCGTCGGCACCTACGACCTGACGCGGCTGTCGTTCGATCCTCAGGGGAGCCTGCCCCTGACCGACGTGCTCCCGACCCTCGGGCAGAACAACGTGCAGCTCATTCTTACGCAGAGCCGGACGGCCCAGGTGATCTTCCAGGATCCCATCACCAGTCTGTTCACGACCCTCACGGGCACGTTCCGCACCACCGAAGATGGAATGCGTCTCGACTTCGCCTCGAATGCGACGTATCAGCAGCTCCTCTTCTCGCGGCGAATGGAGTTCACCCTCTCGGGCACGAGCCTCGTCTTCGACGATGCGGCGCCCGACGGGGTCACGCGGGCCCGTCTCGTCGAACTCGTCCCCGCCTTCGAAGGGGAGCAGCTCCTCGACCCGACCCCCGGCGTTCTCAAGGTGACCTTCGTTCGGAGGCCCTGATCCGGTTCGCCTTGCTCCCCGAAGGGGTCCCGAACATCTTCAGCGTCCATGAGTGAACGCACCGAGATCACGACCCCGGAGGCACTGGCCGACGAAGGCCAGGCCGAGAACTCCCTGCGCCCGCAGCGGCTCGCGGAGTTCATCGGGCAACAGAAGGTCTGTGATGCGCTCGGCATCGCGATCGAGGCGGCGTTGGGACGCCGGGAGCCGCTCGATCACGTGCTGTTCCATGGCCCTCCCGGGCTGGGCAAGACGACGCTTGCCTCGCTCATGGCCCGGGAGCTCGGGGTCAACATCAAGACCACGTCGGGCCCCGTGCTCGAGAAGCCGGCCGATCTCGTGGGGATTCTCACGAATCAGCGCGAGGGCGACGTTCTGTTCATCGACGAGATCCACCGCCTGAGACCGATCATCGAGGAATTTCTCTATCCGGCGATGGAGGACTGGCAGGTCGACATTCGGCTCTCGGAGGGGCCCCGGGCCCAGACGATGACCATGAAGATCGAGCCGTTCACCCTCATTGGAGCGACGACTCGGTTCGGTCTTCTCACGGCGCCGATGCGGGCTCGCTTCGGAATCGTACAGCGACTGAACTTCTATCCGCCCGACGAGCTGGCCACGATCGTGCGGCGGTCGTCGGAGATCATGGAGATCGAAACGACCGACGAGGGCGCCGAGGAGTTGGCGCGCCGCGCCCGCGGCACACCTCGGGTCGCGAATCGATTGCTCCGGCGCGTGCGCGACTTCGCTCAGGTGAGGGCCGACGGCCACATCGACCGCGCGGTCGCTCAGGCGGCCCTACAACTCCTCGACGTCGACGAGTACGGACTCGACGAGATGGACGCGCGGGTGCTGAAGACCCTCATCGAGACGTTCGAGGGGGGGCCGGTCGGGCTCAACTCGCTCGCCGTCGCCCTGGGCGAAGACACCGCGACGCTCGAAGAGGTCTACGAGCCCTTCCTGATCCAGGAGGGTTTCCTCATGCGAACGCCCCGGGGTCGGGCGGCGACCGCGAGGGCCTATCGCCATTTCGGGTATGTCGCGCCGCCGGGTGCGTCGATCGGGCAGGCTTCGTTCTTCGACCGCGGGGAATGACCGACTCTCGGCACCCGGGGCAACGGCTCTCGGACTACGACTACCTGCTTCCCCCGGATCGCATCGCCGCTCGTCCCGTCGATCGGCGCGACGAGTCGGCCCTTCTCGCGTTCCCGCGCGACGGCGGATCGTTCGAACACCTGCGCTTTCGTGATCTCGAGGCGTTGCTGGCGCCGGGCGACCTGCTCGTGCTCAACGAGAGCCGGGTCCTGCCCGCGCGGTTGCTGGGCCGGAAGCCATCCGGAGCCGCCGCCGAGGTGTTGCTCGTGCGGCCCCTTCCCGACGGGCAGGAGGCCGGCGGCGTCGACGAATCGGGTGGGGTCGCCGGAGTGTCCGAGGCGCTGGAGTGGGAGGCGCTGGTGCGACCGGGAAGCAAGCTGAAGCCCGGCCGTGTGGTCGAGATCGCGCCCGACCTCCAGGTCGAGATCGTCGGTCCGGCTCCCGGTGGGGGTCGCAGAGTGCGGCTCCACACGCCGCTTCCCGTTGCCGAGGCGCTGCACCGTCATGGACACATGCCTCTGCCACCCTACATCCAGCGCGATGACGACGACCTGGATCGGGACCGCTACCAGACCGTGTTCGCACGCACGCCGGGCTCGGTCGCGGCGCCGACGGCCGGGCTGCACTTCACTCCGGAGCTCCTCGCACGGCTCGAGCAGAAGGGGGTGCATCGCACCGCGGTTTCGCTCCATGTCGGGATCGGTACCTTCCGGCCGGTCGAGGCCGACGACCCGGCGGAACACGAGATGCATTCGGAGTTGTATCACGTGCCTGTGGCTGCGGCCAACGCCGTGGCCGAGGCGAAGGCGCGAGGCGGTCGGGTCTGGGCGGTCGGCACCACCGTCGTCCGCACGCTCGAGTCGGTGGCTGCCGCCGATGGGTCGATCGTAGCGGGGTCGGGGAGCACGAATCTCTTCATTCGACCCCCCTTCGATTTTCGGGTCATCGACGGATTGATCACCAACTTCCATCTGCCGCGATCGACGCTCCTGATGCTGGTCGCGGCCTTCGCCGGGCACCGCACGACTCTCGAGGCCTACGGATTGGCGGTCGAGCGGGGCTATCGTTTCTACAGCTACGGGGACGCCATGGTGGTGACCCCGGTTCGCGGTCCAACGAATGAGTGAACGTATGCGACAGATCTTCCGGGTTCTGACCATGACGGTAGCAGCGGGCGTCGGGGTCGCGTGTGGGGACGCGGGGCAGACGGCGAGCGACGAACCGTCCCCTCCGCCGTCGGTGCAGGCCATCGGCGGTGCCCGCCTTACCCTTCGCTCGATGGATTCCCTGTCGGTCGCCCTGGAGCAGGGCGGGGCCGTCGCACCCGACGGTGCGCGGATCACGCTGCTGGCGGCCTATTCGGCCGAGGGCGACTTCGATGCGGACGGCGTCGGTGAGACCGCAGCGCTGGTCGTCACGGAATCGAGCGGCACCGGGGTGTTCATGAATCTGGTCGCCTTTCGCGCGGGTGCAGACGGCGAGCCCGTGCAGGTGGCCGACCGCCTCCTGGGTGATCGACAGCAGATTCATCGGTTCGAATCGGTGGCCGACAGCCTCCTCATCGAGATCACCACGCAGGCGCCGGGCGATCCGATGTGCTGCCCGACCCGTCGCGCCCAGCAGGTCTACCTGATTCGCGACGGCGTCTGGAGGCTCTGGCGCGACAACACGTTGTCGGCCGCCCCGCCCGACATCCAGGACGGTGTGCAGCGCCGGGACTCGTCGCTCGAACGCGCGGGTCCCGTCAGCGGAGGCGCGAGATCAGGGAGTTGATGTTCACCTACGATCTTCACGCCACCGACGGCGCCGCCCGCACCGGAACCTTCCACACGCCGCACGGTCCGGTGGAAACGCCGGTCTTCATGCCGGTCGGCACGCTCGGGGCGGTGAAGCACGTCTCGCCCGATGAACTCGGCGGGATCGGGGCGAGCATGGTGCTCGCCAACACCTATCACCTCTTTCTCCGGCCGGGGCACGACCTGGTGCGGGAGCTGGGCGG
>CBDUEZ010000229.1:0-7225 GCA_965366355.1 uncultured bacterium
CGGGGGCGCTTTGGGGCGCTTCGGCGGCGTGGGAGAGTCCCCGACCCAACGCTCCAGCGCAAGCCGGTTGAATGGCCCATCGGCTCATCGGATCGCCCCGCGTTCCCGCGGGAACGTATTTTCGGGTTGACTGCGAAGCGCGCGCGCTTGGCATCGCAGCGGAGCCACGCCATGCTGTACGCGTACCGGCGGGGTCGCTTTGATCCATTGTCCTAGGCCGGTACGTTGACCTCGTCGGGGCCCGCTGCCTCGTCGGGATCCGTTTGGCCTCGCCCAGGTCCGGTTGGCCTCGGCCGGCTCCGTCCCCTCCCGCTCGCCGCACCGCCATGACGACTTTTCCGCCACCCGATTGGTCCCGCCGGCATCCCCGGCATCTTCGGCCCCGACTCCCCACGCTCGCCCTGCTCCTCGTGGCGAGCCTGACCGCAGCCTGCGACTCCGCCTCGATCGATGACGGCACCCCGCCCGCCGCGAATCGCGCCGATAGTGCCGGCGTCGAGATCGTGACCGTCGTCGTCGAGGCGCCGGGGCCGATCTGGGCGCGGCTGGACACCGTGGCCGACCTGCGCATCGGCACCCTCGAAGGGCCCGAGCCCACCCGGTTCGGCACCATCCAGGGTGTGGTGCCCCGTGCCGCGGGAGGCGTGGTCGTCGCCGAGGGGCAGACCCAGGAACTCCGGGCCTTCGACGCCTCGGGCACCCATCTGTGGACCGCCGGCGGTATCGGCGACGGCCCCGGGGAATTCGATGGGATCACTAGCGTGGGACCCCTTCGCGGAGACTCGATCGTGGTCCACGACAGCCGGGCCGATCGCCTGACCTTCATCGGTCCCGACGGGGGCGCGGGGCGCACGGTGCGGCTGGGATGGGACGACCGCCCCTTCCGCTTCACCTCGGCGCGTGACGGGGGACTCCTGGGCCGCATGTTCCACTTTCCGGGCGCCGAGAACCTTCCCGACGAGGGAGACGACGGGGTCTTTCGCCGCGACTCCGCGCGCTTCCGGTTCGCCGCACCCGACGGGGCCGCGGGCCCGGAGCTGCCGGGGCCCGTGCCCGACACGGAGGCGCTCGTGCAGGTGCGGTCGAACGAAGCGATGGTGGCGATCGAGGGGAGGCCGTCGCCCTGGTCGCGCTCCGCCTTCGATGCCGCCGCCCCCGGTGGCGCCTGGCTGGCCGTGTCCGATCGGTTCGAGCTGCAGTGGTACGACGATCGGGGACGCCTCGCCCGGATCGTCCGGGTCGCGGGTCTCGAGCGCCCGTTTGCCGAGTCCGACCTCGAGGCCACCCGTGAGGCCCTCTTCGCCGAGGCCGCCGCCAACACCGCTGACGGGGTCGCAACGCCCGGGGCCCGGCGCCAGATCGAGACCCTCCTGGAGGACACGCCGCGCCCCCCGACGCTGCCGGCCTTTTCGGGCTTGCGGATCGACCCCGAGGGGCGCGTCTGGGTGCTGGCCTGGGCTCCCGCCGACCCGCCTCCCGCACGAGCGTGGGTGTTCGAGCCCGACGGCACCTTTCTGGGGCGGGTCGACCTCCCTGCCGGTGTTCGCCTGGAGGCGGTCGGGGTCGACGCGGTGTGGGGTGTGGAACTGGACGCCTTCGACGTGCCGTCCGTGGTGCGCTACCGGCTGATGGTCGGCGGGGGCTGAGCCCCGTCGAACAGGCCTTGAGCTCGTCGGTCGGCTTTCGAGCCCCCCGGTCGACTTTCGAGCGCCCCCGGTCGACCTTTCGAGCCTTCCCGGTCGACCTTTCGAGCCGCCCCGGCGACCTTCGAGCCGCCCCGGCGACCTCTCGCTCCCTTTTGCTTGCACCATGGACGAATTGATGGCTGTTCTCGACGAACTGACTACCCGCGCGGGTGACGCCTGCGAACTCTGCCTCGCCTCGGCCCGCCTCCACGCCTTTCCGGTTCCGCCGGACTCCGACGGATCGGCAAGCCAGTGTGTGCTGATCTGCGGCGAGTGTCGCGGCCAGATCGAAGATCCGGCCACCACGGTGTCCGACCACTGGGCTCCGCTGGGCACGTCGATGTGGAGCGAGACCCCGGCCGTTCAGGTCGTCGCGTGGCGCATGCTCCGCCGCCTGAGGCAAGAGAGCTGGGCGAGCGATCTCTTCGACATGCTCTACCTCGACGACGCGACACGGGAATGGGCGGAGCGGGTGCCGGCGCCGGCCGCGACGGGGGCCGAGGCCGTCGAGCATCGCGATGCCCACGGATCGCTCCTCGAAACCGGCGACACGGTAACCCTGGTCAAAGATCTCGTGGTGAAGGGCGCCGGGTTCACGGCCAAGCGGGGGACTGCCGTTCGAAACATCACGGTGGTCCACGACAACGCCGCCCACATCGAGGGCCGCGTGGAGGGTCAGCGGATCGTGATTCTGACGGAGTTCGTCAAGAAGGGGTGAGCGGCAAAGTGCACATGCCCTCGGCGTGGGGCCGGTGCGTGTTCGGTTTTCAGCGCATATAGCTGACAAGGGCGCAGAAGGTCACCTCCGCCGGCCCCCGTCTGAGCGGTTGTCAGCGAATAGAGCCGCGAAGCGATCAATACCGAGGGGAAGGAGCACTGCGTGCGCTGTTTGCTGCACCCGCGAGAGGGTCGAGCCCGCCCCCACCCCACCACCACCACCGCCCCACCACCCCCCCCTCATCCCGACCGCAGCGACACCGCCGGATCCGTCCCGCTCGCCCGCAGCGCCGGCAGGAACGACGCCGCGCAGCCCGCCGCGAGCAGCGTGATCGCGGCCACGGCGAGGCTCAGCGGATCGGTCGGCGCGACCCCGAAGAGGAATCTCGCCAGCACGGTCGAGGCGAAGAGCGCGACCACGCTTCCGATCACGACCCCCCGGACCACCGGCATCATGCCGTGCCGCACCACGTCGCCCAGCAGGCGGCGGGGGGTCGCGCCCAGCGCCATGCGGATCCCGAACTCGGTGCTCCGTCTCTGCACCGCGTACGAGGCGACGCCGTAGACGCCCACGGTGCCCAGCACGATGCCGAGCAGGCTGAAGAGCGACAGAAAGAAGCGGAGCCTCACGGGCTCCTCCATCGCCGTGGCCACGACCGACTCCATCGTCTCGACCCGACCCACCGCCGCGCGCGGATCGAGCGCGCTCACGATATCGCGAATCGGCTGCGTCAGGCCGTCCGGGTCGGTGGCCGACTTCACGGTCAGGATGCCGTAGGCCGACTCGGCGAGGGTCTGGGCCCACGGATAGTAGACGGCGGGCGGTACGCCCCCGATCAGGTCGTCGACCGCCACGTCGCGGAGCACGCCGACGATCTCGAGGGGCTGGCCCCCGGGCGACGAAGGATCGAACATCTGCCCCACCGCCGACTCCCCGCCGAAATGCGCGCGGGCGAAGGCCTCGTTGACGATCGCGACGGGGGCGGAATTCGGACCGTCCGTGGCGCGAAACGCGCGACCCTCGGCCATCTCGAGCCCGTGCGCGGTGAAGGTCGAGGGGGAGAGGGGGCGATAGTACGCACTCGGCCGCTGCTGCAAGGTGAGTTCGGGGCGTCCAGCGAGGCTCACGGGACCCTGCCACCCCCCGTCCCGCACCGGAATGCGGTTGATCAGGCCGGCCGAGGCCACCCCGGGCAGCGCCTGCACGCGGTCCAATAGATCCCGGTAGAACACCGCACGCCCCGCGGGCTCGCCCGTCTCCGACAGGAGAATGTCGAGAGTGAGGACTCCGTCCGGATCCAGTCCCCAGTCAATGGCCCGGAGCTCATCGACGGTCCGCACCAGGAGCGACGCGCCGGTGGCCAGCACGACCGCCATCAATACCTGCGAGGTGACGAGCAGTCGTTGCAGTCCGTTGCGATCGCGCCCCGTCGTGCCCCCCGCCGAGCGCGAGCCGAAGGTGCCCGCCTCGAAGTCCCCGCGCAGCAGGCGATGCATCGGCCCGAGCGAGACCGCGCAGCCGGCGCCGAGGGCGAGCGCCAGCCCCGCGGCGAGGGCCGTCCAGTCGAGCGACAGGGTGTCGCCGAGGGCACGGGGCAGAGGGAGCCCGGCGACCAGCAGGTCGAAGGCCGCGACGGCCAGCCCGATCCCCACCAGGCTCGACACCACACCGAGCAGCAGCGACTCGGTCAGGATCTGGCGCGCCAGTCGGAACCGCGCGGCCCCCAGCGCGGCACGCACGGCCATGTCGCCGGCCCGATCGGCGGTCCGGGTCACGAGCAGGGCCGCCACGTTCGCACACGACATGAGGAGCACCAGGGCCACGGCCGCGAGGAGCAGCAGGAGCACCGGCCGCACGTCGCCCACCAGGAACTCCCGGGTCGGCACCACATAGGGCTCGCGCGTCTTGTCCCAGGCCTCGGGGTAGTCCCAGTTCTCGCCCATCGCCGCCGTCAGGCGCGTGAGTTCGGCCTCGAGCTGCACCGGCGTGGTGCCGTCGCGCAGGCGTCCCATGACGACGAGCCAGCCGTTCGAGTCGTACGACGACGTGGCCGGGTCGAGATCGAGCGGAATCCAGGCTTCACTCTCGGGCGAGGGAAAGAAGAATCCTTCGGGCATCACGCCGACGACGGTGCGCATCGTGCCGCCCACGTCGAGCCGGCGTCCGAGCACGTCGCGGTCGGATCCGAAGTCCCTCTGCCACATGCCGTGGCCGAGAACGATCACCGGCTCGGCCCCCGGGCGATCTTCGCCGGACCGGAGCGTGCGCCCGAGCAGCGGCCGCGCGCCGAGCACGTCGAACAGCTCCGCCGACACCACCGAATACATCATGAGCCGCGACCCGCTCTCGCTGTACAGCACGCCGGCATCGTCGGAGTAGCTCGCCACGTCGGTGAAGACCCCGGCCCTCTCCCGAACGAAGTCGAACTCCGATCCGCGCCAGTCGTAGTCGCTCCAGAAGGTGACCAGCTGCGCCTCGTCTTCGAACGGCAGGGGACGCAGCAGGAGTCCGTCGACCACCGAGAAGAGGGCGACCGTTCCGCCGATCCCGAGTGCGAGCGTGAGGACCGAGACGAGGGTGAAGGCCGGGCGCTGAAGCAGTTGCCGCGCCGCGTACTTGAGGTCGGAGGCGAGGTCGAGAAGCGGTGAGACGCCCCACGACTCCCGGGCCTGCTCGCGAAAGCGCTCCTCGCCGCCGAAGCGCACGCGCGCCAGGCGTCGCGCCTCGTCGGGGTGCATTCCCGCCTGCTCGTACTTGCGGGCCTCCATCTCCAGGTGGAAGCCGATCTCATCGTCGAGCTCCCGCTTCAACGCGGAACGACGGAACAGCGCCGACACCCGGAACCGGATCTCTCGGAACAGCCGCCTCATCATCGCCTCCTCACGTGAGTCCCATGATCCTGTCTACCGCACCCGACAGCCTCTGCCACTGCGCCTTCTCCTCGCCCAGCTGCGCCTTGCCTGCGGTCGACAGCAGATAGTAGCGCGCTCGCCGGTTGTTTTCGGTCACGCGCCACTCCGAGTCGATCCAGCCCTGGCGGGTGAGGCGGTGCAGGGAGGAGTAGAGCGACCCCTGATTGACCTGGAGCGCCTCGTCGGAGAGCCGCTGAATCCGTTCGCTGATGCCCCATCCGTGCATGGGCTCGACCGAGAGCACCTTGAGGATCAGCATGTCGAGCGTTCCACGGATCATATCGGACTGGCGCTTGGTCACGTCTGCGTTCCCCATCGAGGCTCCTCTCGGTTATCAGGGGAAGGTAGTGCGGCTCCTCTCGTTTAGCGAGAGAAAGGAGTGGGGACTCCAGGTCACGTTCCCGCGGGAACGTTTTCTCGCCTTAGCTGCGGGCGCGAAATGGGGGACTCGGGAGGGGGTGGTGGCGGCCTGCGCGGCCCAGGCAGGGCACGAACCCCCCGTCACGGGTACTTTGCCGCATGGACGGTACCACGATCTCCCCCGCGCGGCCTCTCGGCCTCGGCCCACGCCGGCTGGAGCCGGAGCTGATGGACGACCCCGCGCTCGGCGAACGGGATCACCATCGGGCCCTGCGAGCCCTTGCGCGTGTGCACACGCTGTCGGGTACGGGCCTCCGTATTCGCCGAACCCTCGACCTCGTCGCCGCCGCCACTCCCGGTGACCGCGCGCTGCGGGTGTTGGACGTGGCCTGTGGGGGCGGCGATGCCTCGCTCGACGCCGCCCGCTGGGGGCGACGCACGGGGCGGGCGGTCGAAGTCACGGGGCTGGATCTCAGTCCGACGGCGCTGCGGTTCGCCGGGGACCGGGCGCGGCGGGCGGGGCTGGCGATCGACTGGGTGCAGGGAGACGCGCTCACCGACCTTCCGGACGGCCCGTTCGACCTGGTGCTGTCGTCGCTGTTCCTGCACCACCTGCCCGACGAGGGCGTGATCGAACTCCTCGAGGCGGTCGGCGCCCGAGCCGCGCACCTGCACATTGAAGATCTGTGCCGAAGTCGCGTGGGACTGGCCCTCGCCTGGACGACCCTGCGCGTGGTCTCGCGCTCGCGGGTGGCGCATGTGGACGGTCCGCGCTCGGTGCGCGCGGCCTGGACGCGACAGGAACTGACCGACCTCGCCGAGGCCGCCGGGCTTGCAGGGGCACGGATCCGGCGCGGTTGGCCGGAGCGATGGATCTTGTTTTGGTCCGCGTCGTGAGCGACCCGCCCACCTCCGCCGACGTGCTCGTCATCGGCGCCGGTCCGGCCGGGGCGCTGGCCGCCCGCGCGCTGGCCCGGGCCGGGACCGACGTCGTGCTCATCGACCGCGAGACGTTCCCGCGCTGGAAGGTGTGCGGTTGTTGCGTGGGGGGCGGGGGAGCGGCGGCGCTCGAAGCCGAGGGGCTCGGCACCCTCCTGGACGACCTGGGCGCCACCCGCCCCGACACCCTCGTGATCGAGTCGGCCGGCCGCAGCGTGCGCCTACCTCTGGGCGCGACCCGCGTAGTGTCGCGCACCGCCCTCGACCACGCCCTCGTGGAGGCGGCCCGCACGGCCGGTGCGCGGGTGCACACCGGATGGACGGCTCGAATCGGCGGGATCGACGACGGGCACCATCTCACCCGCCGCCGAGCCGCCGACCGCGACGGCGGCCACGCCAGAGGCCGATCCTGCGATGGTGCCATTGACGCCTTCCTTTGCGAGAAGGATCGTCCCGCGCACGCTCCGGTCATGGCACAGGGCCAGAAGCGGTGCACGGAGGGCTTCGAAGTCAGGCAGCGAGGCGAAGCGGTAGAAGGCGGCGACGGTGTACATGGCGGTACGGGACTGTGACGGCTCCGGCGCAATGGCGCCGCCATCAACTTCGGCTAT
>CBDUEZ010000230.1:0-7219 GCA_965366355.1 uncultured bacterium
GATGCTCTTCGACACGACCACCATTCGGTCGGTGCAGGGTTCTGCCGGGCAGTTCGAGTCGCTGGCCGGCGATCTGCGAGCCGTGGTGGCCGAGCAGCGTGACGAACTGGGGCGCATGACGTCGTCGCTGGCGAGAGCGGCCGAGGGGCTGGAGGCGACCGCCAGCGATGCCGGGCCGGATCTGGCTTCGGCGGCCTCGAGGGCCGACTCGCTGTTGGCTCGCATGGAGGCGACCACGGAGATGCTCGATGCGGCGCTCCTGTCGCTCGATACGGTGCTCGGGCGCATGGCCAGGGGCGAAGGCACGCTCGGCATGCTCTCTCGTGACGATGCGCTGTACGTGAACACGAACACCGCGCTAGAGACCCTCACCGCGCTCCTGCTCGACATCAAGGAAAACCCCGGCCGATATCTGACGGTCGAGATCTTCTAGGCGACGGTCGAGATGTTCTAGCAAAAGGGGGGGCGGCTTTCGCCGCCCCCCCCTTTTTTGCGCCCTCCCCGTACGCCCTTCCGACCTACCAGCCGGGCGCGAGGTTGAAGCCCCAGTGCCAGCCTTTGACGGGGCGCTGGAACGGGTAGGCGAGGTAGGTCTCCAGAATCAGGAACCCGAGAATATTCGTGCGCGCCGAGAAACCGGCGCTCACCACCGGGATCCGCTCCAACGAGTCGCGGCTCCACTCCAGCGTGGGCTTGTTGTCGAGCGTCGGTGACGTGCCGAAGCGAGAGTTGGCTGCCGGTGCCTGATCGTACCAGGCGAGACCGGCGTCGACGAACGCGGTCAACTCGGTGGGAAGGAAGGGGAAGTTGAAGAGCCCATACTGCTCCACCCCCAGGAAGGGAATCCTTACTTCCAGGTTCGCCACCGCGAGCTGGTTCCCGAACAACCGATCGAAGACGGGACACCCGTTGCCCTGTCCCTCAGAGGGCACGCCACACTCGGTGGTGTCGAAGCTCTCGTAGGCATAACCGCGAATGTTGGTCTCCCAGCCCAGGAAGAAGGGCTGAATCACGTTGGCCGACTCGATGCCCCCGTAGCGGCCGGTGTGCATTCCGCGGAAGGCCACGGTGAGGTTGGTGTGCGGTGCGAAATAGCGGCGGTAGTCACCCACGAGGGTGTAGAAGTTCTCCGTGCCCACCGTAGCGTCGACCCCGAGGCGGAACCGCCCGCCGCGAATCGGTGACGTGAAGCCGAAGTACGAGTTGTCACCCACGTAGGCGAGCGAGGCCGTCCCCAGGTTGAGCGAGGTGAACTGCTCCTCGAGATCGGGTCGATCGATGCGTTGCTGAACCCCGATGATCCGGCCGAACTGGTCCAGAAAGAACCGGTCTTCTTCGAAGTCGTAGGAGTACCGTTGGAAGCCGAGCCCCCCCTCGAGTCGTCGCGTCGTCGAGAACGGATACGCGAGTGAGCCTCCGGCCGACGTCGAGAACACCCGCTGTCGAATCTGCGACAACGACGGGGGCGTGTTCGCGTCTCCCTGGTCGAAGGTCTGGTACAACATCTGGTACGGAATGCGTCCGCCCGATACGCCCCAGTTCCAGCGGTCGCCGAGGTCGGCATACTGCACCTGCCCGCCGATGTCCTTGAAGGTACCCTGGGCCTGAACGGCGACGGCGAGCACCTGGTTGCCGAGCATGTCGCTGAAGAACGCGCTGGCGCCACCACCGAGGTAGGTGCCGAACTGGTCGGCACCCACACCGATGCTGGGCTGCCCGAGGAAGTCGAGCGCCAGTGACGGATCGTAGCTGGAGGCGGTGGTCTCGGTGAACACGCCCTCCATCTCCAATCCGGTGGTCGCGTCGGAGAGGTATTCGTCGACCCGGCTGAATCGGTCGGCGTTGATGGGCGGAAGATTGCGGCCGAACCGCTCCGACGCGTCGGTGGCGGCCACGCGGGCGAGCGGTACCGCCGGCGGATTCGCCGGGAGGGTGTGGATCCTGAACCCGAACTCCTCGAAGACCGAGATCGCGATCTCACCCGTCTCTGAGGCCACCGACATGGCCGGAGACATGGCCACGATTCCGCTCACCGCCGTCGCCAGCCGGGTCACGCGTTCGATCGAACGGCCCGACAGGTCGGTTCGATAGAGGTCGGAGAACCCGTCGGCGTCGGAGAGGAAGTACAGCGTCCCGTCCGGGGCGAACTGCGGGTTGGAGTGACGCACGTTTCCGAGCAGCGGCAGCGTCCGCACACCCCGGGTAGACAGGTCGAGAAGCGCAATCTGGAACTTCGAAAAGGTGAACTCGTCGAAATTCGTCTCGGGTCCGCGGTCCGACGCGAACGCCAGGGTCTGGCCGTCGGGCGACCAGGTGGCGTGCAGGTCGGCGAACTTGTCGTTGGTGAGCTGATCCATCTCACCCGTCTCGAGGTCCCAGAGATACAGGTTCGAGATGCCGCCCTTCATTCCCGAGAAGGCGATCCGGCGACCGTCGGGCGACCACGCCGGATTGGCGATCGCGCCCAGGCCCTCGGGCTTGATGCGCTGGCGAAGTTTCCCGTCGGAGGTCGTGACGATGTTGATCTCCTGATCACCGCCGGCGAATACGACGTAGGCGAAGCGGGATCCATCGGGCGACCAGGTGCCGGACGAGTCGATGTAGCGCAGGGCGTCGGCGTGCGGGTCGGAGTTCGCGCTGCTCAGTTTGCGAATGACGTCGCCGGTGCGCGTATCGGCCATGTAGAGGTCGACCGAGAAGAGGTCCTTTTCGGAGAGGAACGCCACGTACTGCCCGTCGGGGCTCAGCATCGGCGAGACGTTCTGCTTCCCGGCGTTCGACTCGTCGAGAATCCGGGTTCCCACGCTGTCGGGGGGCGTCCGGCCCTCCATGAGCGGGAGGTAGGCATCGGCGACGGCCTGCTTCCACTGGGCCGACAACGTGTCGGTCGACACGCCGAGGACCTGCTGAATCGCGGGTTGGAATCCGATCCGCAGAGACCGGCGGAAGGTCTGGATGATGGCGTCGTCTCCGTAGACGCCACCGACGTAGGCCCACAGCGCCTGGCCGAAGCGGTACGGAAAGAAGCGCTGCTCCCGGGTCATCTGCTTGATGGTCGGGAAATCGTCGCGAAGAATCGCGTCGCGCATCCACATCGCGGTGAGCGGGTCATCGCGGCCCACCGAGAGGTACTCGGCCATGCCCTCGATCAGCCAGAGGGGATTCGCGTACAACCCCTGGAGTCCTCCGCCCTGCCGCGACTGGGCGACGTTGTACTGAAAGGCGTGCACCAGCTCGTGCCCCAACACGTGGTCGGTGTCCCAGTACGACCCGGTCAATGGCATGATGACCCGGTTCTTCAACGACTCGGTCACACCGCCCGTGCCCTCGCCGATGAATCCGCTCAGCGTGTTGGTCTGCTGAAAATCGGGATGGTCGGCGTAGAAGATCAGAGGCTTCGCTTCTTCGAACTCGTGCTGGAAGGTGCGCGCGAGCCGCTCGTACCACCGCTCCGACTGGCGTGCCAGATCTTCGACCACGAACGACATTTCGTCGTAGAAGTGGAGGTCGAAGTGTGGGGTCGAAAGCACCTGCCAATCGAAGTCGTCGTACTGGACCTTGTTGCGTCCGAAATACTGGGCTTCGGCAGGAGCAGGCATCGCCAACGGGGCGAGGACAGCCGCTGCCACCAGGAGGCGGCCGAGAAGTCGGGAGGGGCAGCGTGAGTTCAACATTGTTGCCTTTCGAGTCGGTGGAAGGGATGCCTTTGAACGACTGAGGGGCTGTCTTTGTGAACGCGTGGTGTCGTACTATCGGTTCCAGCGTTCGGGCCGGCCCGTCGTGTCCAATTGCTTCCGATGCGGCCTTGGGTACCTTTAGACCGCGTCGGCCCAGATGCTTCCTGACGCTGCAAGCAAGAACCCTGCCGTCATCGGTCCGTTCCGTCCCGAGCCTGCTCGAGGTCCTTCCATGTCACGTCGTCCATCTACACTACGCGCCGCAGGCTCATGCATTTCCGTACTCCTCGGCGCCGGCATGGCCGCGGGGGCCTGCGGAGCCCCGGATGAAGCCGGGCCGGGGCTCCGAGAGGGGGTTTCGGCGGTGAGTGTGCCCGCCGGCGAGGGCAGTGGGGAGCCCTTTTTGTCCTCGGTGGGGGACACGGTGTGGATGTCCTGGCTGGAGCCGAGCGGCGGCGATCTATGGGCGTTGCGACTCGTATCGATCGTCGACGGTGCGGTGGGACCGGTGTCGACGGTGGTCGAACGAAGTGACTTCTTCGTCAACTGGGCCGACTTCCCCGCGGTCTCTCGCCTGGCCGACGGACGGCTGGCGGCCCACTGGCTCCAGCGGGGCGGCAACGGCACGTACGACTACGGCGTGCGGGTGTCGTGGTCCGACGATGGGGGGAGCACCTGGTCGGAGCCATTCACCCCGCACGAAGACGGAACCGCCACCGAGCACGGGTTCGCCTCCCACCTTCCGGGCGCGGTGGGCCAAGCGGGCGCCGCGGGCGGCCTCGGGCTGGTCTGGCTCGACGGGCGAGAGCACGAGCTCAGCGCAGAGGGCGAGGCCGAAACGACGGCCATGACCCTGCGCTTTCGGGTGATGGGCGGACCCGGATCGGCCGACCCGGAGATGCTGGTCGACGATCGGGTCTGCGACTGCTGCCAGACGGGCGCTGCGCAGACCCGCGACGGATGGGTCGTGGTCTACCGGGACCGGTCGGAAGACGAGATTCGAGACATCTACTCGACGCGGTTCGTCGACGGGGCCTGGACCACGGGCCGGCCGGTGCACCGGGACGGCTGGCACATTGCCGGGTGCCCCGTCAACGGGCCGTCGGTGGCCGCCGACGACACCCGCGTGGCGACCGCCTGGTTCACCGGTGCGAGTGACGTGCCCCGGGTGTCGGTCGCCTTCAGCGATGACCAGGGTGCCACCTTCAGCGAGCCGATCCGGATCGACGACGGCGACCCGATCGGACGGGTCGCGGTGCTCCTCGACGACGACGGCGCCCTCGTAAGCTGGATCGAACGGGTGGGCGACGGGGCAGAACTGCGACTCCGCCGCGCGAGTCCGGGCGGCGACGCCGGGCCCGCGATGACGGTGGCCGGCGTGGCGTCGGCCCGGGCCTCCGGGTTCCCCCGCATGGTCGAGTCTGCCGGCGATCTCGTGTTCGCATGGACCGACGTCGGCGAGGAGTCGACTCGGATTCACCTCGCGCGGGTGCCCGGGGGCCTGCGATGACCAGGCGGCCGAGGGTGCTGAAGCCGTGGAGTGTCGTGGCCCTGATCGGCCTCGCCGCCTGCGGGGGTGAGGGCTCCCTCGCCCGGGCTCCGCAGGTCGGAGACCCGGCTCCCGAACTCTCCTTCGCTTCGCTCGATGGCGATACGGTCGCGCTGGCCGATCTGGAGGGGTCGCCGGTGCTGTTGAACCTCTGGGCGACATGGTGTCCCCCGTGTCGTGCCGAGATTCCCTATCTCCAATCGATCCACGAGGAGTACGGCCCGCTCGGCCTGCGGGTCGTGGGAATCAGTGCCGACAACGCCGGTGCCCTCGATCAGGTGGAGGAGTTCCTCGGTGAAGCGGGCGTCACCTACGAAAACCTCCTCGATCCCCGCGGCGAGGCGATGGAGGTGTTCCGCCTGATGGGGCTCCCGGCGACCTACCTCATCGATCGCAAGGGCAATCTCGTTTTGAACCGCACTGGGCAGGTGTCGGAGACCGACGAGGCCTTCATCGCGGCGATCCGTGCGATTACCGCTCCGGATGAGGAGGCCGGTGGATGAGTTTGGACCTCGACCGTGTCGAGACACCCGCCGGTGTCGTCGATCGGGTTCGAATGGAACGCAACGCAGGTCGTGTAGCCGACTATTGTGCCAGCCATGGCCTCCGGTGGCGTCCGCACGTGAAGACGCACAAAAGCCGCCGGGTCGCCTCGATCCAACTGGCATCGGGCGCGGCGGGGCTCACCGTGGCCACTCCCCACGAAGCCGAGGTGATGGCGTCGGTGACCGACGATTTGCTCCTCGCGTATCCGCCGGTCGGGTCGGCCCGGCTGGAGCGGGTGCTGGGGCTCACGCCCTCGGTCGACCTGAAGGTGGCCCTCGACTCGGTCGCCGTGCTTCAACCGCTCGCCCAGGGTGCGCGAGACGTCGGGCGGTCGATCGGCATCTTGGTCGAGATCGATGTGGGGCTCCGTCGGGTCGGGGTCCAGGGGGTTGCGGCCGCCGTAGCGCTGGCCGAAGAAGTGGCCGCCGCCGAGGGGGTGCGATTCGAGGGACTCCTTTTCTACGCGGGCCACATTCGAGGCTCCGGTCCCGAAGAGGGGCGTGCTCTCGCAGCGCTGTCGCGAGACTTGATGGCGGTGATCGGTGCGCTCTCCAAGGCGGGGCTCGAGCCGGCGGTGGTCAGTGGAGGCACCACTCCCACCCTGTGGCGGAGCCATGAGATCGAGGGGCTGACCGAGGTGCGCGCGGGCACGTGCATCTTCAACGATCGCGATGCGGTATCGGTGGGGGCCGCTCAGCCCGACGATCTCGCCTACACCGTGCTCAGCACCGTGATCAGCACCGCGATCGAGGGACGCGTGGCGATCGATGCCGGATCGAAGGCGCTCGCGAAGGAGCCTCGGGGAGGGGGCGGCACGTTCGGTGTGCTCCGCGACCACCCGGAGGTGCCGGTCGCTGCCCTGTCCGAGGAACATGGGATCCTGGATGTGTCGCAGTCCGATTGGCGTCCGTCGGTGGGAGACCGCGTGCATGTGGTCCCCAATCATGTGTGTGTGTCAGTCAACCTCCAGGACCGGCTCCTCGTGGCGCAGGGTGGCGACGTGGAGGCCTGGCCTCTCGAGGCTCGCGGTCGTCTACGTCAGGGCCTCTGACCGTGGGTATGCATCGGCTCGCCCCCGAGCGCGCGTCGCAGATTCTGGAGGCGATGAAGGACGTTCGTGTGTTGGTCGTGGGCGACCTCATGCTCGACGAATACATCGCGGGTGTGGTCGACCGCATCTCGCCCGAGGCCCCGGTGCCCGTCGTGCGGGTCGAGCGTGAGCGCTGGGCCGTCGGGGGTGCCGCGAACGTCGCCGCCAATGTGACGGCGCTCGGAGCGGGTTGCGACGTGGTCGGTGTCGTGGGCGCCGACGCCGGGGGACGGCGTCTCACCGAAGCGCTTCGGCAGGTCGGTGTGTACGTCGAAGGGGTCGTCGTGGCCGATGAACGGCCGACGACCGTGAAGACGCGGGTGCCGGGTGGCGCGAACGTCTCATGCAGCATCTCGT
>CBDUEZ010000231.1:0-7211 GCA_965366355.1 uncultured bacterium
CCCCCGCCCACCTTCGCCAAAACCGACTCGACCACCTTTGAATTTCCTATCCCTCGCCCTCGACCTCGCGATCCAGCGGGCCGACTACGCGGTGCAGGTGCTCGAGGGGCGTGACGCGGGGGGGTAAGCCCGCTACAACGAGACGAGCGGGTTTCTCACGGTGAGGGCCTCGAAGCGCGTGAAGTCGCGATCCGCCGACCAGAGTTCCCGCACGCCATGGTGCAGGCAGAGGGCCGCTACCCGGGCATCGTGCACGCGAGGGCCTGTGACTTTGGACGATCGCAACACGGCGCCAAGTCGCTCGAGGTACCCCGGCCCCTCGCCCAGCAGGCTCAGTGAGGGGGACTCCAGCCAGGCTTTCACCTGATCGAGACCGGGCGCCAGTTTCGTGGGGGGTGAGAAGATCCGGGGATGGGTAGACACGGCGAGGAACTCGTGAATACACGGCCAGGGGATCGCCCACGGCGCCAGCCCTTCCGCGAGCCCCCGGACCACTCGCGCCGCTTCGTCGTGCCAGGCCGAGTCGCGGCGGTGGGCGTAGACGAGCACGTTGGTATCGAGGGCGATCACCCGCCGCGCCCCTCATAGGTCAACGCGCGGATCTGGGCCCAATCCCCCTCGCGCACGTCCGGGTGGAGTCCGAGTCCGTCAACGCCGGCATCCCGAAGGATAAAGGTGCCTGGCGCCGTGCCCGCCTCGATCACGCTGCGCAGACCCTCTTCCACGAGGGCGCGCAGCGTCGTCCCCCGCACCCCGGCCAGCTCCTTCGCCGCCGAGAGGACTGCGTCACTGATCTCGATCGTCGTTTTCATAGGGGTACCCATTTTTCGTGACCCATATTCCCATATCAAGATGCGAATTCGAGATTGCGATGGCAATCTCACTGCCTGCCCGGCGCGTTTCCATGGCGGGTCACGGCGTCGCTAGCGTCGCGAGCCGGCGAGGCGATACGTTCCGCGGCCTGAGCGAGGCATCGGATCCATCGATTCTCAGGCGGCGACATGACCGACCCCCATAGCCACAGGAACCGCCTCGAATCCGCTCTTGCCGGCCGCTACAAGATCGAGCGCAAGCTCGGCGAGGGCGGTATGGCCACGGTGTACCTCGCCGAAGACGTCAAGCACGGGCGCAAGGTCGCGATCAAGATTCTTCGCCCGGAGCTGGCCGCCGACAGCGGCGAGGCCGACTCGTTTCTCTACTACGTGATGCCGTTCGTCGCCGGAGAGACCCTGCGGAGCGGATCGAGCGTGAGCAGCAACTCGGCGTCGACGAGGCGGGTGAGGATTGCGTGTGGCGTGGCCGAAGCGCTGGACTACGCGCATCGGAACCACGTCATCCACAGGGACATCAAGCCGGCCAACATCCTGCTGCACGATGGCAATCCGGTCGTGGCCGACTTCGGGATCGCCCTCGCGGTGAGCGCGGCCGGTGGAGGGCGGATGACGGAGACGGGGTTGTCGCTCGGCACGCCGCACTACATGTCGCCGGAGCAGGCGTCGGCGGAACGCGACCTGTCGGCACGCTCCGACATCTACTCCCTGGGCTGCGTGCTCTACGAGATGCTGGCCGGGCAGCCGCCGCACCCCCTTCAGCGCCTTTCCAGCCCGGCCGCCCATTCACGCCCCAACGACCCCAGGGCCTTTGAATTTCCTATTCATTACGGTTGTCGTGGGCGGATGGCTCGAGCGAAGTGCCGCTCCAGGTCGTGGCCGATCCCCGCGATCCCGGCCTCACCCAGGCCGACTACGATGAGCAGTTCCGCGTCTCGATGGAGGTCGCCGATTCTTCAGCCGCCGTGGGCGGGGGGTACGGCCCTGGATTGGCCGAGGGTCGACCGACCCTCGGCTCGCTCCAGAAGCAGCGCGACCTCGACCAGACCTGGGCCGATGTCTCGCAGCGCTTGAGGGTTCTGCTCGATCAACGGTGGCCGGAGATCAAACCCCCAAGCTGATTCAGGATCCCAGCGCGGCTTCGACTTTGCGCCGGATCTCGTTTTCGATCGATCCCGGCATCCCCATGTTCTTCGCGAATGCGACCTTTCCGGCGTCCTCGAAGAACATCTTCATGCGGAACATCTCGTCGACGATGCGGACTTCGATCCGATCGTCGACGCGCGTGACGACCAGTTCGACCGGGAAGGCCGCAGCGTGATCGATCCCGGGGCAGGTATAGTCGTCTCGGCTGTCGTCGGTCCCGCTGCCGACGATCGAAAACGCCTGGACTTCCATCGGGCCTCCGGACACGCCGATCACGGCGGACTGCATCTCAGGAAGGTCGACCAGGTAGATGGGCTCCAGTTGCCAGTCGCCGGGGTCGCCCACGGCACCGAATCCGTCGTGTAGGCGAGCCGCGACCTCGGCCACCGAAGTCCCTTCAGCCGGGACCGACATGACGGCCTCGATCTTCTCGACGAACGGTCCTCCGGCCATGATCCCGAAGGTGCGCGAGATCCGTCCCACGTCGCGGAACTGGCCGTATTCGGTCGAGACGGCGTGGTCGGCGAAGGCCGACGTGATGGCCGATCCGAGCCGATTCTGCCAGGGCAGCCAGGCGCTCGCCGGCACCTGCTCATCGACGATCGTGCGGTTAAGGCTGAGGAGGTTGATGCCGCCCACATGCACCCCGCCCTCATCTTCGAAGACCACCATACGAATGGGCACCGCGAAGGCCACATGGTTTCCGTAGGGCTCGATCGTGGCTGCGTAGCCCGGGGAGTGCACCACGACGACCCGTGCTTCATAGGGACATCCGGCAGGCATTCCGGTCGCGTGGACGGCCAGAATCTGCCAGCCCGCGCCCTCGAGCGCCTCCACGAGATGATCGGTCGCCTCTGTGACGGTCCCGTCGATTCCTTCGACCAGTCGCACATAGACGCCGTGTTGGGCGTCATCGGTGGTGTGAGTAGGGGCGGGTGTCGCCGCCATCAATAGGGCCAGACCTACGCCGATCGTAGGTAGGATTCGTCTCATAACTTGACCTCCAGGTGTGCGCCGCACGCCCGAGCGGACTCGAGACGAGGCCGTTCATGGCGGGCGGCGACATTAAGGTCCGCCGACAAACAGACTCACATCGCCCGCTGGGCGCTGTCGGGATGGCGACTATTGGCGCGTGGGGAGACTTCTGGGGTGGGGCAGGGTCACAGCACCACGAATAGCAGCCCAGCCACCGCCATCGCGGCGATGATGGAATAGGCGGAGATCGCGGCAAGGGCCCGCACGACGGCCCACCCCGGTTCAAGCGCGTAGACCCGGGCGATCGAGGCACACAGGAACGAAAAGAGGGCGAGGAACAGCACCGGTTCGCCGACGACTGCCCAATGGTCACCGAGCATGAGATAGATCGGCGCGGTCACGACGACGCCCACGAAGAAGACTGAGTGCACGTGGAGTGCCATGACGAGATGTCCGACGAACGCCCCGGCGCCCCGATTCAGCGCCCAGAGCAGCGCCGCGAAGACGGGAACCAGGACGATGATCAGGAGACTCGGTAGGCTCTCGGTGACGACCTGCGCACCAAGTTCTACCGAAGTATCAGAGGCGGTCGCAGAAGACCCGCCGCTCGCGTCGACGAATCCTTGAATGAACTCCTCTAGTCCAGCTGCGAATCCCGTCGTGGGCCACACGAGGAAGAAGAGCACTGCGCCGACCAGGTAGAGGCGAAGGGGGCTCACATAGTGCGCGCGCCGACCCCGCCTCCACTCGAGCGTCAGTTCCCCTGGAGGCCAGGCAAGCCGCCTAATTGAACGCGGGAGCTTGCCATCTACTCCGAGAAATTCGTCGATCGCCTCTCTGATCCAGGTGGAAACGCTCGGAAGTAGCGTGCCCCGGGCCTGGCCACACTCTGAACAGAACCGTCCCTCGGCAATGCTGCCGCAGTTAGGGCAGGGGCCCCCAACGTCACCGTCCGTCATCTCAGCGCTTGATCCTGGAATAGACCCAGGCGACGAAGCCGATCGCTAGAACGAGGACGTTGGTGGCAACGATCCAGAATGCCACCTCCGAAAGATAGGACGGCTCTGCGGAAAAAAGCTGAGCGGGGTTCCAGGTCGATCCGGTCTTGCTCGGCGCAATCGGCATGGCCAAGCCGATCAACACGGCAATCGCCTCCACCGCGAATAGAGCCACGGCCCAATCCGGGAGAGCACTTTTCGAATCATCGGCCCCCGATTCGGTCTCCTTCGGGTCAGAGTCGGACATTTGGCTGCCTCCTGCTCCTTGGCCCAAGTAACCCGGGCGGCAACATGCGTCGGAAGCGGTCACGCCGCCATGTGGTCCCCGGAGACTAATGGAGTGCGTCAGCCCGGGCCCGCCTGCCCGGATCGAATCCGTCGCTCTCGCAGTGACAGCCAACGCATTCCAAACGCAGCTGGAATGGTCCAGAGGGCAGAGGCGAGAGTGAAGCCGGCCAGTGCGAGGAGTCGACTGCTTCAGGGCTCGATCCCGACAGCCTTTTGGGCCTAGCGCCAGAGAATCTCCATCAACCAGATATCCGCCTCGAACTCGCCGAGTGTGTAGAAGATCGTCCCGTCGTGGACCGCCATCTCCGGGCGAGGCTGACGACCGGGGTCATCGAACCGGATCAATTCCCGGACCGAACCACCGGTCGCGGAGACCGACCCGATCAGGGAGGTGCCGCCAGGGGCCTCCAGTTGGACCAGAAGCTCTTGATCGCTGAGCCACTCGACGTTCAGGATGATGGCGGGCTGACCCGCCCGATCTACGGGGATGACCCGTGACTGACCCCCGTCGGCCGGCGTGAGAGTCAGCTCACCAAGATCGTTCGATGCGATGGTTCCGCCGTCCGGAGACCAGCGCGCCATCGACCCAGGGCCGACCCGGGTCGCCGGGCCCCATTGCCCTCCCGAGTCGACCTCCATGACGAAGATCTCGTTCGTCTCGTCGGCGTTTCGATAGGAGTCGAAGACGATCCGTCGGCCGTCGGGCGAGATGTCCGGGTATCGATCCGGATAAGGACTGGGTGAGATGAATTGAAAGGAGAGTCCATCCGGATCGACGACCCAGATGTCTCGTACGAGGTCGTTGAAGCCGTGGCCGGCGATCAGGGATCCGTCACGAGACCACGAGCGCACGAAGGCGTCTTCGGCCGACGTCGTGACCTGGAGTGCTTCTCCACCCGAGAGGCGACGCCGAAAGACGGTCTGTGCGCCGGCACGGTCCGAGTCGAAGGCGAGCCACTGCCCGTCGGGCGAGACGACCATCCCCTCGGTGACCTGTGATCCCGCGACCGCTGGGGTTCCGGAGTAGGCCGAGACCGAGCCCGATGTCGGGATCTGCAGCGCGTACACGTTCTGCCTTCGGTTCAGCGTCCCGAAGACCAGCCTGCGGCCGTCGGCCGACAGGCTGATGTGGTGGGGATTCAGTCCAGCGGTGATCCGCCGTGCCTCTCCCGCCGGCGTGCCGTCTCGGCGCAACTCGACCAGGTAGATGTCGCGCACCCCGCCACGCGCCGAAACGAAGAGGAGCCGTCCGTCGGGGAGGAAGGCCGGGGAGACATTCAGGTCATTCGGCGATGCCACTTCGACCGGATCACCGCCGTCGGCCGCCACCACCTTCACGGCAGACGGCTGGACGTTCCCGAAGAACCGGCTCAGGGTGGTCCAGGTTCGATTCCCCTCGGTGTAGGCGATCCAGCGCCCGTCGGGGGACCACCGCAGTGAATGGGCGGACGCGTCGACGTCTGAGACTCTCCTCTCCACCTGGTCTTCTCGCACATAGATCGCAGGTTGGTCGTCGTCGGCTCGAACCCAGCGAACGTAGGCAAAGCGGGTCCCGTCGGGTGACCAGCTTCCGTCCCTCACCGAGGCCCCGGCGTCGACTTGCATGATCGGTCGGGGAGTGCCCCCCCTCGCCCCTACCTGACGGGTGACGCCATCCGCATGAAAGGAGATGATCGTGCCGTCAGGGGACCATTGGGGATACTCCTCGCGCCCCATCGGCTCGTCGGCCAGGCCTGTCGGTTGGCCGCCGCTCAGACTTCGTACGAGGACTCGCGACGAGCCCAGGGCGGAGGCCGCGGCGACGTAGGCCACCTCCTGCCCGTCGGGTGAGATGGCCGCCATCAGTTCGAGGCCCGGATCGAACGTCACCTTTCGAACGTCGCCGAACTCGATCTGGTCGGGGCCTCCGCCGAGGAGCGTCCAGCCCGCCAGAAGTCCCAGGGTTCCGGCAACGGCCCCCAGCGCGAGCGCTTTCCCCAGGCTCGGCCCGCCGCTCGCTGCCTCCGCGGTCTCCCCGTGTCGAAAGCCGGGCTCCGCGAGGGCATGCGCGAACCCTTGCGCACTCGAGAACCGGTCGGCGGGGAGCTTCTCGAGAGACCTGCGCACTACCGCGTCGACGTTGGCCGGGACGGCCTTACGTTGGACTCGCGCCGACGGTGCCTCCGTTGCGATGATCTTGCCCAGCACGGCCTGGGCTGAGCCCCCCGTAAACGGCGGCTCTCCCACAAGCATCTCGTACAGCACACAGCCCAGCGCGTAGAGGTCGGTCGCGGGGCCCACATGGGTCTCGCCCATCGCCTGTTCGGGACTCATGTAGTGAGGGGTGCCGACCGAAAGACCCGTCTCGGTGAGCCTCCCCTGACCGGCCGCACCCACCGCAAGCGCGATCCCGAAGTCGGCGATGATGGGCTTGCCATCTTGCAGCAGGATGTTGGCGGGTTTGATGTCTCGGTGAATGACTCCCCGTCGGTGTGCGTAGTCGAGCGCCTCGGCCACATTCGTCGCAATGAGGACCGCCACATCCACCGGGAGCTGCTTCTCGCGATTCAACCGGTCCCGAAGCGTCTCCCCTTCCACGTACGGCATCACGTAGAACAGGTTTTTCTCCGCCTCACCGGAATCGAAGAGCGGCAGGATGTGGGGGTGCTGGAGATTGGCCGTCGTCTTGATCTCGGCCAGGAACCGCTCTGCACCGACGACCGCGGCCAGTTCCGGCTTCAGGACCTTCAGTGCGACCTTGCGGTCGTGCTTCAGGTCGTCCGCGAGATAGACCGTCGCCATTCCACCCTCGCCGAGTTCTCGCTCGATGTGGTAACGGCCGTCCAGGGCGGCGTTGAGACGTCGGATGGGGTCGGATTCAGTCATGCGACAACATCGCCTTTGGATCAGGAATCGGCGAGGACGGGCGGCCGGGGAGCGCTGCGGGAAAGCCGCCCCGGGCGCTCCGGCCGATGCCGCCCTCGGCTCCTGGACG
>CBDUEZ010000232.1:0-7167 GCA_965366355.1 uncultured bacterium
GATGGGTGGATGTTCTTCACCTCGTACAACTCCGAAGAAGAGCACACGCTGCTCGAGGTCAACGCGTCCAGGAAAGACAAGGACTTCGTCGCGGCGGTCAACTATCGCAGGGCCGAGCAGTGCATTGCCGAGGGGATCGGCGAAGACCGTTCCACGAACTACCGCCACAACCTGATCGGCGAAGACCATGTGGCGACGTCGGAGACCATCAATACCGTCCGGGTGATCGAGGCCGGTGAGTGCTCCGACATGATCTTCTTCCTGCCGACGCCCAAGTCGCCCCACGGCGTCGATGTCGACCCGAGCGGCGAATACATCGCGGCGGGCGGGAAGCTGGCCACCGTGATTCCGGTGCACTCGTTCTCGAACATGATCGCGGCCATCGAGGCCGAAGACTTCGAGACCGTGATCGATGGGATTCCGGTCCTGACGTACGAATCGGTCATCGCGGGTGAAGTGGAAAACGCGGGACTGGGGCCACTCCATACGGAATTCGACGGAAAGGGGTTCGCCTACACGACGGCCTTCATCTCGTCGGAAATCGTGAAGTGGGAAATCGGCACCTGGCAGGTGGTCGATCGGATCGACGTCTACTATTCGGTCGGACACCTCATGATTCCGGGCGGTGATTCCCGGGAGCCCGAGGGCAAGTACCTGGTGGCCCTCAACAAGATCACCAAGGACCGCTATCTGCCCACCGGTCCGGAACTCGCTCACGCCGCCCAGTTGATCGACATCAGCGGCGACAAGATGCGACTCCTTCTGGACTTCCCGACGCAGGGTGAGCCGCACTACGCCCAGGCGATTTCGGCCGACAAGATTCGCGACCAGCAGGTGCAGTACTTCTCGCTGGCCGAGAACACCAACCCGTACGTGACGCGGAGTGAGGCCGAATCGGGTGTGGAGCGGATCGGCAACGAGGTTCACATCTACATGACCGCGATCCGTAGCCACTTCGCACCCGACAACATCGAAGGTGTGCACGTGGGCGACGTGGTCTACTTCCACGTCACGAACCTCGAGCAGGACTGGGACGTGCCGCACGGCTTCGCAGCCTTCGGCGCACGCAACGCGGAACTGCTCGTGATGCCCGGACAGACCCGCACACTGAAGTGGGAACCCCAGGCCCCGGGAATCTACCCCGTCTATTGCACCGACTTCTGCTCGGCCCTCCACCAGGAGATGCAGGGGTACGTGCGCGTGTCGGCGGCCGGGGCGAACACCCCGATGAGGTGGGGCACGGGCGGGACCTGGAAGACGTCGCGATAACACCCTCGAACGGATTCGGGGGGCGGACGTGATCCGCCCCCCGGACTCCTCCAACCTCCGATGTTCGAATCGGACGAGGAACCACTCATGATGACCCGCACGAGCCGGATCCTGGTGCTCGTGGCCTCCCTGGCCCTGGCCCTGGTCTACGTGCTCCCGATCTGGGAAATCGACCTCGAAGCCCCACAGTATCCCGAGGGGATCGGGATGGTGATTCAGATCGACAACGTCGAAGGCCAAAAGCCCAACGACCTCAACAACATCAACAATCTCAACCACTACATCGGCATGAAGAGGATCGAGCCCGAGTCGATCCCGGAGCTGAAGATCATGCCGTGGATCGTGGCCGTTCTCATGGCGGGAGGGGTACTGAGTGCTGCCCTCGGGCGCCGCCGCGTACTGTACGCGTGGATCGGTCTCTACCTCGTCGTGTCGGTCGTCGGCCTCGCCGACTTCTACAAGTGGGAATACGACTACGGCCACAACCTCGACGAGGAGAACGCGATCATCAAAGTGCCGGGCATGAACTACCAACCGCCCCTGATCGGCTCGAAACAGCTCCTCAACTTTACGGCCCACTCATGGCCTGGAGCCGGTGGGTGGATTCTGATCGGCACGGTGCTGGTGGGGTTCGGCGTGGCCGGCACCGAGTGGCGCCGCGCCCGGCGAGAATCGGGGACTGGATCGTCGGCGGGCCGAGCGGCCGCGGCGGGTGCCCTGCTCGTCGTCGCCGCAGGCACGCTTGGCTGCGGCGCTCCGGAGCCCCGGGCCCTCGAGGTGGGCATCGACACCTGTGCGCGCTGCCTCATGACCGTGGCCGACGATGGAAGCGGCACGGAGGCGGTCACCGCGACCGGGCTGGTCTATACGTTCGACTCGGTGGAATGCCTCGCCGCCTGGCTGGACCACGATGCCGACGGGATCGACATCCACTCGGTATGGGTCACCGATCGGGCCCATCCCGGCGACCTGCTTCCGGCCGCGAGCGCGGTCTTTCTGGCGAGTGAGGGCCTCCCCTCGCCGATGGGGCTGGGACTCTCGGCGTGGGCCACCGTCGAAGACCGAGATGCGGCCCTGGTCGAGCACGGAGGTGAGGCGATGGATTGGAGCGCGGTGCAGGACTATGTGCGCGAGCGTTGGCCCGATGGTCGGCCAGCCATGATGGGTGCCGGTGGTCATGGCGGGCACGCTGAGAGCATTCGCCCGTGAACCCGCTCACCCTCCTGATCTCTGTGGTGGCGACGGCGGCGCTGGTGACCACGGCGGCGGTGTTGACCACGGCGGCGGTGGTGACCACGGCGGCGACGGCCACCGCGACAACGGCGGCGGCCACGGTGCCCGCTGGAGCGACCGCCTCAGGAACGACCGACTCGGCAGAGTTGCAGCCGGAACCCGAGAACGTTCGGGTCGGCGTGCTCGCCGCGGCCATCGCGGCAGCCTCGCCCCACGACACGGTGCACGTCGCGGCCGGCGTCTATCGGGAGCCCCCCGTTACGGTGGATCGCCCGCTAACCATCATCGGTGAGAGCGGCGCAATTCTCGACGGAGAGGGCGAACGGGCGTTGATGGTGATAGCCGCCGACTCCGTGACGATTCGAGGGCTTCACTTTCGCAACACCGGTCGGTCGTTCAGTGACGACCGAGCCGCCCTGAGGGTCGACAAGGCGCGCTTCTGCCACATCGAGGGCAATCGCTTCGACAACACCTTCTTCGGCATCTATCTCGCGAACGCCGGCGACTGTGTGGTTGCGGGAAACGAGCTCACGACCTCGGCGGAGCGTGAAACGCTGGCCGGGAACGGCATCCACCTCTGGTACTCCGCCCGGATCCAGATTCGCGACAACCGCATTCGGGGGCACCGCGACGGGATCTACTTCGAGTTCGTCGAAGATGCCGAGGTGAAGCACAACGACAGCGCTGAAAACCTGCGCTATGGCCTTCACTTCATGTTTTCCGACGACTGCACGTATCGGGGCAATCGGTTCGCCGACAACGGCGCCGGGGTCGCGGTGATGTACTCCAGCGGAGTGGTGATGGAAGACAACGACTTCGATCGAAACCGGGGCACCACCGCATTCGGACTGCTCTTGAAAGACATCACCGATTCGAGAATCGCCCACAACCGCTTTCGCCAGAACAGCGTGGGAATCCACGCCGAGGGATCGAATCGGCTCGATGTTCGCTCGAACGACTTCATTCGAAATGGGTGGGCCGTGCAGTTGATGGCCAATTCCAACGACAGCGCCTTCGAAGCCAACAACTTCATCGGCAACTCCTTCGACGTCGCCACCAACAGCCGGCGCACGTACAGCCACTTCCAGGGGAACTACTGGGACCGCTATGAGGGATGGGACCTCGATCACGACGGAGTGGGTGACGTACCGTTTCGGCCGGTCCGCCTGTTCGCCCTCGTCGTCCAGCAGAACCGCCCGATCCTCATTCTTCACCGCAGCCTTCTCGTCTCGCTGCTCGACCTGGCGGAGAAGGTGTTCCCCGTGCTGACGCCCGAAAACCTCGTCGACGAGCGACCGGCCCTGGCCCCGTTCGCCGGCACGTGGGTGACACCGTGACCCGCCCGACACCCAGCGCACCCACCGCACCTCCCGCCCCGAGTCCCGTTCGCGTCGTCGGAGCCCGTAAGCGCTACGGCTCGCTCGACGTGCTCCGGGGGGTCGACCTCGAACCCGTGGCGGGCCGCGTAACCGCGGTCCTGGGACCGAACGGGGCCGGCAAGACGACCCTGCTCAAGGTCATTCTCGGGCTCGTGCGTGCCGACGAGGGGGTGGTCGAGGTCTCGGGCCAGCGGGTGGGCGACGACGCGCGATACCGTCACGGGCTCGGGTACATGCCCCAGCTCCCGCGGTTTCCCGGCAACCTCTCGGCGAGGGAACTCACCGAGATGCTCGACGATCTGCGCAGTTTCACCGGTGATCCCGACGAAGAGCTCCTCGATGCCTTCTCGCTCCGCGGCGAGTTGAACAAACCGTTTCGAACCCTGTCGGGGGGCACGCGCCAGAAGGTCAACGCGGCGCTGGCCTTTCGATACCGCCCCTCCCTTCTCGTTCTCGACGAGCCGACGGCCAGTCTCGATCCGGTGGCCGCCCGCAGCCTCAAAGACAAGGTGCGCCGGGAGCGAGACCGTGGGCGAACCATCCTGCTCACCTCGCACGATCTCGGCCAGGTCCAGGCGCTCGCCGACGACGTCGTGTTCCTCCTCGACGGAACGGTTCGTTTCTGCGGGACGCTCACTCGCCTGC
Organism: uncultured bacterium; assembly: GCA_965366355.1. Classification (GTDB taxonomy): domain Bacteria; phylum Gemmatimonadota; class Gemmatimonadetes; order Longimicrobiales; family Gaopeijiaceae; genus Gaopeijia. The sequence goes on from CBDUEZ010000232.1 coordinate 4,527, forward strand.
TCGCGCTCACCGGCCACACCGACCTCGAGGGGGCGATCGCGACCTTGATGCAGGCACCCAATGACGACGATCTCGACGGCTCCGCCGAGCCGGCACTCGAGCGGGGAGAGGTCGCATGAGCGGAGCACCGCGGGCCAGCGTCTATCGGATTCTCGCCTACACGGTTCGCAACCAGCTTCGGGGCCGAGCGATTCCGGGCTACGCCCTCTTTTTTCTCGCCGTGACCTTCGGCCTCCTCCACTTCGGTGGCGGAATCGAGCGAGCCCTGCCCTCGCTGGCGAGCATGGTGCTCCTGGTCGTCCCCCTGGTCAGCCTCATCGTCGGCACCGTCGGGTTCTACGACGGGCGGGAGTTCACCGAACTGCTGCTCTCCCATCCGGTCGGTCGGGGGCGCCTGTTCGTGGCGCTCTATCTGGGACTGGTGCTGCCCCTCTCCGCCGCCTTCGTGATGGGCACCGGAATACCTCTGGTGCTGGCGGGACTCGAAGCCGGCACCGTGCTTCCAGTGGTGTTGACCCTCGTCGGGGGCGTTCTCTTGACCGCCGTATTCGGCGCCCTCGCCGTGCTCGTGGCCACCTCGGTGCAAGACGCGGCCCGGGGTCTAGGCGTCGCCCTCCTGGTCTGGTTGGGACTCACCGTGATGTACGACGGAGTCGTGCTCCTGGGTACGCAGCTCTTCTCCGCATACCCGCTCGAGCGGCCACTTCTCATTGCGATGCTCTTCAACCCGGTCGATCTGGCCCGCGTGCTCGTGCTCCTCGCGATGGATGCGCCGGCGCTGCTCGGCTATACCGGCGCGGTATTCCAGCGCTTCTTCGGTGGATTCACTGGCATCGTCATCGCCATGCTCTCGCTTGCGGCTTGGGTAGGCCTTCCCTCGTATGCCGCGCTGCGCCGCTTCCGGCGAATGGACTTCTAGGCGGGCACGCCGCGGCCACCTCTCCCCCTCTCCAGGATCACGGTTTGCAAGCCCGCGAGGGGTGGTGAACATTGTCAGACTCCCGCCGCCTCCGAGGGGCGGTGCACCGCCTGGCCGCCTGAACGGAAGAATCATCGATGAGACTCTCAGCCGCCGCGCTTGGAGCCGTGCTGGTCGGTGGCCTTGGGCTGCAGGCCCAAGGCCAGGATCAGGCCGACGTCTGGTGGTCTGTCATCGACAGCATTCCGCCGGGAGTGTCGGTCATCGCGGTCGACTCCCTCTACGGATTCGAGGCGGATTCCCGTCAGGAGATCGCCCTGGCCATGCGCACCTTCGGGCCCGTCTCAGGGGGTGAGGACTGGTTCGGGTGGCACCAGGCTCATTGGCGATACCATTACGATTGGGAGCGAAACGAGGCGGGCGCATGCAGGCCGGCAGAGGTCACGATTCTTCTCCGCAGCGTCATCACGATGCCCCACCTCTACAACGCCGACTCTCTCGGGGAGCGATTGCGTCGGGAGTGGACGGCGTATACCGAGGCGCTTCGGGAGCACGAGGAGGGCCATCGTGAGATCGCCCGGCAGCAGCTGGTCCAGATGCGAGCGGAGTTGCTCGACATGGCCTTCACCACCTGCGCGGAGTCCCCGGAGATCGTTCAGATGATCGCCGACCGGAATGGTGATGATCTGCGGAAGCGTCAGGCTGCGTATGACGCCGAAACCGACCATGGACGCACGCAGGGCGCGAGCTGGCCTCCCCGCCGGGGCGGCGGGGGCCTCTTGCAGCCCTCCCCCCTCCCGCATGAGCTTTGAGAGAGGCCATCCGCATGTGTACACCCGGTCCAAGGAGGCGTATGAAGCGCCGATCCATTCCGGCGGCAAGCGTGCTCGCCGTCACCCTGTTCGCCACGGCTTGTGTGACTGTCTCGAAGTCCGTCTTGATGGACCGTTCGTTCGCTCCGGTGCCCATGCGAGACGTCTACGTCTTCCTGCCCGAAGACGAGACTCCGGAAGACTGCGAACGGGTCGCGCTCTTGAGCGCCTCGGGCGAGGTCGACTGGACCGACGAGTCCGACATGATCGACAAGATGCGCGAGGAGGCCGGCAAGCTGGGCGCCAACGCCATCCAGATTCGGTCGATCGAAGATCCGGGCACGGGGGAACGGGTGGTCGCCGCCATCTTCGAGACCGAGGCCGACCGCGATGGATCGGCGATCGCATTGTGGTGCCCGAGTCGGGCCGGTGGCGACCGCCCGCTGAGGTAGGCACTCGGGCTCGGGAGGTCGATTTGGCTCCTCCCCGTTCGTAGGGGAACGACGACCCTTCCCGCTTGAGGACCACCACCATGACACCGAGCCACCCCCGAAGTTCGCGATCGACCGCTACCCTGGGCGTGGCCGCCGCCGCGATCCTGCTCGCTGGCGTGGCCCAGTTCACCGGCGTCACCCAGCTCTTCGGCGCCACCAGCCAGGGCATCCCGAGCGCCTCCGCCCGCACCCCCGACGCCGATCCTTTCGACCAGCTGCTCGGGGAATGGTCGGGGGAGGGCACTCTGCTGGGTCGCCCCGCCCGCTTCGAGATGTCGTGGCGGAGCGGCGCCGTGCCCGGCGTCTACCGGCTGAGCTTTTCGAACGGTTTCGTCGATCCGGCCGCTCCCGCCGATTCACCCGTGCAACCGGTGTTGAGCGCCGAGGCCCTGTACCAGCAGCATTTCGACGGCACC
>CBDUEZ010000233.1:0-7163 GCA_965366355.1 uncultured bacterium
AGCCCTCGGTTTCGGCGTCGTGGGCTACGGGTGTACCACCTGCATCGGCAACTCCGGCCCCCTTCCGCCGGCGATCGACGAACTCGTGCGCAACGAGGGCATCGTGGTCACGTCGATCCTCTCGGGCAACCGCAACTTCGAGGCGCGCATCCACCCACTCGTGCGCGGAAACTACCTCGCGTCCCCGATGCTGGTGGTGGCCTTCGCCCTCGCGGGTCGGATCGACATCGACCTCTACAACGAGCCGCTCGGCCGCACGAAAGACGGCACGCCCGTCTTCCTGAGCGACATCTGGCCGACGCAGCAGGAGATTCGCGATGCGGTCAACTCGGCGCTGAAGCCCGAGATGTACAAGAATCGCTACGCCGAGGTCTTCGAGGGTGAGGAGCACTGGCAGGCCCTTCCGCTCCCCGAGGAGGGCGCCCTCTACGATTGGGATTCCGAGTCGACCTACATTCAGAACCCGCCCTTCTTCCAGGGCATGGGCCTCGATACGCCGGCGTTCCACGATGTGAAGGGTGCGAGGGTACTCGCGCTCCTCGGCGACTCGGTCACGACCGACCACATCTCCCCCGCAGGGGCGATCGCCAAGAACGGGCCGGCCGGGGAATACCTGAAGTCGAAGGGGGTCGGCGTCGTCGACTTCAACACGTTCGGGTCACGTCGGGGCAACCACGAGGTGATGATGCGCGGCACCTTCGCCAACGTGCGCATCAAGAACCTGCTGCTCGACGGCCGCGAGGGCGGCTACACGATGCACCTCCCCTCGGGTGAGGAGACCTCGATCTTCGACGCCTCGATGCGCTACCAGGCCGCCGGCACCCCGCTCGTGGTGCTGGCCGGCTCGGAATACGGGTCGGGCTCGTCTCGCGACTGGGCCGCGAAGGGTACGGGACTGCTGGGCGTCAAAGCCGTCATCGCGACGAGCTACGAGCGCATTCACCGCAGCAACCTGGTGGGTATGGGCGTGCTGCCGCTGCAGTTCGTCGAGGGCGAGTCGGCCGCAGCCCTGGGGCTGACCGGCCGCGAAACGTTCGACATCACCGGCGTGGCCCCCGACGGGCCCGAGCCCGGCGGCATGGTGCAGGTGGTCGCGACGGCCGACGACGGCACCGTGACCCGCTTCGAGGCGATCGCTCGCCTCGATTCCGATGTCGACGTCGACTACTACCGCAACGGCGGCATCCTGCACACGGTGCTCCGCAAGATGGGCCGCGGCGAGATGTAGCAAGAGAGCTGGTGCCGGCGCCGAGCCGAACCGCCCATGCGACGCCCCTCGACCGAACAGTGGACTCAGGTATTGTCCGATCTGATTCCGGTCGGGGGCGTCGTAGTGCTCGGGTGGGACAGCCACGCCGCGATGTTCATTCTCTCGTGCGAGGTGATCGCCGGCGCCTTCGTTGCCGGATGGCTCTTCAACTATCCGGATCGCTCGCACGCCGCCGGGCTCACGCTCGGCGCCCTGTTCGTGCCGGTGGGCTTCCTGATGTGGGTGGTGCTGGCCAGCGACCTCGGTCCTCCGAGGTCCGTCTCGCGCACCGTAGCGACCCTCTTGCCCCAAACCTGGTTCGCGGTGGCGACCATGCTCGGGCACACGGCGGTCTCGGGCCTCTCGTCCATGCGGCGTGCACGCCGGCGCGGCGCGACGCTCGCCGTCAACGACCGCCTGCTCCTACGATGGATCTTCGGAGCATTCGTGCCCTTCGCGGTCTTCGCCGGCGTGGCGGTGGCGGGCCCTTCGCTGGGAGCGCTCGGTCTCGCGACCGTGCTCCTCACCAAGTCATTGGCCGACCTCGTCTTTCAGGCCCGCGAGCGGCACGGCGACGAGGCCTCAGCGTAGCTCGCCGTTGAGTTCAGCGTAGACCTGCTGGATCGACCGAGGGCCCTGGCTGGAGCGCAGGCTCCAGCTCTCCAGATCACCGAACACGGCGTCCTCCATCGCCTGCTCCATCGGAACCCCGGCGGCGTGAAGGCGTGTGCCCTCGTCGATTACCACGACCAGGGCCCGTCGGAATTCTTCGAGCTCGGCCTCCAGTACCTCGGGACTGTCGACGAATCCATGACCGGGCACATACGTCTCCACATCGAGGGCCTGCGCCCGCTCGATCATCGCGACCCACTCCGTCGGGTAGGCGGTGCGCATCGCCGGAAATACGCGGTGGAGATACGCCTCGCTCATGAACAGCACCTTTTCGTCGGGGAGGTAGACCGCGAGGTCTCCACCGGTGTGGGCACGCCCGAGAAAGAGCACTTCAATGGTGCGTCCTCCCAGATCGAGCACGGTCCGATCCGACACGAGGTCGGTCGGCGTCGGCATCGGTGCGGCGTCGTCGGGCGCAGCGGCCGCCATCACGCTGAGCGCATCGGCCGAGGTGGGGTGGGCGTACACGCGTATTCCGCCGGGGAAGGCGTCGTTGCCCCCCGTGTGGTCGCCGTGGTCGGAGGCCACGACGAGGTGGGTCACCGGCTGATCGGTCGACTCGGCGATGACGTCGAGCATTCTCTGCGTCTCTTCCGTGCTCCCCTGACCGTCGGCCACCAGGACGCCGTCGGAGGTGACGACGAAGAGACTTACCGTGGTGAACCACTCCTCGCCCGCAGACCGGAGCTGTTCGTAGGTGAAGACGTCGGGAGCGATCTCCTTCACCCGCGGAAAGTCGTCGTGCGTGAGGCCGCGCGCGAAGGGATCTGCCGTGGCCAGGGGGGCCGGTGTCGGAGCGGCACGTTCATCGATCTCGCCCTCCGAGGAAGGCGAGCAGGCGAGCGCGAGGATCGCGACGAGGGCGAACGAACGGTGTAGACGACGCATTCACGAAACTCCGGGTGAGGGACGGATTCACCGAGAATACGACGGTCGCGCCGCCAGGTCACGTCGCCGGCCCACCCTGTCCTGGAGCGTGGGGCGCTTCTACACTCATGCCGATTCCGGTTCGATACTCTGCCGGGCTCCCCACCGCCTCCTCGAGTCCCTGCGTCGTGAGTGTACCCCTTTGCGTCGGCCTGTCCGGCCCGTTGGTCCCCAACGACCTCGCTTCTGAGGCCGTTCTAGGCGCCGTTGCAGGTGATCCCCGCACTCTCTTGAAACTCCCCGGAGGGCTGCTGCGTGGCAGCGCCCGTGCGGAGGCCTCCGCACGCGTCGCCGACACCCTGGGATTCCTTCCGGCTCACCCCGATCTCGTCGAGATGGTCGCGCAGGCCCGCGCCGACGGCCGAGAGATCGTCTTGACGGGGGCCGCGCCGGCTCCGATCACCGCGGCGGTCGCACAACACTTCGGACCTTTCGACGAGGTGCTCACGGTCGAACCCGACGACGCCGACTCGATCCCGCAACGACTGGTCGAGCGGTTCGGCACCAACGGCTTCGACTTCGTCGGTGGAGAAGTCGACGGCGATCGGGTGCGCAGCTCGGCCCGTGCCACCACCGTGTTCGATCCCCTTCCCGATCGACCCCCGACCTGGCGCCTTCTCGGCCGCGCCATTCGCATGCACCAGTGGCTGAAGAACCTCTTGGTCTTCGTCCCTGTGCTCGCGGGCCAGCGGTGGGGTGACTCGACGGTGGTCCTGCAGGCCGTGGTCGCCTTCGCGGCCTTCTCGATGGTGGCCTCGTCGGTGTACGTCATCAACGACGTGGTCGATCTCGCTCACGACCGCAGGCATGCGACCAAGCGCACTCGCCCCTTCGCCTCGGGCTACCTGCCTGTGTCGTGGGCGGCACCGATGGCCTTCGTCCTGATCGCGCTCGGGGTGGCCGCGGCGTTCTGGCTCCCGGGCCGCTTTCAGATCGCGCTCGGCGTCTACTACTTCCTGACCTTCGCCTATTCCCTGCGGCTCAAGGGAACGGTGCTGATCGACGTCATGACCCTCGCCGGGCTCTATACGCTCCGAGTCGTGGCCGGGGCGATGGCGACCGGGATCGAACCCTCGGTGTGGCTACTGGGCTTCTCGCTCTTCTTCTTCTTCAGCCTCGCGCTGGTGAAGCGGTATGCGGAGTTGCACCGTGCGATCTCGGATGGGTCGACGATATCCGAAGAGGGGCTGCCGGGCCGTGGATACCAGTTGCGAGACCTGCCGGTCCTCATCGGACTCGGGATCGGCTCGGGCTGTATGGCCGTTCTCGTGCTCGCGCTCTACGTCATCGGCGACGACTTCTCGCAGCACTACACGCGGCCGATCCTGCTTTGGCAGCTCTGTCCGTTGGCCCTCTACTGGATCGGACGGGCCTGGATCGTGGTGGCCCGCGATGAGATGACCGACGATCCCGTCGTATGGGCGTTCCAGGACGAGTTGAGTCGGTGGGTCGGCCTCGCCGCCCTGATCCTCCTCCTCCTCGCCCGATGAGCTATCGGCCCTGGGGCCGCCTGCAGCCGGCGGCGTCACTCGTACGCGACGCAGGGGCAGATCTCGACCCCGCGTCGTGGAACGGACCCGTGCTCCCCTTCGGCAATGGGCGCAGCTACGGCGACGTGTGCATGAATGGAGAAGGCGAACTTCTCGCCTGCCGCAGCGCCCGGAGCATTCTGGCCTTCGATGAGGAGACCGGCGTGCTACGGGCCGAGGGGGGCACGCTCCTGTCGGAGATCCTCGACCTCATCGTGCCGCGGGGCTGGTTCGTTCCGGTCACCCCGGGAACCAAGTTGATCACCCTCGCGGGCGCCATCGCCAACGACGTGCATGGCAAGAACCACCACGTCGTCGGCACCTTCGGGCGCCATGTGTCGGCCCTCGAACTGTTGCGCTCCGACGGCCAGCGCCACCTGTGCACACCCGACGACGACGCCGCTTTGTTCGCCGCCACGATCGGTGGCCTCGGCCTCACCGGCCTGATCACGTGGGCCGAGATCCGCCTCGTTCCGATCGACGGGCGGGGCATGCGCGTCGCGACGCACCGGTTTCAGAATCTCGACGACTACTACGATCGCTCGGCCGAAGTCGATGCCAACTACGACTACACGGTGTCGTGGATCGACTGCGTATCGCGCGGCGCTGCCCTCGGCCGGGGCCGCCTCATGGCGGGCAACCACGCCGAACCGAGCGAGCAGCGGCCGTTTTCCCCGCGGCGCTCCCTCAACTTCTTCGTGCAACCGCCGATCTCGCTGGTCAATCGGCTGTCGCTGCGCGCCTTCAATGCGCTCTACTACCGATTGCCGGCCAGGGCGAGCGCGATCGTCGATTTCGATCCGTTCTTCTACCCCCTCGACTCGATCCACAACTGGAATCGCATGTACGGGCCCAGGGGCTTCTTCCAATTTCAATGTGTGGTCCCCCGCGACGTCGGCCGCGAAGCACTGCGGGAACTGCTCCTCCAGGTCGAGCGTGTAGGCAGCGGATCGTTCCTCGCGGTGCTCAAGCACTTCGGCGACCTCACGTCGCCCGGGTTGTTGTCGTTTCCCCGGCCGGGCCCCACGCTCTCGCTCGATCTGCCCAATCGGGGTGCCTCGACCCGCCGCCTGATGGCCAACCTCGAAGCGGTGGTGGTCGAAGCCGGCGGCGCCCTCTATCCAGCCAAGGACGCGTGCATGTCGCCTGCGACCTTCGAGGCGTCCTACCCCCACTGGCGCGACCTCGAGGCCCTTCGCGACCCCGGCTTCGACTCCGATTTCTGGCGGCGTGTGACCGGCCCCATGCGCTGACGCGAACGACCTACCACCTCTGGATTCGCCATGACCGACTCCGGCTCCTCACGGTTTCGCCGATACCTCCTCCCGGGACTCGTCTTCCAGTCGGTGGTCATCGCCGGAGGGTACGGCACCGGCCGGGAATTGGTCGAGTTCTTCCTCACCCAGGGTCCCCTGGGCGGGCTCTTCGCCATCGGCGTCGCGACGCTCGTGTGGAGCGCCGTCTGCATGGCGACCTTCGAGCTCGCCCGCCTTCAGCAGACCTTCGACTACCGGCACTTTTTCCAGGGACTCCTGGGCCGGGGGTGGGTGGCCTTCGAACTCGCTTATCTCGCCCTACTCCTGATCGTGCTCGCCGTCATCGCGGCCGCCTCGGGAACGATCCTCGAAGAAACGTTCGGGCTCAACTACTGGATCGGCGTCGTCGGGATCATGGTGGCCGTGGGCGTCCTGGTGTTCGCCGGCTCGAAGACCATCGAGCGATTCCTCGCGGGGTGGTCGTTCCTGCTGTACGGCCTCTACATCGTCTTCTTCGTGTGGTGCTTTCGGGCCTTCGGTGGCGACATCATGCGAATCCTCCCCACCGAACCCGCCGGAAACGGGTGGGCCTGGGCGGGACTCCGGTACGCCGGCTACAACCTGGCCGTCATTCCGGCGGTGCTCATCACGATTCGCACACACACGCAACGGCGGGACAGCCTGATCGCGGGGGCCCTCGCGGGGCCTCTGGCCATCCTGCCCGGCCTCCTCTTCTACCTCGCGATGGTGGGCCAGTACCCGGGCATCGTCGACCGGGCGGTTCCCGCCAACGCGCTCCTCGAGGTGCTGGGGTCGCGCGGATTCCAGATCGCCTTCCAGGTGGTGCTGTTCGGGACCCTGATCGAGACCGGGACCGGGCTGATCCACGCCGTCAACGAGCGTCTGGCGGGACTGGCCTCTGATCGAGGGACCGAGCTCGCTCGCTGGGTGCGCCCCGTGGTCGCGCTCGGATTCCTCGGCGCAGGGACCGCCGTGTCGAGCTTCGGCCTCGTCGGGCTCATCGCCTCGGGCTACGGTGCCATCACGCTCGTGATCATCGTCGTCTTCGTGATTCCGGTGCTCACTCTCGGCGTCGCCAAGATCCGCCGGGCGAGTTCCGGCCGACCGCACGCGGGCGGCCTCCTCTCGATTCTCGAGCGAGGTCAGCGCCACACCGCCTTCCGGCCCTGCGGCGACGAGACCGTCGTGCACGGAAGGGCACCCCTGCAGATGGGGTGGTATCGATTGGCGGCGAAGCACCTGGTGGGCGACTCGGTCCTGGATGTCGGAGCGGGAATGGGCGACGGGCTCCGGGTCCTGGCGGCCGAAGCACCGGCTGCGCTCGGCATCGATCTCGACGAACGACTGCGGCAGTCCGACGACGTCACGATCGAGGTCCGTGATCTCGCCTCGCTGGCCGACGACTCGTTCGACACCGTCGTCTGTGTCGATGTCATCGAACACGTGGAGGGTGATGGCGAGTTCGTCGAGGAGTTGATGAGGGTCGCTCGGCGCCGTGTTTTCGTCTCG
>CBDUEZ010000234.1:0-7149 GCA_965366355.1 uncultured bacterium
CGACCCAGCCCGGCTGACCGACCTGTCTGCCGACCCCGTGGCGGAGCTCGACCGGCTCGAGGAACGCGTACACGATGCGGAGCGACACGTCGAGCGCTGCCGGAGGGAACACGAGGCGGCCGCCGAAGAGGCCGACGGTCTGGACGTCCTCGAGCGGACCGTTCTCGAACACCAGGCCTCGATCGAGCGCTTGGGTGCCGGGACCGCGGGCGCTGCGGTGCTGGCGCCGCGACTGGGTGCGGCGGAGCAGGAACTCAGGGCGCTGGAGCGCCGGCTCGCAGACGAGGTCGACTCACTGCCGTGGCGTGACACCCCGAACATCGACGCCCTTCTGGAGGCCTCGACACCGCCCCTGGTCGCCGCCTATCGCGAGTGGACCGACGCCGCAGGATCGAGGGCGAGTGCTCCGGTCGCGCCAGCCGAAGCTCCGAACCCGACCCTGGTCCCCGCTGGTCTGGTCGGCCTGCTGGGCCTGACCGTCGCGGCGACGGCCCTCCCGGCCTGGTCGGGGGTGCTCGGCCTCGGTGGACTTCCGGTCGCCTACCCCTTGTTGTTCGGACTCGTCCTGGTCTTCATCGCCCTGTGGTTGTGGGCCGGAGCCCGCTCCGAGCGCCGCGCACGGAATCGTCACGCGGAAGGCGCCCGAGAACTCGATGCCTCCCTTCGCGCTGCAGAAGACCGGGCACGAGCCGAGGTCGAGCGCCTGCTCACTCCGCTCGGTTTCGACATCGGTGCGCGCCCGGATTCGGAACTGCTGCCCCGACTGGACCGCTGCCGACAGTTGGCTCGCGATCTGGCCGACGTTCGCCTTGAGGTCGATGATCTGCGGCGGCAGCTCGGCGAACTCGATCTCGAGGCCGAACGCCTTCGCGGTCTACTGCACGTGTCGGGAACGAGCAGCGCGGTGGCCACCTCGACCCTCCTCCAGGACCGTCTCGGGCGAGCGAGGGAGAAGGCCGCCTCGACCGGGCGCGCCGCCGCTCGCCTGCCCGCTCTCGAGGCGGCCCACGAGGAGGCGTCCCGGGCCCTCGTCGAGGCCCGCCAGCGACGCGCCGCTTTCGAAGAGCGCCTGGCGATGTTCCATGGAGGCGATTCGCGCACGGCGGCCGAAGCGGCGGCGCGATCGGTGGAGGCGCACCACGAAGCGGAACGCCGCTGGGCCACTCTCGGCCGCGAGCACCCGGATCTCGACGACATCGTCGACGCCATCCAGACGGCCGACGACCAGGGCGAGGCATGGACCCGGGAAACCGACCCACTCGGGTCGCTGGCGCGAGAGATCGAGACCCGGAGCAGCGAGATCGAAGGCTGGGTCGCTCTCGAGAAGGACCTCGAGGCCCAGAGCGAAGTCCGCGACGGAGAGGAGACCATCGACGAACTCGAAGGCGAGCTCCGTCGGCTCCGACAGGAACGCGACGCCGTGCGACGCGAGCACGACCGCCTTTGGATCTTGTCGGCACTCGTCGATCAGGCCGATCGGGAGCTCCGGGAATTGCACCAGCCCGCCATTCTTCGGCTGGCAGGCACGCATTTGTCAGCGCTCACCGCCGGCCGGTACGATCGTCTGGATGTCGGCTCCGATCGGTCTCGGCTGCTCCAGGTCTCCGGTCCCGCGGTCCCCGGTCCCGTCGAGGTCGGCCCCCCGTTGTCGACGGGTACGCAGGAGCAGATCTACGTCGCGCTTCGCCTCGCCCTGATGGACCACCTGGACGACGGTCAGGTGCACCTTCCTCTGTTCCTCGATGAGGTTCTCGTCAACTGGGACGCGACCCGGCGCGACCGCGGCCTGAACCTTCTCGAAGCCGTGACCGCGACGCGACAGGTATTTCTCTTCACGTGCCACCCCCATCTCGCCCGCGAGGCCGTGGACCGGGGCGCCACCCGATGGCATCTCGCTCCGCCATGACGTCGTCGAATGAATCTCTGGCGTGGAGTCGGGTCGGGACGGGCCCCCCGGTGGTCTTTCTGCACGGGTACGGAGCCAATCGGTTTCATTGGACTCCCTGGCTGCCCTGCCTCTCCGCCGACTACGAATGCCTGACGATCGACCTTCCGGGCTTCGGTGAGGCCCCTGCCCCGGCCCATGGCGACTACTCTCCCGCCGGTATGGCCACGGCCGTCGCCGACTGGATCGAGCACCTCGATCTCGACGACTGCACGATCGTGGGCCACTCGATGGGGGGCGGCATCGCACTGCTGGTCGCGCTCGAGCTCCTGGACCGGGCGGCGGCAGGGGGGCGACCCAGACTCGGGGGACTGGTGAGCGTTGCCGGGGCGGCGTATCCGCAGAGGGAGCCCCCCTTCGTGCACCTGGCGCGGCGCCGCTGGGTCGCGGCGTTCGGATTCGCGGTTCTTCCCAAACGGTGGCTCGTTCGCATGGCGATGCGGCAGATCGTCGTGCAGGCGGAAGCCGTGACTCCGGAACGGGTGGAAGCCTATGCCCGGCCGATGCGCAACGCGGCCCGGCGCAGGGCCTTTCTAGACTGCGCTCGACGAATCGTGCCGCCCGACGTCGCGACCGTCACCGCGAGAATTCCCGAGATCGATGTGCCGGCGTTGTGCCTCTGGGGGCGGCAGGACCCGGTGGTTCCCCTCGCCATCGGGAAACGGCTGGCCCACGACCTGCCCCGCGGCCGGCTCGTGGTGCTCGAGAACTGTGGGCATCAGGTCGCCGAAGAACACCCGGAAGAATCGGTCGCCTTCATCCAGGCGTTTCTCGCCACGCGAGATCGTCAGGCCGATTCCGGTGCGAGTGGGGCGTCTGGTTCGCCGGCCCCCGACGCCGGCTGAAACGCCGGACACCGGACGATGGGCAGCGGAGGATACCGCCTCAGCCGCGGATCCTTCTCAGCCATGGTGCACAGGTAGAAGACGGAGCCGCGGCGGTTCCCGGTGGTTCGCGCGTGCCGACACACCGAGCAGAGGCCCACGCGGGGATCCATCAGGCCACGCCGACGAAGGCGACCTGACGACATCCGTCGCCCCCGCGGTGCGAGAAGAACGGGGAATCGCCGCACCGTGTGCACCAGGTCGACACGGTGATCCGTGCCCCGTCCACCCCTCCCTCGCCCAGCCGGCGGGCCACGACGCCCCGCAGGTCGAGCGGACGAGGTCCCTCGGGAGCGGGAAGGCCCAGAGCCCGATACACATCGGCCCCGACCTCGTAACATTCGCCACAGATCGCCGGTCCCAGATGGGCTTCGAGGGCTCCGGCACGCACGTCGAGCCGCTGAGCAAACGCCGCCAACCCGGCCTCGACGACCCCGGCGGCAGTGCCCCGCCAACCCGCGTGGAGGGCGGCAACCGAACGTGTGGAAGGGTCGACGAGCGTCACGGGCACGCAGTCGGCGACAGCCACCGTGAGAAGCACGCCGGGCGCTCGCGTGAGGTGGCCATCGCAGGCTTCGGCGATACGAAGACCGGCCGGTCCTGCTCGGTGGAGCCGCACCGTCGCACCATGGACCTGGCGTGCGTGCACCGCCGCCTGCACCGAGAGCGCGGTGGTCAGGGTGTCCCAGCGGTCGAGCACCTCGGCGCCCGAACCTCCGGCGAACAAACCCAGGTCGAACGGAGGGGAGTCGGGGCCACGGGCGGTGGTGCCCTGCAGGAGCCACGGGTACGCGTCGGTCCAGCCCGGATGAACCCAGATGGGGACGGATCCGGGGCGGACGACCTCCGTGACGGCGACGGGATCGGTCTGTGGGGAAGAGTGCATAGGTGGAGAAGTGTAGCGAGGCCTCGCCGCCGGGTCGAAAATCTATAGCTTAAGGGGATTTTCATGCCCAATGCCCGAGAGGGGTTGGGCTCACGTTCGCGCGCCCCGAAATCCCGCGATGAGCGACACACCGTTCGACAGCCAAAACGCCGCCTACGTTCAGCTCCTCTACGAGGAGTTCGCGATGAACCCTGAGGCGGTACCCTCTGCCTGGCGCGACTTCTTCTCGCGCGGGACGGCCGAGACGCAGGCGGCCGGCCTGCTCGTCCCGGAGAGCCTGAGCCCCGCCGCGCCCTTGAATGGGGTGGCGGCCAGCGCACCGCCATCGCTGGCGATCCCTGCGGCGGCGGCGCCGCCGGTGAGCGAGGCGACCGGAGCATCGACGAGCGCCGAGGTGGCCCATCTGCGGGGGCTTCTACCCCTCGTGGCCCGTGCAACCTCGTTCGTACAGGCCTTTCGGGACCACGGGCACACCAGCGCCGATGTGAACCCACTCGGACTCCGGCAGCCCGAACATCCGCAGCTCGACCCGTCGTTCTTCGGCACGTCGATGGAGGAGCTCGAGCTCCTGCCGGCGACGCTGGTCATGGAGGGAGCGAGAGAGGGTGAATCGGTGGCGGCGGCCCTGAAGCGGCTCGAGGTCGCGTACACCGGACACATCGGCTACGAGTTCGAGCACATCGAAGACCCGGTGCGGGTCCGGTGGCTCTGGGCCCAGGTCGAGTCGGGCGTGCACACGCAGCCGCTGTCGGGCGACGGTCAGAAGCAACTCCTGCGTCGCCTGACGCAGGTCGAGGGTTTCGAGCAGTTCCTGCACCGCGCCTACCTCGGGCAGAAGCGGTTTTCGATCGAAGGCACCGACATGATGGTGCCGATGCTCGACCTCGCGCTCGACGAGGCTGCGGCTCGCGGCGGACACACGGTCGTTCTCGGGATGGCGCACCGCGGTCGCCTGAACGTCCTGACCCACATCCTCAAGGTTCCGTACGAGGACCTTCTGCGGGAATTCGAAGGCCTCAAGGGAAAGGGCGCTCTGCACGTCGCCGGCACCGGAGACGTGAAATACCACCATGGCGCCCGGGGCCGGTACGAGACCCGCGACGGCAAGGAGCTCCAGGTCGTGCTGGCTCCGAATCCCAGCCACCTGGAATTCGTGAACCCGGTCGTGATGGGCATGGCCAGGGCATGGCAGTTCGAGAACGAACGCGCCGGCACGCGCAATCCGGACGCGGTCGTGCCGATCCTGATCCACGGTGACGCGGCGTTCGCGGCCGAGGGCGTCGTCGCGGAGACGCTGAACATGGCCGGGCTCGACGGCTACACCGTCGGCGGCACGATCCACATCATCGCCAACAACCAGATCGGCTTCACCACCACCCCGAAGGAGGGGCGCTCGACCCGCTACTCGAGCGACCTGGCGAAGGGTTTCGACGTGCCCATCATGCACGTGAACGCCGATCACCCGGAAGCCTGTCTCGCCGCCGTGCGGCTGGCGATGGCCTACCGGGATCAGTACCACGACGACGTGGTGATCGACCTCATCGGATACCGGCGCCACGGGCACAACGAGGGAGACGAGCCGGCCTACACGCAGCCGCGCCTCTACGCGACGATTTCGGAGCATCCGACGGCCGGGACGAGTTGGGCTCGTCGGTTGGTCGACGAGTCGGCCGTGACCGAGGAGGACGTTCGAGAGGTCGACGAGGCCGTCGCCAACCGCTTGCGGGAGGCGCAGGATTCCGTCAAGAACGAAGCTCCCCCGGCCGTCGAAGACGAGGCCGTCGTGGAGACCGCAGAGACGGAGGAGCCCGACACCGCCCTCCCGCTCGAGGTTCTCGCGCGGGTGAACGAGGCATCGGTCGCGGTGCCCGAAGGGTTCAACGTGCACCCGAAGCTGCTCCGGCAGTTGAAGCGCCGCCACGACCCCCTCGCGCTCGATACACGACTCGACTGGGCCTACGGCGAAGTGCTCGCCTTCGGATCGCTCCTCTCGGAGTCGTTCGTCGTACGACTCACCGGGCAGGACGCGCAGCGCGGTACGTTCAGCCACCGACATCTCGTGCTCCACGACGTCGAGACGGGCGACGTGCACATTCCGTTGACGACCCTCGACTCGGGCCGCCTCGAAGTGCACAACTCGCCCCTCACGGAATCGGGTGTACTGGGATTTGAGTACGGCTACTCGGTGGCGAGCGAGCGCGACCTCGTTCTCTGGGAGGGGCAGTTCGGAGACTTCGTCAACGTTGCACAGGTCGCCATCGACCAGTTCATCTCGTCGGGCCGTCAGAAGTGGGGGCAGATCTCGAACCTCACCATGCTTCTGCCCCACGGATACGAGGGACAGGGTCCCGAGCATTCCTCGGCCCGCCTCGAACGGTTCCTGCAGTTGTGTGCGGAAGACAACATGAGGGTCGTGTATCCAAGCACGCCCGCTCAGGTGTTCCACATGTTGCGGCGCCAGGCGTTATGGCGCCCGTCGCGCCCGTTGATCGTCATGACCCCCAAGAGCCTGCTGCGGCTTCCCGCTGCGAGCTCGACCGTGGCCGACCTCACCGACGGATCGTTCCAGCCGGTGATCGACGATCCCAGCATGGAGGGTCCGTCGCCGAGGGACCGGGACTCGGTCCGTCGACTGGTGCTCTGCACGGGCAAGATCTACTACGACCTCGAGGGCCACGCTCGGCGGCCGGAGGCTCAAGGGGTCGCGATCGCCCGTGTCGAGGAATTGTACCCGTTCCCAGCGCAGCGCCTGGACGAGGTCGTGCGCAGCTACAAGAACCTCGACGAGGTCGTCTGGGCACAGGAAGAGCCGCGCAACATGGGGGCGTTGACCTTCATGGGCCCCCGCCTCCGGGCTGTGGTCCCCCGCGAACTCCCCCTGCGCTATGTAGCCCGCCCCGAGCGAGCCAGTCCCGCCGAGGGGAAGGCTTCCGACCACGTTCGGGAGCAACAACGGATCGTCCTCGAGACCCTCGCGCTCCCGGCAGAGTAGGGGCGCTCGCGCCGGCGTGACCTACTGGCGCAACTGCGCCGTCGGAAAGGCCACGACACTTTCGGTGCCCGTCGCGGAGACGGCGGCAACGCCGAAGAGGTAGTTGTCGATCACGAGGTTCTCGAGGGTGAACCGGTCGACCAGGCCCACGAAGCGGGAGTGTTCCCACTGCGGAGCCGTGGTATCGCGCCAGTAGATGCGATAACCGACGAGGTCGGGGTGCGGCGCGGCGTCCCAGGCCAGGGTGGTCGAGGGCCGAACGGCGCCTCCGATCTGAACATTGGCGGGAGCCGGGGGCGCCCAGGCCAGTGCCGCCAGGACCGCCGCATTCACCGCGGTCAGTCTCGACGCGAACTCGAAGTCGACGCCCTCGATCACATCGCCGTATGCGATACCGTCTTCGACGCGCAGGTCCTGATGCTGGCGCTCGTACTGCTCGTGC
>CBDUEZ010000235.1:0-7137 GCA_965366355.1 uncultured bacterium
GCTTGCGGACGGTGTTGATCTCGTCAATATCGGCCCCGGCGGCCAGCAACGCGCCGGCTCGCGTCAGGTCGTCGCGCGAGGCCCCGATGGCGGCCCCCACACGAAGACGCCCGTGCTCGTCCTTGCAGGCGTTGGGATACTGCCGCCGCTTGTAGATGTCCTTGACCGTGATGAGGCCCTTCAGGGTGCCGCCGGCGTCGACGACCGGGAGTTTCTCGATCCGGTGGCGGTGCAGAATGACCTCGGCCTCGTCGAGGGTCGTGCCGACCGGCACCGTGACGAGGTCGGCCGACGTCATCACGGCGCGGATCGGCTGGTCTAGATTCAGTTCGAACTGAAGGTCGCGATTGGTGACGATTCCGACGAGACGTCCATCGTTTTCGACAATCGGGACGCCACTGATCGAGAAGCGCGACATCAAGGCGTGGGCGTCGCCGAGCGTGGCTTCGGGGTTGAGCGTGATCGGATTCATGATCATGCCGCTTTCCGAACGCTTCACCCGATCGACCTCACTCGCCTGGCGATCGACCGGCATGTTCTTGTGAATGATGCCGAGACCGCCCTCGCGAGCCATCTGGATGGCCATTCGTGCCTCGGTCACCGTATCCATGGCGGCCGACAGGAGGGGAATGTTGATGGCGATGGGTCGGGTGAGGCGCGACGCGACGGACGTGTCCTTCGGGTGCACCGTCGAATGGCCCGGCACGAGGAGGACGTCGTCGAAGGTCAGTCCTTCTTTGATCACATAGGCACCGCGGCCGGAACGGGGTTCCATCATGTCAGATCCTGGGCGTCGGCCCCCCGAAGGGGCGTCCGAATGTAGAGGCGCCCACTCCCCGAGCGGGTCCGTGGCTGGACCGGTCGAAGGGCGGGCGTGAAGCGCTCGCAAGGCGAGCGGTGGCTTTCATGCGAAAGGGTATCCGGAGCCGACAGGGGGTGTCAAGCCCCGTTTCCGCCCCCCGGCTGCGACCGTCCACGGGCATCTCCCTTGTCGATCGCGTCGGGCTCGTCCGCCCCGCGATCGCCCTCGGGTTCCCCGAGTGATCCGAGGTCGGTGAGAATCTGGCGGCCGGCCGACGACACCCCCGACAAGACACGGTCGGCAGCGGCGATCAGCTGAAACGCTTCGCGGATCGTGGCGGGGTTCATCGCCTTCTTGCGCATCTTGTCTTCGAGGCCCTCCGCCATCTTCTGCAGACCGGACGCCTCGACCTGTGTCTCCTTCGCGTATTTCGACTCCAGGAACTCGATGTAGTCGAGCACCTGGTAGACCTGTGCCTCGGGAAGCGACTCGATGCGTCGCAAAAGTCTCTGTCTCAAAACGTCGTGCATGGGCCGCGCTTTTCGGGGAATGTCATCTCCAACATAGCGCCCTACGGCGGGTTGAGGCGACCCGATTCACTTCGGCGGTCTCGAGTGCGGGGCTCGACGGCACGGCCCATGGGCAGCTATTCTGACCCCGCACATCCGCACCGCCCCGACCCCACGCACCTCCTCCCCGGTTGCCATGGCATTCCTCCCCCTAAGGGCCGTGCCCCTCCACGACGCCGCCGAACGACGAATCGTTTCGTGGATCGGAGAGGTCGCCGAGCGCTTGGACGACCCAGGGCTGGACCGCAACGACGTATGCGCGCAGATCCTCACGGGGTTGTACGCCCCGCAGCTGGCCACCGTCGACCCCGCCTCCCTCGATCCGACAACCCGGATCCTGGTCGACCAGTTCGACCCTCGAAATATCGTGCTGGAGCCCGAGTACTATTCGGAGACCGACGTCGAGAAGTATGCGCGCGTGAAGCCGCTCCTGTGGCTGTGGGAGATGTTCGACCGCTCCCCCGCCGGCGAAAACACGGCCCTGGGCGTGCGATTCCGCCGCCTGCTCGCCGAGCGCGTCTTCGCCCGGTGCGGGCACAACTTCAAGGCCTTTCCGTACGTTCGCGTCACCTTCGGCTACAACCTGGAGGTGGGCGACGACGTGGTGATCCACCGGCACGTACTGCTCGATGATCGGGGCGGGATCACGGTGGGGAACGGGGTGTCGGTGTCGGACTTCGCGAACGTCTATTCCCACACGCACGACATCATCGACGGTCGGAACGTCTATTCGCCCAGGACCGTGATCGAAGACGGCGTTCGCATCACCTACCATGCCACGATCCTGGCGGGAGCCCGGGTGCGCCGGGACTCCATGGTGGGCGCGCAAGCGGTGCTCACGAAAGACACCGACGCCCGTTGGGTCTACGTGGGAATCCCCGCCCGACCGGCCAAGGAGAAGTCGGCCGAGGCGTTGGCCGCCCGGCCGCCGTCGAGCCACGACCCCCTGGCTTCTGACCGGGTGACGGCCCCCGACGAGGCCGGAGAGGGCTGACGTGCCGCTCGACGCCCTGTCGGAACGCCCCTTCAATGGCGAAGCGCCGCTCCGGGCCCTCCGCGATCCAATCACCGCGCTCGACTCGTTCTACGTACGCAGCAACTTCGTCGAGCCCGAGATCGATGCCCGCGCGTGGTCCCTGCACGTCGGGGGGACCGTCGACGCCGCCCGAGACTGGTCGCTGAAGGAGCTCCAGGAGTTGGCCACGGAGGACCGCACGGTCACCCTGGAATGCGCCGGGAACGGGCGGTCGTTCCTCGTGCCGCCCGCCTCCGGAACTCCGTGGACGCTCGGCGCCACGGGTACGGCCGTGTTCACGGGTGTATCCCTCGACCGGGTTCTCGCCGAATCCCGAGCCCTCGAGGGGACGACCGAGTGGCTCTTCACCGGAGCCGACCGGGGCCTGGGAGGGGAGTGGGGTGAGATCCCCTTTCAGAGGTCGCTCCCCGTCGATGCGATGGGCGCCTCTCCGGCGCCCCTGCTCGCGTGGGCCATGAACGGGCGCCCCCTCACGCCTCGGCACGGCGCGCCGCTGCGCCTGGTGGTTCCCGGGTGGTACGCCGTCGCCTCGGTGAAGTGGCTGGTGCGCATCGAGGCCCTCGCGAGCGCCTTCGAGGGACGATTCCAGACCGACCGCTACCTCTACGTCGACCAGGGCGAGACCCGGGGCCCGGTCACGCGCATGCGGGTGCGCTCGCTCATTCTCGATCCGGAGGCGGGCGCCCCCCCTCCGCGACCGGGTCCGCTGGAGGTCTCCGGGATCGCGTGGAGCGGTGAGGCCCCGGTGACCGAGGTCGAGGTGTCGCTCGACTCGGGAGCGACCTGGATCGCCGCCCGGGTTCAGCCGCCGAGCGAACCCCACACCGCGCAGCGCTGGCGCTGCACGCTCACCGTGCCCGACTCGCGGCCGATGGGAGAGCTATGGTCGCGGGCGACCGATGCCACCGGCTCGCGGCAACCGATCGACGCCTGGCGCAACGATCTCGGGTACGGCAACAACCAGGTGCACCGGGTGGGGTTCTACCCGGAATCCCCCTCCTCGTAGCGCTGCTTCAAGAGCCGGATCACGTCGGGGTCGGCGAGGCTCGTCGTGTCTCCGACCGCGCGTCCCTCGGCGATGTCTTGCAGGAGCCGTCGCATGATCTTCCCCGACCGGGTCTTGGGAAGATCGGCGGTGAACAGAATCGCCTCCGGCCGGGCGATCGCTCCGATCTTCTCGACCACGTGTTGTTTCAGCTCATCGGCGATGAGACTCGACGGATCCAGACCTTCCTTCAGCGTCACGAAGGCCGCGATCGACTGACCCTTCACCTCATGGTGCTTCCCGACGACGGCGGCCTCGGCCACGCGGTGATCGTCGACCAGGGCGCTCTCCACCTCCATCGTGCCGATGCGATGCCCCGCGACGTTCAGGACGTCGTCGACCCGTCCCAGGATCCAGAAGAATCCGTCGTCGTCGGTGCGAGCGCCGTCGCCCGGGAAGTACGTATCGGGCCACTTCGACCAATACGTCTCGCGGTACCGTTCGTCGTCACCCCAGATGGTGCGCAGCATCGACGGCCAGGGGTGCGTGATCGCCAGATACCCGGCATCGACCTCGCTGCCGTCCTCCGCCCGGATCTCGGCCCGAATCCCGGGAAACGGACGCGTGGCGGTGCCCGGCTTCGTTTCGGTGACCCCGGGGAGCGGCGTGATCATGATGGCCCCGGTTTCGGTCTGCCACCACGTGTCGACGATCGGGCACCGTTTGTCGCCGATCACCTCGTGATACCACATCCAGGCCTCGGGATTGATCGGTTCGCCGACCGTTCCGAGCAGCCGGAGCTGCGACAGATCGTACTTCGCGGGCCACTCCTCCCCCCATCGCATGAAGGCGCGAATGGCGGTCGGCGCCGTGTAGAAGACGGTGATCCCGTACTTCTCACAGAGGTGCCAGAAGCGACCTCGGTTCGGCCAGTCCGGCGCCCCCTCGAACATGAAGATGGTGGCCCCGGCAGCGAGCGGTCCGTAGACGATGTAGCTGTGCCCGGTAATCCACCCCACGTCGGCCGTGCACCAGTAGCGATCGTCTTCTTTGAGGTCGAAGACCCATTTTGTCGTGGCGTAGGCCTGGGTCAGGTAGCCGCCGGTCGTGTGCACGACCCCCTTCGGCTTCCCCGTGGTTCCCGACGTGTAGAGAATGAACAGATTGTCTTCGGCGTCCATCGATTCGCAGTCG
Organism: uncultured bacterium; assembly: GCA_965366355.1. GTDB lineage: Bacteria > Gemmatimonadota > Gemmatimonadetes > Longimicrobiales > Gaopeijiaceae > Gaopeijia. Next base: position 4,587 of record CBDUEZ010000235.1, read on the forward strand.
ACTCCGCCCTCCACATCGCGCATGAGCTCGTGGTACCACAGGTCGCGGCCCGGCTTCATGCGCACGTCGAGCTCGCGGGCGATGTGGGTATCACGGGCGACCACGACGCAGTGCTCGATTCCCGGGGTCTGCTCCATCGCACGATCGGCGTTGTTCTTCAGGGGAATCAGCGATCCCCGTCGATGGCCCCCGTCGGCGGTGATGAGCACTCGGGCCCCGGCATCGTTGATCCGATCCGCCAGCGAGTCCGGGCTGAAGCCGCCGAAGACGACCGAATGGACCGCGCCGATCCGCGTGCAGGCCAGCATCGCGATGGCGGCCTCCGGTACCATCGGCAGGTAGATCGCGACCCGATCTCCCTTCGCGACCCCGAGCCCGCGCAGCACGTTCGCGAACTTCGAGACCCTCCGGTGCAGGCCGTAGTAGGTCAGGACCCGCACATCACCCGGCTCGCCTTCCCAGATGAGCGCCGCCTTGTTCCGGCGGGGCCCCGCGAGGTGACGATCCACGCAGTTGTGGCAGACGTTGAGTTTGCCCCCGACGAACCACTTCGCGTGCGGTGGAGTCCATTCCAACACACGGTCCCAGGGGCGATCCCAATCCAGCTCCGACGCCCACCGGGCCCACCACCCCTCGATGTCGGCGTCGGCCTCGGCATAGATCGAGGCGTCCGAAACCAGGGCCTCGGAACGAAATTTCTCGGGGGACGGAAACCGGCGATCTTCGTGCAGAAGGGAGTCGAACGCGCCTTCGTCGGACATGTACGGACCTCGATCGAGTGAGTCAGCGGTGGCCAGGCCATGGTAGAGCCGGTCGAACCGGACCGGCAAGCCCCGCCCACCACTCCCGGCGCCTCCTTCCTACACCGCTCGCCACTGCTCCACCACGGGGTCCGCGAGCACCCGCTCGAACGCGGCGACCGTCGCAGAGCAGAGCGCCGAGATCGCCGAAGCGCCCGCGTCGAGAGCGGCTTTGGGAAGCGTCAGCTTCAAACGCGCCTCCAATTCGGCCGCGTCGGGGGGCGAATCACGGTCGGGAAGGCGCATGCGCAGCGTGACGGGGGTGCGATACCCCTCCGGCAGGTGCACTCCGGTCGACCGAGCGAGCCCCTCGAGCACGGCGCTCGCCGAGGGCAGCTCCGTGGGCGAACGGAGGTCGAGCACGAGGGCGAGGTTGCCCCGCAGACCCCGGCTGGTTTCGTCGAGGTACACATCGACCGATACTCCCTCGTACCCCTCGCTGTGGAAGAAGAGGTAGGCGCTGCGCGTCGAGTCGCCGGCCCATCGGCCCTCGAAGTCGTAGCTCGTGGTCTTCTGAAGCCCACTGAGCGCCCAGCCCGACGCTTCGACACCGTCGCGGACGGCCTCGATGAGGGGCTCGAGGGTGTCGAGAATGGGCGTCATGGGGGTGCGGCTCCGGAGTGGGGTGGATCGAACAGAAACTCCGCTGTCTGTCCGGGGGTAGCAACGCCGAGCCCACAACCGAGCCGAATTACGGGGGACTACGGATGGACCACCAGCGCGTCGACATCGAGAGCATTCTCCGCACGGCACTCGATGCCAGTGGGCAGCGCTTCACCGAACAGCGGGCCGCCGTGTTCCGGTTCCTGAGGGGCACCACGTCGCATCCGACCGCCGACGAGGTTTTTCTCCATGTTCGCGGCGACGTGCCCGGCATCTCGCTCGCGACCGTGTACAAGAGCCTCGAGACCCTGGTTGGGTGTGGTCTGGCGACCAAGCTCACCTACGGCGACGGCTCGGCGCGGTACGACGGGCGCACCGACGACCATCACCACGTGCGTTGTGTCGAGTGCGGACACGTGCTCGACCTGGCCGACCATGTCGATGCGGGTGAGGTCGACCGCCTCCAGTCGTCGGCCCATGGATTCCGCGTGACGGGGTACCGACTCGAACTGACCGGCTTCTGCGCGACCTGTGACCCCGAGGGTGCGACGGCGCGGGCCTGACCCCGACGCTCTCGCCTCACGCCCGGTGCCGTGCTGAATCCCCCGCGGGCCCTGGCGACGGTGGTGCGCACCGATTCGGAGAGCCTCGACCGGGCGGCGGGCTCGCGCGGACCGGTCTGGCTCCTTCCCCGGGCGGTCGCCCTGCCTCGCCACGCCGATGAGGTGGCCGCGATCGTGGCCTGGTGTGCCGACGAAGGCCTCTCCATCACCCCCCGCGGCGCGGGGACCGGCATGCCCGGCGGCAATGTCGGCGACGACCTGGTGCTGGACCTCTCGCTCCTCGACCGCATCGAGTGGGACGAGACCGGAGGGGTGCGGGCGGGTGCGGGTGCGGTGGCCGCCGATCTCGACCGGGTCGCGCGATCGCGCGGCCTGCATTTTCCCGCCCTACCCTCCTCCGCACCCTGGTGCTCGGTGGGAGGAATGGTGGCGACCGACGCGGCCGGAGCTCGTTCGTTTCGATTCGGTCCGACCCACGCGTGGACGACGGCGCTCGACACCGTGCGTGCCTGCGGCCGTCCCGAACGGCACGGACGGCATGCCGGCGAGACGGCTGAAACCACCTCGGCCGCCTCGACCACCTCG
>CBDUEZ010000236.1:0-7064 GCA_965366355.1 uncultured bacterium
GTTCTGTTGGCACTCGGCGCCCTCTATCTCTGGGGGGCGCGGCGACCCGAGTGGTTCGCGGGAGACGAGGCCTATTACGTCGGCCTGGCGCAATCTCTCGCCGCCGGAGAAGGGTTCACCTTCAACGGGCAGTCCCACGCCATCTATCCGCCCGGTTTTCCGTTGCTGCTCGCCCCGGCCGTCGCGTGGCTTGGCCTGCAGCCCCGCGCCCTGACGCTCTTCGTCGTCGGCGTGAATCTCGCTTCTCTCGGTGCGATCGCGGCGTATATGCGCAGCCGCGGCGATGTGCGGGGCATGTTGCCGGTGCTGATCTTCTTTCTCGGCTCGGTGGCCGTCTTCGACGTGTATACCGACCTTCGATCCGAAGGCCTCTTCGTTCTGATCACCATGCTGGTATTGGCGGGGTTCGAACGACTCGGGCGTGCGCCCACTCCCGGTGTGCTCGCTCTCGCGTTCGGCCTGGCGGCGGGCATCGGCGTTCCCGCCGTGCGATCGATCGGAGTTGCGTTTCCAGCGGCCGCCGCTGCGGCGATCGGCGTGCAGCTGCTCCGGCGGTCGCCCGTGCCCCGCCGGTGGATCGCGGCGGCGGGGGCCTCCGTCGTCGGAGGGCTGGTCTATCAGCTCTGGTGGTCGGCTCGGGGGGCGCTGCATGGAGAGGAGCGCTCCTACGGCAACCTCCTGACCATGGTCGACCCCCACCAACCGGATCTGGGGCGGGCCGAGGCGGTCGACGTCGGGATCCGAATCGTGCAGCAGTTCACGGTTCAGGTCGGGCATGGAGTCGAGCTGTTGGCCGGTATCCCCGTGAGCGCGTTTCTGTTCGGGGTACCGCAGGTGACTCTGGTGGCGGCCCTCGTGTTCGGCCTGATCCGAGAGCTCCGCCGGCCGAATCCGCTGGCGGGGTGGTTTCTGATCGCCTACCTCGGGATCGTCGTGTTGTGGCCGTTCGACGAAGGCACGCGATTTCTGCTCCCCGTGTTTCCCCTGGTTGTCGTGCTCGCGTTCCGCGGGGGCGCGGCTCTGCTCGCCTTGCGGCCGGTCACCGCGCTGGGGTGGCGTCGGGCCGGGGGCGGCGCCCTGCTGTTTTCGGTCGCTGCAGCCGTGGAGGTCGCCCTTCGAAGTCCCGGGTCGCTCCAGGGGTGGTCCTGGACCGTGATGTGGCTCCTCCTGTCGGCCGTGGCCTTTTGGCGGGCCCGTCGTGATCCGGTGCCCTCGGTCCGGTTCCGATCGTCCCGCGCCCGCCTCGTAGGGGGCTTGGTGGCGCTGCATCTGGTGATCGGCGTGCCTGGAATGCTGGATCGGGCCACGCGACAGAGGGCCGGCGAGCCACAGTTCAACAGTCGCCAGATCGCGGGGGCGATTCCGTGGATTCGCGAGCACACCGAAACCACCGCGATCGTCGCCGCGACCGCCGGTGGGCAGGGCCTGCACCTGCATACGTCGAGGTTCGTTCAGCTCATGCCCACCACGGGAGACACCACTCGTCTCTGGCGAACCCTCGACGAGTCCGGGGCTCGGTTCCTGGTAGTGCCCGTGGCGCACGAATACCCGTACCTTCTTCCGACGGGGCCGGAACGGCTCGAGATCATGGACGCTGCGCGGCCGGAACGCCTCGAACTCGTGCACACCTATGACATGGGCCGGATCTTCGAGGTTCGGTCCCCGTAGCGCCTCACTTTCACATTCAACCCGGTGTCCCATGTCCGATCGCCATCTCACTCCCTACTCCGACGTCCTGGAAATGGTTGGCTGGACGCCGCTCGTGCGCCTGAATCGGGTCACGGACGGCGCGCGCACGCCGGTCTACGGAAAGTGTGAATTCATGAACCCGGGTGGATCCGTGAAGGACCGGATCGGGCTCGCCATGATCGAGGCCGCCGAACGAGAGGGCACACTGAAGCCCGGGGGCACGGTCGTCGAAGGAACGAGTGGCAACACGGGATTGGCGCTCGCCATGGCGGCCGCGATCAAGGGATACCACTGCATCTTCACGATGCCCGACAAGATGAGTTCGGAGAAAGTGAAGCTCCTGCGAGCCTTCGGGGCGGAGGTGATCATCACGCCGACGGCGGTGCCGCCCGACCATCCCGAGAACTACGTGATGAAGGCCAAGTCGATCGCCGCATCCACCCCAGGGGCCGTTCTCGCCAATCAGTTCTACAACCAGGCCAATCCGGCCGCACACGAGGCCAGCACGGGTCCGGAGCTGTGGGCACAGAGCGAGGGACGGATCACCCACTTCTTCGCGGGCGCGGGAACCGGCGGGACGATCACCGGCACGGGGCGCTACCTCAAGAGCCAGAACCCCGATGTGAAGATCTGCGGCGTTGATCCCGAAGGGTCGCTGATCGGGCCCTTCTTCAACACCGGTGAGATGATCGAGGGGCACCCCTACAAGGTCGAAGGGCTGGGCAACGACAAGATCCCGGCGACCCTCGACCTCGGCGTCGTCGATGAATACGTGACGGTCTCGGATGGGGACTCCTTCCGGATGGCCCGACGCATGACCCGCGAGGAGGGCCTGTTCGTGGGTGGATCGGCCGGGTTGATCGTCCAGGCGGCGGTGCGGAAGGCCCAGGAATTGGACGATCCGGACGCCTTTGTGGTCGCCGTGCTCTGCGACTGGGGAGAGCACTACCTCACGAAGGGCTTCGACGACGATTGGATGCGAGAAAACGGGTATCTCGAGCGACCGCGACGGCGGCTGGTGTCAGATCTCCTCGAGGGGCGAACCCCCGATGCTCCGGCTCTGTTGTCGGCGACGCCCTCGACCTCCGTCCAGATGGCGTTGTCGACCATGACCACCCACGGCGTGTCGCAGCTCCCCGTCATTCGGGACGGCGCGTGCGTGGGTTCGGTGCGGGAGTCCGGGCTCATGCGCGCCGTTCTCGAAGACCCGGGCCTGCTGGATCGCACGGTCGACACCGCCATGGAGGCTCCCTATCCGGTCGTGTCGGCCGCGGTCGACGTGGAAGACGTGACCCGTTTGCTCCGCAGCAACGCGGCGGTCCTGGTCGGGGCCGAGGGCGCCCTTTCGGGCATCGTCACGCGCTACGACGCGGTGCGGGCCCTCACCCAGGTCCGCGGCTGACATGCGCATCACGGTCCTCACCGGGGGCGACGCCGACGAGCGCGACGTGAGCCTCGCCTCCGGATGTGAAGTGGGCGCCGCACTGCGCCAGAGAGGCCATGCGGTGGTGGTATTCGACACGGTCTCCGGCGCCTTGTCGGCAAGCGAGGAGGCGCAGATCCGGGGGCACGGCGTCGACCCCTCGCCACCCCACGAGGTGGTACGCGACCGTCTTCTGGCCGGCGACCTGGACTTCTTGAGAAACGATCCCGTCGCGGGCGAGGCCGAGGTCTTCTTTCTGGCCCTTCACGGCGGGGGGGGAGAGGACGGACGGCTCCAGACCCTTCTCGATGCGATCGGAGTGGTGTACACGGGGTCGGGCCCGGTGGGGAGCGCCCTCGCCATGGACAAGGACCTGACGAAGCGTCTCCTGCGCGACGCCGGGATTCCAACGGCCGACTGGCTCCTCGACGAGACCGATGCCGACCTCATCGAGAACCGCCTCGGGTGGCCGGTGGTGGTGAAGGCCGCGTGTGGTGGCTCGTCGCTTCGACTCGAGCTCGTTCGAGGTCGCTCGGAATGGGACGGTGCCCTGGCCCGAAGCCGTTCGTTCGGGGACCGCGTGGTGGTGGAGGGCTTCGTGGGCGGGCGGGAGTTCACGGTCGGCGTACTCGGCGGCGAGGCGCTGCCGGTGGGCGAAATCGTCGCCGAACACGAACTGTTCGACTACGCCTGCAAGTACCAGCCGGGACTCGCTTCGGAGATCTTCCCGGCCGAGGTCGCCCCGGCGCTGGCTCAGGGTATGCAGCGCACGGCTCTCGAGGTGCATCGGCTGCTCCGGTTGGACGACTACTCCCGGGTCGACTTCATCGTCGACGCACAGGGCACCGCCTGGTGCCTCGAGGCCAACGCACTTCCCGGCATGACCGCCCAGTCGCTGCTTCCCCGGGCGGCGCGTGCGGCCGGGTTGGAGTTCCCGGATCTCTGCGACCGCATTGTCGCCCTGGCCCTCGCTCGGGCGCGCGGATAGCCCATCAACGGGGGCGGGCCGGAACCTCCCCGGCAACCAGGGGGTTTGACCCGATCCCGCCTCCGGACGCATCGTGGAGATGCGCCCGGGGATCGGGCGGGCCCAGGACGAACGACGACGAGGCGGAGAATGTACCGAGACAGCAGCCAGGGATTTTCCTTTGCCGTCACCCCCGTGGTGAAGCGGCTGCTGATCATCAATGCCATTGTCTTCGGGTTCACCGTCCTGGCCGGGCCGAGGTTCACCCTGGAGTGGCTGGCGTTTCGCCCCGATCATGCGCTCACGCGTTTTTGGGGTGTCTTCACCTACATGTTCGTACACGGGGGCTTTTGGCACCTCTTCATGAACATGTTGGTGTTGTTCTTCTTCGGGCCGCCGCTCGAAAGCCGGTGGGGGGGGCGTGAGTTCTTCCGCTTCTATCTGATCGCCGGGCTTGGTGGGGCGGCCCTCAGCCTCCTGATCGCCCAGGGCCCCGTGGTGGGGGCCTCGGCTGCGATCTATGGAGTCATGCTCGCCTTCGCGATGAACTGGCCGAACGCACCCATCTACATCTGGGGCATTTTCCCGGTCAAGGCGAAGTGGCTGGTCGGGTTCTTCTTTCTGCTCTCGGTCTTCGGCACGATCGACCCTGCGGGCAGTTCCACCGCCCACTTCGCGCACCTCGGCGGGTTGGTCGCGGCGTTCATCTATATGAAGGCCGATTGGCGTCCTCGTGCCGCCCTGGGTCGCATGACGCGTAGCCGGGCCGGGCGCGCTCCGCGCCCGCTCGCCATCGTGCCTCGCGAGGTGACTCGCGCTCGGGAAGCCGAAAAAGAGGAGCGTCCACTCGAGACCCGGGAAGAGAGCCGCCTGCTCGACGAGGTGGATCGTGTTCTCGACAAGATCTCGGCCCAGGGCATGTCGTCGCTGACCCGAGAAGAACGTGCCCTTCTCGACGAAGTCTCCCGCCGGCGGCGAATGGACTGACGCCCCTGAAGTGTCGATCTGGCTGCCCTCTTCCATCGCAGGCATACACATATTAAGATATTGGAATATCTAATTGTCTGACTCCGGAGTCTTGATATGGATCCCGCCACTTCAGAACCCACCACACGGCTGCCTGCCGCTCTCCTCGACACGACGGCTCGCATGCTCCGCTGCCTGGGTCACCCGCTTCGGCTCCAGATTCTCGACCTGCTCGAGCGCAGCGGGGAGGCCACGGTCACCGAGATCTATGAGGGGCTCGCGATCGAGCAGGCCGTGTGCTCGCAACACCTGAGTCTCATGCGCGACAAGGGCATTCTGTCACGGCGCAAAGAGGGGGTGAACGTGTTGTACCGACTCGGTGATCCCCGAGCGCTCAAGGTGCTCGCATGCCTCCGGGGTTCGGCCGACAACGGGGAGGGGGGCGAATGAGGCCGTGGGTTGGTGGGCTCATTCTCGCTCTCGCCGGCCTCCCACTTCTCGCAGCGGGGCGCGGCGTGGAAGCACAGACCCCTCCGAGAGAGGTCGCCGTTTCGCTCTTGCGGGCCGAGGAGACGGCTCGCTCGCAGAGTTCGGCCGTCGCCACGGCAGAGGCTCGAGCGGAGGCATGGGCCGAGCGCGTGCGGGGGGCGGCGGCCTTTCGTTGGCCAGGCCTCGAGGCCTCCGTCGGCTTTTCGCGAACCGACGACCCCGTGGGGGTATTCGGAACCAGACTTCGGCAGGGGAATTTCGGCGAGGCGGACTTCGCGATCGCGTCGCTGAACGATCCCGCGGCGGTCTCGGACTGGACGGCTGGGCTGTCGACGGCATGGACGGTCGGTGACCCCGTGCGCTGGGCCGAGTCGCGGGCTACCGAATCTTCGGCCCGTGCGGCCGACGCGCGGGCGCGCCACTCGAGTGAGACCGTGGTCCTCATGGTGCGCGGCGCCTACCTCCAGGCCGCTGCGGCACGCGGGCATCGGCAGGCGGTCGACGCGGAACTCCGGGCGGCTGCCGAGACCGCCTCGCTCGTAGACCGGCGGCAGGCCGAAGGTATGGCGACCGAGGCGGATCGGCTTCAGGCGCGCTCCGCCGTTGCCGACGCCCAGGCTCGGCTGACCATGGCCGAGGCCGCGTATGCCGACGCCGTCGCGATGTTGGGTGTTGAGCTGGGCTGGGCTCCCGACTCGGTGCCGGTGCCCCTCGAGGGGATGCCCGAATTCGACGTTGACACCGCCGAACTGGACGGGTGGGCGTCGCGTGCCGACCTCGTGGCGGCCGAATACGATCTCGACGCGACCCGGGCCCAGGTCGCGGTCGCCGCCGCCGCCCGGCTCCCCGCAGCCCAGTTGTTCGCCTCGCTGGGGACGCATGCTCCGGGGCTCACCGACGACCGGGCGTCGAACTGGTCGGTGGGTCTGCAGATTCGAGTGCCTCTGTTCACCGGCTTCGGTCTGGAGGCTCGCCGTGGAGGCGCCGAGGCCGAGGTCCGCGCGGCCGAAGCCACCCACGAAGACCGCCTTCGTCGTGCCGAGGCCGAGGTGCGCGCGGCGAGGAGAGGCGTGGGCGCCGCGCTCGAAAGTCGCGACGCCGCCTTGCTCGCCCGGGAGGCCTCGGCCGAGGCCGCCCGCCTGCTGTCGCTCCGGTACGACGAGGGCATGGCGACCCTCGCCGACCTCCTCTCCGCCCAGGCGCGGGCGGCGGGCCTCGCGGCCCGCCTCGTGGAGTCCGAGGCACGGTGGCGAATGCAACTCGCACAACTCGACTTCCTCCTCGGCAGCGCCGATCCCATTTCGACGGTAGGAGACCTGCGATGAAGACGCTCTCACCCGGTAGACTCCTCCCCCTCGCGGCGGCGGTCGCCACCGTGTCGCTGGCCGCCTGCGGACGCTCGCCCGACGAGACCGCGGTTCCCGAGAGGGCCGCCGTCGAAGTGTCGGCCACGCCCGCATGGGACGCTGCGGCCGATCGAACGTTCCCCGGCCGCATCGAGTCGCAACGGCTCGCCGAGGTGGCGACCCG
>CBDUEZ010000237.1:0-6947 GCA_965366355.1 uncultured bacterium
CGCGAGCTCGATGCCCAGGTTGCCCATCATCGCGATGCCTTCGGTGGCCAGGGAATGAACACGCTCGTCGTCTCCTGATAGTCCCGATAGGCGGCTCCGCGGCTGCGCAGAGCCTGCTTCTCGGTGTAGGGAATGCCCGTGATACGAAAGAGAAACACCAGCATGGCTGCGGGTCCGAGCCAGGTGAGGGCGGCCCCGCCACCGATCAAGACATAGGCCCACCAGTGCACCCACTCGAAGAAGTAGTTGGGGTGGCGCGAGTACTTCCATAGACCGTTTCGGCAGACGGTGCCCTTGGTGGTCGGGTCGGCCCGAAAGGCGGCCAGTTGGGCGTCGGCGATGGTCTCGCCCGCGACCGCAACGATCCAGACGACGACGCCGACGAATGCCCACGGACCGAGCGCGGGCCCGTCCATCGCGGCGAGCATGGGCAACGAAAAGAGCACCGCGACTGCGGCCTGCCCCTGATAGAACAAGAAGAAGACCAGAGGAGCCTTCGGACCGAGCTCGGCCCGCATCGCTTTGTAGCGGCCGTCCTCCTCGTCGTGCTTCATCACCCGGTCGGTAAAGAGGTGCCACGCGAGGCGCAGGGCCCAGATCGTCCCGAGCCCCGACACCAGAACTCGCCGCCCGAGGTCTCCGTCGCTGAACCACGGATACAGAAGGGCCAGAAAGGCCAGGCCCGCCGACCACGCCACGTCGACGCTGGTCGCGTTGCGTGTCTTCAGTTGCCGCAGCCACAAGAGCGCGAGGGCCAGGGCGAGGATCGCCCACCCCAGAAACACCACGCTGCTCATGCGATCACCTCGACCTGACCGTGCCTGCGACCGTGCGCGCGCGCCCCGATCACCCCTCGGTCGGCGGGTTTCGCCCAGACGATCTGATGGCAGCCGAGGATCGCCTCGTCGAAGCCCCCCTCACAGTAGCAGAAGTAGAAGTCCCACAACCTGCGGAACGGCTCGTCGAATCCGAGCGCGCTGATGCGGGTCCAGTTTTCCATGAAGCGGCTCCTCCACCGGCGAAGGGTCTCGGCGTAGTGCGACGCCTGATCATCCAGGGCGACCATGCGCAGATCGGTCGTCCCGGCCGCGTTGCTGAGGGCCGTGACCGAGGGGATGAAGCTGCCGGGAAAGATGTAGCGCTTGATGAAGTCGACCTGGCGCTGCTTCGGGTCGTACCAGTCGTCTCGCACGGTGATCGCCTGAATCGCCGCTCGTCCGTGGGGCGCGAGCAGATCGGCGCAGACCTGGAAGTACTCGTCGAGGAACTGGTGTCCCACGGCTTCGACCATCTCGATCGAGACGAGCTTGTCGTAGACGCCCTCGAGATCGCGGTAGTCCGAGAGAAGCACCGTCACCCGATCGGCCAGTCCCGCCTCGGCCACACGTTGGGTCGCGAGCTGGTGCTGCTCGCGGGAGATGGTGGTCGTGGTCACGCGGCAGCCGTACCGACTCGCGGCGTGGATCGCAAACGCGCCCCATCCGGTGCCGATCTCGATGACGTGGTCGTCGGGCGAGAGCTCGAGTTTTCGGCACAGCCGGTCGTATTTCTCGATCGACGCGTCGTGCATCGAGGTCTCTTCATCGGCGAAGAGGCCGCAGGAGTACGTCATGGTCTCGTCGAGGAACAGTCCGAAGAAGTCGTTGCCCAGGTCGTAGTGCGCGCGGATGTTTCGGGCGCTGCCGGAGCGGGTGTTGCGATTCCAGAACCGGAGCGCGGCCAGGACGGGTTGGGAGATCCGGGCCCACCCCGTCTCGAGTCCGTCGAGTGCTTCGCGATTCGCGGCGAAGAGCCGCATGAGGGCCGGGAGATCGTCGGACGTCCATTCCCCACGCACGAACGACTCCGCCGCCCCGATGTGGCCGCCGAACGCAAGCGCCCGGAAGAAGTAGGGGTCGGTCACATGGATCGTGGCGGGGGCGGCCGATCCACGACCGTAGCTCACCGCGACTCCATTGCAGGTGAGATTCAGGCGGCCGGCCCTCAGCCGACTCAGGCTCAGGTGGACGGCGTGGCGGGCGATGCGATCCAGAAGATTCATGAGACGGCCCCGTGAGGGTGGGCGATGTAGGGGGTGCCCTTCAGGCGCAGCTTCAGCGCGTGCCAGTAGATTCCGGCAGCGACGCGGGCGGTCATGAGCGGGAAGCGCACGAGGACGCGGGCGAGGGAGGCCCCGGTGATCTCGGAGCGGCGCAGGCGCAGCGACGCATCGAACACTTTCGCGAGGCTCTCCGCCTTCGTTGCGTCCTCCCCCGACGATGCACGCTCGGCCCGCGCTGCGCTCTCCGCCGTCGGGGGGTCCGCGTGGTTCTCCATGTGCACCGAGAGCAGGTCTCCGGGTTCGCTGAAGTGCCACACGTATTCCTGCGCCATGGGCATGAACGGCGAGACGTGGAACGCCTTGTCGAAGCGATGGGACTGCCGAGCCGGAGTCCCCGCGGGTTCCGCTGCACGAAGCGCGTAGACGTGGCGCTCCTTCCAGGGCGTGTTGGTGATCTCGGCGAGAATGACCTGGAGACTTCCACCGACCTCGAGACCACCACCGACCTCGGCGCCGCCGCCGTCCCCTACGCCGTCCCCGCGGAAGCAGTAGTAGAACGTCACCGGATTCATCACGAGTCCCATGTAGCGCAGATGCGTGAGCATGCGGATCGGTCCGGTGGGACGACGGCCCGTCAGCCGCTCCGCCTCCGTCCGCACGGCCTCGGCCAGGTCGGTCTCACCGCACCCGAGGTAGTCGGCTGCACGGAACCACGCGAATGCCGGACCCTTCGCCGACCACAACCACCGGTCGTCGAAGAGGGTGGGAACCTCGTCCAGGTCGAGGTACATCATGAAGAGCGGCATGGTGAACTCGTGCGGGACCGGACCGAAGCGCCGATGCCTCACGGTGCCCTCGTAGATGCAGCTGTTCACAACACCCCTCCGAATCGCTCCGCGACCTTCACGGCGCTTCGCACCCCGTCTTCGTGGAACCCGAATCCCCAGTAGGCGCCGCAGAAGTGGGTGTGGCCCCAGCCGCTGATTTCGGCGTGGCGTTGCTGGGCGGCGATTCCCTCGAGCGTGTACATGGGGTGATCGAACCGCGTGCGGTACACGATCGTGTCGGGGTCGATCGACTCGGTCGCGTTGAGGGTCACACAATAGGTCGCCGGGGCGCTCAGGGTCTGCAGCTTGTTCATGTTGTACGTGACCGCCGCGGGAGCGCCCGGGTCGTCGCCGACCCGATAATTCCACGACGCCCACGCCCGTCGGCTCTGCGGCAACACGGTCGTGTCGGTGTGCAGCACGACGTCGTTGGGCTGGAAGGGAAGGGCGCCCAGCACCTCCTGCTCGGCCCGGGTGGGGTCGCCCAGGATCGACAACGCCTGATCGGCGTGACAGGCGAAGACGACGTGGTCGAAGGTCTCGCCGTCGAGGGTCACGTGTGCGTGGTGGCGCTCGACGTGGCGGACCGGGGCCGACATGCGAATCCGATCGCGGAACGGCGCGACCAGAGCCTCGACGTAGCGTGTCGACCCGCCGGCGACGACGCGCCACTCGGGCTGATCGTTCACGGTGAGCATGCCGTGATTCTCGAAGAACCGCACGAAAAATTCCGCCGGCATCTCCATGACCCGCCCCCCGGGGACGGACCAGAGAGCCGATCCCATGGGCATCAGGTAGTGCTGGGCGAGGCGGGGGGAGAGGTTCGTCGTGGCGAGATAGTCGCCGAGCGTGAGCGACGCCGCTCCGTTCTTCACGGCCCGGGGCGCGTCCCGGTTGAAGCGCAGGATGTCGCGCAGCATGCGCACATAACCGGGATTGAGCAGGTTGCGCCGTTGGGCGAACAGCGACGACAGGGTGGCGCTGCTGTACTCGAGACCGGTCGGGTCACAGCGCACGCCGAAGCTCATATCGGACGGCTGCGTGGGGACTCCGAGCTGGCCCAGGAGTCGGCTGAACAGCGGGTAGTTCGTCTCGTTGTAGACGATGAAGCCCATGTCGATCGACCGTGGCTGGCCCAAGGAGTCTTCGATATCGACGGTCTTCACATGACCGCCGAGCCGGTCCCGAGCCTCGAAGACCGTGATGTCGTGCCGGTCGTGAAGCAGGTGAGCCGCTACGAGTCCGGAGACTCCGCTTCCGATGATCGCGATGCGCATGGCGATGGTGTGCAGGGGGGTGGAGATGAGCCGAGGCGACCCCTATGGGCCACCTCGGCCACTCCAGCGTGTGGGCGGTCGCGCCCTAGTTCTGCGGGGGGAGCATGACGGAGTCGATGATGTGGATGACCCCGTTGGAGGTGGCGATATCGGTGGTAGAGACCTCCGCTCCGGCGACATAGACCTTCCCGTCTTTCACCTCGATCGGCGCCGAGATTCCGGCCACCGTTTCAGCCGATGAGAGCTTCACCACGTCGGCAGCCATGACCGCTCCGGCCACCACATGGTAGGTGAGAACGCGCGTCAGCGCCTCTTTGTCGGCCAGCAGAGCCTCGACGGTGCCCTCCGGAAGCTTCGCGAAGGCCGCGTCGGTCGGGGCGAACACCGTGAAGGGACCCTCGCCCTGCAGCACTGCGACGAGGTCGGCCGCCTGCAAGGCGGCCACGAGAGTTGTGAATGACCCTGCGGCAACGGCCGTCTCGACGATGTCGTTGTCGGAGGACTGCGCTGCAGACGAGGCGGGGGCGAAGGCGAGGAGGGCCAGAACGGAGAAGGCCGAAAGTTTGCGAATCATTGTTTGACGCTCCTGAATCGGAGTGGTTTGTCGAACGTTTGTGCAAGGAGTGTGGGACAAGAAGTTGAACATGTCAAGAGAATGTGTCGATATTGTTTGACAAACGGTGAACGACGGGTCTAGGTTCTCATCATGAATGACACCCAGGAGGCACGACACCCGATCCGCGTGGTTGCTCAAAGAAGCGGGCTCACGCCGGCGACGATCCGGGCGTGGGAACGACGCTATGACGCCGTCTCACCTAGCCGTTCGGAGGGCGGTCAACGGCTCTACAGCGACGACGACGTGGAGCACCTGCGCACGCTCAAGGCGCTCACGGACGGGGGGCGTGGCATCAGCACGGTGGCCGACCTGCCGCGGGCGGAAGCGGAGGCTCTTCTCACCGAAGACCGTGCTGCCGCGGCCCCGCCGCCCGGCCTGGTTTCAGGAGCTTCTGTCGCCGGCCAGGTGCAGAGGGCCTACGGTCGCGTGCGGTCGTTCGACGGGGCGGGTCTGGAGCGGGAGTTGTGGCGCGCACTCGTCACCTATGGCGCACGAGCCTTCCTTTCGGAGGTCGCGGGACCGCTCCTCACGGCCATCGGGGTGGGGTGGGAGTCGGGTGAGATCACTCCCGCGCACGAGCACCTCGCCAGCGAGGTGCTCGAACAGTTCCTCGACCGATTGGTCGACCGGGTGCGCGCGCCGGGTTCACCCACGCTGGTCGTCGCGACCCTGCCGGGCGAGCGGCACGGTCTGGGGGCTCGCCTCGCGTGCGCGGCCGCGGCCCTGGACGGGTGGAACGTCGTCTACCTGGGCACCGACCTGCCCGTCGAAGACGTGGTGGTCGCCGTCGTGTCATTGGGTGCGGATGCCGTCGCGATCAGTGTCGTGTGGGGGGGCGACCCGGAGGCCGCCGGGCGCGACCTGGCCCGGCTCCGCGGGGCGCTCGACCCGCGAACACTGCTCTTCGTGGGGGGGGCGGGGCTGGCCGACATCCGGGCCGATCTTCTGCCCGCGGGGCTCATCCAGATCGTCGGACTCGATGGATTCGCGGCGCATCGGCTCACGGCGGCGCGGGGGGAGTGAGCCGGGGGCACGGGGATCGCCGAGAGGTCGCCGGCAAGAGGTCGCCGGCCCTACCGGGCGATCCTCGGATCATGCAGCCCGATTCGAGTGCCGCTCGCCGGAGTGAAAGCGATCGTCATCGACTCGGCCCGCCCTGACCACACCCAGCCTCGGTGGTCGTCGTAGTGGTCGACCGCGTTCCACGCTCCGTAGGTGCTCACGAAGAGGTCCAGCAGGGACTGCGGGTCGTCGAGACCCGGGATGGAGATGGAGATGCTTCCGACCACGCCGCCCTCCCTCAGACTCACGGAGACTCGCCGAGCCTGCGAGAACGGCGGAGCCAGCGCCACGCTGAGCTCGGTGCGGAAGGAGCGCGAACTGTCGGGGACCACGCCCGGGGGCAGGGGAAGTCCGAGGGTGAGGGAGTCTCCGTTCGTGAGCTGAACCGCACGACGAAATCGCCGCATCGACTCGATCGGGTAGAGGTTGGCGGCGCCGCATTCGAAGCGAATAGCCTCGAGAGGTGTCACGGGCCATCGACTACCGGCGACATCGGTAAACGGGGACATCGTGCCGGTGAGTCCTTCGGGCGACTCCGTCATTCGAGCTCGAACACCGATGAAGCCGGTCGACCAGCTCATGCGAACCGTGTCGCCCACGGTCGACCAGGTCGCGCTCCGGTGCGGGCTGGGGACCGACCCGTTGGGCACCTCGATGCGACGCAAACCCTCACCTGGGGGCGCGTCGACCAGGTGGATCACGGGCGGTGGGCGGTAGTAGAGGGTGTCGGCCGAGGGCGGCCCTCCCCACCGGAGTTCGTAGCACCCCGCCACCGGTGACGTCTGCGCGTTGGCGGGCGGGGGCGCGAGCCCGGCGGCGAAGAGGGCGATGTAGGCTCGATTCACCCCTCGCCTCCTGGTCGGTGGACGGCTTCTGGGCTGGGCGTGCGACCGCCGGCCCGGGCGTGCGGCCGTCCCCGGCCGACGTCCAGACCTGGTCACATTACCAGCGCCCGCAGGATTGCCGCCAGTCCGGTGCCCGCCGGATACGTCAGCGGCCCCCGAGGTCGCCGCTTTTTCACCGGGCCCCGAGTTCGCCGTTCTTCAGCGGGCCCGTAGCCCGGGAATCGCTGACAACCGCTCACGACCTCGACACATGGCGCGCGCTTGTTCGGTTCGCGGCTC
>CBDUEZ010000238.1:0-6909 GCA_965366355.1 uncultured bacterium
CAGCCCCACGATCATCCACGCACACTTCAACGCGTCTCCTCTTCCTCTGCCGACGGCGCCACGCGCCGCCGATGGTCGTGCAACACGAACCGAGCAGGCAGCAATTCATCCAGGGTCCAGCGCTGAATGTCGCCACCTGCTTCGGAGATGATTTCCAACTCGGGTGCAAACTCGGTGAGGGCCTGGCGGCATGCACCACACGGTGCCGCGGCCTCGGCCCCCTCCGTACTCAGGGCGATCCGTCGGAAGTCGCGGCAACCTGCGGCGACGGCCGCTGACAACGCCCCTCTCTCGGCACACAACGTCACGGGATAGGAGGCGTTCTCCACATTGCAGCCATCGAACAATTCCCCGCCCACCCCTTCCAGCACGCACCCGACGGCATATCCCGAGTAGGGCACATAGGCGCGCTCCCGTACCGTCCGTGCTCGCGCCAACAACGCGTCCGCCTCGATGTTCACTCCGCCTCCGTCCACACGCGGGGAAGGCGGGGTGACAGACCCGTGAGAATCTCATACGAGATGGTGCCCGAAAGGGCCGCCACCTCGTCGAGCGAGATCTCTGCGGGGCCGTCGCGCCCCACCAGGGTCGCCACATCCCCCGCCTCTACACCGTCGAGGGTCGAAATGTTTGCCACGGTCATATCCATCGACACGCGACCCACGATCGGCACGCGTCGGCCGGCGATCAAGACGTACCCGCGATTCCCCAGGATGCGGGGAAGACCGTCTCCGTAGCCGATCGCGAGCGTGGCCCAGCGCTCATCGGAATGAGCCTGGTGCGTGGCCCCGTAGCCGAGCGTCGACCCCGCAGGGACCTCGATGACACGCACCACCCGCGCGCGCACCGAAACCACCGGCTCGGGCTGGGGCAGATCGACTCCCACACCCCCGCCGTACAGAAAGATCCCCGGTCGGGCACCCCCCGCCGCGGGGCCGAGCCGGAACGCACCGGCCGAGTTCGCGACATGTACGACGACCCCCTCGGGTGCGCGGAGCACCCGGTTCACCTCTGCGAGTCGTGCCAACTGGTCGCTCACCCCCGGTCCATCCGGATCATCGGCAGAGTGGAGATGGGTGAAGACCCCCTCCCACACGAGCGTATGCCCTGCGTCGTCAGGCGTGCCGGGGGCGGCGAGCAGAGGCCGAACCGCCGGGCCCCACCGATCGACGTCGTGAGCGGGCAACCCCGACCGGCCCATGCCGGTGTCGACCTCCAACTGCACCGAAGCCGGTCGCGCGAGGCGCCGCGCCTCACTCGAAAGGTCGTGGAGCGTCTCGACCTCGGAGACCGCGACCGAGAGCCGCCAGGTGACGGCCGCCCGCAACATCGCGGGCGTCAGGGGAGAAAAGACGATGATCCGTCCGGTCACGCCCCCCTTCCGAAGGTCGACGCCCTCCTGCACCGTGGCGACGCCCCACCCTGCGGGGGCCCCAGGCTGCAGCCACCGCACGACGTCGGCCGCGCCGAGCCCGTACCCGTCGGCTTTGACCATCGGCACGATCCACGGATCCGGGCCGAGAGCCGCCGCGATGCGACGGTAGTTGCGACGGAGCGCAGGGACCGACAGGTCGACCCAGGCGCGGGAACGGGGAGGGATCTGCATAGGTGTGGAAAGATGTCGAAGTGCCGAAGCGGAACAAGGGTGCGCCTACGTTGACAGGGCGCCGACTTCGGGCGACCTCTCCGACCATGGCCACGCCCCCACCTCCCGTTCCCGGAGCCGACCACGCGCGCACCGCGCCCGGAAGCCTCGACCGCGCGCTCGCGCTCGTTCGATTCCTGCGCGCCAACTGCCCATGGGACGCTGCCCAGACCCCGCGGTCGCTCGTGCCCCACCTTCTCGAAGAGGCCCATGAGGTGGTCGGTGCGATCCAGGCCAACGACACCGACGCCCTCAAGGGCGAACTGGGTGACCTACTGCTCAACCTCGCCTTCCAGGTGGTTCTGGCCGAAGAGGCGGGAGACTTCGATGCCGAGGCCGTGACGCGGGCGATCGAAGAGAAGATGGCCCGGCGCCACCCCCACCTCTACGGTCGGGGCGAGAAGGAAGAGTGGGCGGCCCTGAAGGCGCGGGAGCGGCCGGAGGGGGCGAAGGTGCTGGACGGCGTCGCCAGCGGCCTCGATCCACTCACCCTCGCCCATCGCATTCAGGACCGCGTGGCAGGCGTCGGGTTCGATTGGAAGGACCACAGGGGCGCCCTCGCCAAGGTCGAGGAGGAGCTGGCCGAAGTCTCGCAGGCCATCGACCACGAATCGGCCGACGCGGTCGAAGAGGAACTGGGCGACCTGCTCTTCGCCGTGGTCAATCTGGTGCGTCTCGCGGGCTCACATCCGGTAAATGCGCTCGACCGCGCGAATCGCAAGTTTCACCGGCGCTTCGCGGCTCTCGAAGAACTCGCCGTCGAACGAGGCGTCGAACTCGGGTCGGCATCGCTCGAGGAACTCGACGTGTTATGGGACGCCATCAAGGCGCGCGAGAAAAACCCCTCTCAGTAGCCGGCGTCGAGGTCGACGCGGTTCCGCATGTCGTCGATGCGGTCATCGAGGAAGCAGCGCAGGTTGTGCAGGATCAGGTCGGCCTCTCGGCGCCAGAAGCCCCGGGTCACGGGCGAGACGTGGGGCGTGATAAGCACGCGATCCATGCTCCACAGGGGGGAGTCCGGCGCCAGGGGCTCCTGGGCGAAGACATCGAGACCGGCGCCGCGCAGGTGGCCGCTGCGCAGAGCCTCGATCAGTGCGGCCTCGTCGATGATCCGACCCCGGGCCACGTTGATCACGATGGCGCCGGGCTTCATGCGGGCGAACGCCCCCCCGTCGATCAGATGGTGTGTCTCGGCGGTGTCGGGCGCGGTGACCACGATTACGTCGCTCTCCGCGAGGAGCCGATCGAGCCCCCCTGCCCCGTGCAGGATTTCGGCTCCATCGTCGTCGACGGGTCGGGGGGGCGCCGTGCGGCGCAGTCCCAGAACCCGCGCTCCCAGGCCCCGGGCGCGCCGTGAGACTTCGCGACCGATTCCTCCGAACCCCACCACCCCGATCGTCAGGGTCGACACCTCCACGAGGGGCGCCTCCTCGGCGTAGAACGGGGCGGTGTCCCATACCGCCCGCCGCTGCGCACGCACCGCGAAGTCGAAGCCGCGCGTGAAGTGCAGGATCATGCCGATCACGGCCTCCGCCATGGCGGGGCCGTGGATGCCGGCCGAATTGGTGAAGATCGGCGCGCGGTGGCGCAGTTCGGGAGTGAGTGAACTCCCCACGCCCGCCGACCCGGTGTGCACCCACGCGATCCGCGGACCCTCGGTGATCACCTCACCCGCGATCCCGAATCCCATGTAGATCCGGGCGTCGCGAACCGCCTCGAGCACGGCGGGGTGCGCCCGCGCCGTCCCGTCACCGGTGCCCTCGGTGGGGGTGTCGAGGACCGCGAGCCGCCAATCGTGGGGAAGCGCGGCCCGCAGCTCGTCGGAGAACCAGTTCGGCCGCGCCCAGATCGGCCGCTGGTCGTTCATGTCGAGCACGACGTCAGCCATCAGGCGGATTCCCGTTCTCAGGTCGGCTGGTCGGTGGGACGGATCAGGATTTCGTTGATGTTCACATGTTCGGGAGCGGTGACCGCGTGCATCACCGCGGCGGCGACGTCGGAGGCCTGCAGGGCGCGTTTCTCCGACCAGCGCTCGAGAAAGGCGTCCCGTTGGCCCGGGTCGGGAATGTGATCGGCGAGTTCGGTGTCGACCACACCGGGCTGCACATCGGTCACGCGAATGCCCGCAGAGGCCGACAGTTCGAGCTGGATGCCCCAGCTGAGCGAACGCATCGCGAACTTCGTGGCCGAATAGACCGTCCCTCCGGGAAAGGGTCGCCGGCCCGCGACCGAGCCGATGTTGACGATGTGACCCCGCTCTTCGCGCAGCATGATCGGAAGGGCCGCGCCGATCCCGAAGAGCACCCCCTTGATGTTCACGTCGACCATCTGCTCCCAGTCGTCGACACGCACTTCCGCGAGGGGCGACAGGGGCATGACGCCGGCATTGTTGACCAGGATGTCGACCGGGCCCCACTCCTCGCTGGTGTGGGCCACGAGGGCTTCGACCTGGGCGCGCTTCGTCACGTCGACGGCGAACGCGCTCGCGCGCCCGCCCTGGGCTCGAATGTCGTGGGCGAGCGCGTCGAGCCGATCGGCGCGGCGCGCGCCCAGCACGACCGCCGCCCCGGCGCCGGCCATCGCTCGCGCGATCGCCGACCCGATTCCGCTCGACGCTCCCGTGACGATCGCGATGCGGCCCTCGAGGGCGTCGGGGGCCACGTTCACGGGTTGAGCCGGTTCATGAGCCGCGGAAAGGGAATGAACTCGCGAATGTGGTGACGCCCGGTGATCCAGGCGACGGTCCGCTCGATCCCGAGCCCGAAGCCCGAGTGTTCGAACGAGCCGTAGCGGCGCAGGTCGAGATACCAGGAGTAGGCTTCTTCGGGCAGCTTCTCCTCGGCGATGCGCTCGCGGAGCCGGTCGAGGTCGTCTTCTCGCTGCGAACCCCCGATGATCTCGCCGTAGCCCTCCGGTGCGAGCAGATCGTCGCAGAGCACGGTGCGGGGATCGTCGGGATTTTCCTTCATGTAGAAGGCCTTCGCGGCCTTCGGATAGTTGTAGACGAAGAGGGGCAACTCGTGGTCTTCGGTCAGAAGCACCTCGTCGGGCGCACCGAGGTCCTCGCCCCACTGCACCGAACTTCCCTTCTCCTGGAGACGGGCCACCGCGTCGGTATACGAGATGCGAGGAAACGGCGCCTTCACGTGCTCGAGCTTCGAGGTGTCGCGCTCGAGCACCTTCAGTTCCTCGCTGCACCGCTCCAGGGCCCGCTCGACCAGATACGACACGTATTCTTCCTGGAGCCGCATGTTCTCGGCCGAATCGGCGAACGCGACCTCGGGTTCGACCATCCAGAACTCCGTGAGGTGCCGTCGCGTCTTCGATTTCTCGGCGCGAAAGGTCGGGCCGAAGCAGTACACGCGACGAAAGGCGGGGCACGCCGTCTCGACGTAGAGCTGGCCGGTTTGGGCGAGATAGGCCGTTTCGCCGAAGTAGTCGGTTTCGAAGAGGGTGCCCGCGTGCTCGCCGATCGACCCGGTCAGGATCGGGGTGTCGATCCGGGTGAAGCCCCGGTCGTAGAAGAAGTCGTGGGTGGCCTGCGAGACTTCCGCTCGCACCTTGAGCCCGGCGCGCTGTTGGCTCGAGCGCAACCAGAGGTGCCGATGGTCGAGAAGGAAGTCGACGCCGTGCTCCTTCGGCTGGATCGGGTATTCGGCCGACGGGGCGAGGATCTCGAGGCCCGTGACCCCCATTTCGTACCCACCGGGGGCCCGCGGCTCGGCCCGCACCTCACCGGTGATCGCCACCGTGCAGTCCTGGGTCAGCGCGGCGTGGGCCTCGAAGACCGCCGGGTCGATCTCCTTCTGTACGAAGACACCCTGCATCACTCCCGTGCCATCGCGCACCACCGCGAAGGCGATCTTGCCGTGGCCCCGTGTGGTTTCGACCCATCCACGGACCGTGACGGCCTCTCCAAGGTGATCCTTCAGGTGGCGAATTTCGACGGCGTTGGGCATGAGGGCGACGGGGGTTGACGGGTCTCGGAATCGCAAAGGGGGCCAGCGGCCCTAATGTGCCCAAATCCGCCGCCGGCCGCACCCCCCGCCGAGCCCTGTCCCACGCCGAGCCTTTGCCGAGCCCTTATCCCACGCCGAAGAGCTTGAGACGCTCGGCGAAGCGAGCCTCGAGCACGGCCCTCACCAGCGCGTGGGACGGGTGCGACAGGTCGGGGTCGACGTCGATGATTCGTCGGGCGAGCCGCTGCGCCTCGATCAACACGCCCTCGTCTCGCGATAGATCGGCGAACCGAAGGACCGGGTCGCGCCCGTGCTGCATGCTACCGAACAGATCTCCCTGCCCCCGGATCCGGAGGTCGGCCCGCGCGATTTCGAAGCCGTCCAGCGTGTCGCGAAACACCTTCAAGCGGTCCTTCGTCTCCCCTCCCGCCTCGGCGATCAGAACACAGTGGCTCTCGTCGGCGCCGCGCCCTACCCGGCCCCGCAGCTGGTGGAGTTGGGACAGCCCGAATCGCTCCGCATGTTCGATCACCATGATCGTCGCGTTGGCCACGTCGATGCCGACCTCGATCACCGACGTCGCCACGAGCAGTTCGATCTCGCCGCTGAGAAAGGCCCGCATCGTGGCATCCTTCTCATCGCCGTGCATCTGACCGTGAAGCAGCCCGAGGCGACGGTGTGCGAACACGTCGGAGGCGAGCCGTTCGAACTCCTGCGTGGCGGCCCGGAGGTCGACCTTCTCCGACTCCTCGACCAACGGATACACGATGTAGCCCTGGCGCCCTCGATCCAGCTCCGCGTCGACGAAGCGATAGACCTCGTCGCGCTTTCCTGGATACCTCAGGTAGGTGCGAATCGGCTTGCGTCCCGGCGGGAGTTCGTCGAGCACGCTGAGGTCCAGGTCGCCGTAGAGGGTGAGCGCCAGCGACCTCGGAATCGGGGTGGCCGACATCACGAGCACGTCGGGCGACGGGTCCCGTTCCGAGAGGGCCATGCGCTGTCGCACTCCGAAGCGGTGCTGTTCGTCGACCACGACGAGTCCCAACCGGGCGAAGTCGACGCTCTCCTGGAGCAGGGCGTGGGTGCCCACGATCAGCTGGGCCGAGCCGTCGGACAGCCTCGCGAGAGCCTCGCGCCGGGCGGCCGCGCCGAGGCGCCCCGTCAGGAGCGCGACCTCGACCGGCAGGTCGGCCGTCAGCTCACCCAGCTTGCGGGCGTGCTGTTCGGCCAGGAGCTCGGTGGGCGCCAGCAGCACCGATTGATACCCCGATTCGGCCGCGAGCAGCATCGCGAAGAGCGCCACCA
>CBDUEZ010000239.1:0-6873 GCA_965366355.1 uncultured bacterium
GGAGGGCTCCACCTCGTCGACGTCGGCTTCGCCCGACTCGCCGTTCGACCCAGACTCGTCGCCCCCCTCGTCCGAACCAGACTCGCCGCCCGCTGCGCCCCCGGCATCCTCGTCCGACTCGTCCGCCTCGGCGTCGGGGTCGGCCTCCCAGGGCCGTAGCCCCACGAAGACGGTGCGGCCGTCGTCACTCCAGTCGATCCCTCCGGTGTCGGGAATCCGAAGCGAATCGGCGAGGTCGCCCCGGCCCACGGCCGCGAGAACCCGGGGTTGGGGCACCGTGCCGGGCAGGCCGCCATCGAGTCCCTGCCAGAGCAGGAGGTCGTGGCCCTCCTCGAGACGCCCGTCGACCTCCGTCGCCCTCAGTACGGCGAGGTCGGCCGCGTCTTCGCGCCAGGTGGGGTTTCGGTAGCGTGTGTTCGCTGCGTCGAGGCTGCGGATCGCGCCCGAGGCCGGATCGAAGAGGGCCACGCCGTTTCCGGTGCCCGACGCCGTGCGCTGTGTGAGGGCGATCAGGGCGCCGGTATCACGCCAGGCGTAGCCGTCGACATTTCCCAAGGTGGTGTGCCGGCCGGTGGCGAGCTCGAGGAGGGTGAGATCGGCCCCCACCGAGTCGGCCACGGCGGTGCCCAGGGCCGCGACCCAACGGCCGTCGCCGGAGAGGGAGAAGGAGCGCGTCGCGAAGGCCACGCTGTCGACACCCGCCGTGAGATCGACGATCCCGAGGCGCGACTGGGCCTCGGGCGACCCCTCGGCCGCATCGTCGTCGGCGTCCTGGAGCCAGACGAGACGGGCCCCGTCGGGCGTGAACTCGGGCCGCGCGCCGCGCTCCAGCACTCGGGAGGAGCCCGACCCATCGGCGGCGTGAACCCGAAGTTCGCTGTCGCCGTCGACCGTGCGGATCTGAACCGCCGCCCACCGGCCCGTGGGATCCACGACGGGAGTCCCCAGGGATTCCCACTGTCCGTAGTCGGCCGGAGTCAGTGTCGGAAGCCCCTGAGCCGACGCCGACGCGGTCATGCCGACGGCCGACGCCGCGACGAGCGCCACGACGAGGGTTCCCCGCGGGCGGAAGGCGGAGGCGGGTCTGGAGGCGGAGGGGAAAAGACGAGACACGGGATCTCCGGAGTGCGAGTTGTCGTGGCGGCAGACCAGGCGAAGCTAGGCCGAGGGTTCGCGCCGGGCCAACACCCGCCGGACCGGCCGAAGCAGGTAGAGGTTGCCGGCGAGACGAGCCCCCAGGAAGGCGACGAAGGCGGCGGTCGCCCCGACCCAGCCCAGTCCGAAGCCGAAGAGCGGGAACAGCAGGGCGATGCCCGTGACCTCGACCACCGTGGCACCCGAGATCGGCGACGTTCGCCGGCCCTGTACGAGGACCGCCCTCTGGAGCGAAAGAAAGACCGACAGCGCCGGGAGCGGCACCATGATCCGGATCGGCCAGATCGCGTAGCTCGCGAGTTCGGGCGAGAGCCCCGAGATCGTCTCGAGCCAGACCGTCGCCAGAGGCGAGAAGGCGACGACGGCGAGCCCTCCCGAGGTGGCCAGCCCCAGAACCAGGGCGAAGCGCGACATGATGACGTAGTGCTCGTTGTTGCGGCCGAGGAGGGCGATCGCCGCCTCCTGGAAGCTGAGTCCGAACGACCGGAACACGAACGACAGCGCATGAACGACCGGAAACACGGCCAGCGATTCGAGGGGGGAGGCCGCGCGTCCCATGAAGAAGGTGAGCAGCGGCTGCACCGTGAGGCCGATCAGAGACGTCAGGGCCAGCGGAAAGTAGAACTGAGCGATCTCCCGGTAGCCGGGCACGGCGTCGGGATCTTCAGGAGCCGTCACCGCCAGCGTTCGCAGTGTGGGCCCGACCATGATACGCGCGGCGACCGCCTCGACACACACGCCCGCCGACAGCGCTGCGGCTCCGACCCACGCTCCGGGCAGCTCGGCGAAGACGGCCAGACCGATCGAGGTCGCGACCATGGCCGAGAGACGGATCACCGTGCCGGCCGCCACGAGCCGCGTCTGATCGGCCCGGATCAAGATGCCCTGCAGGAAGCGTCGGTAGCCGATCGCCGCGGGCCAGGGGAGAAAGATCCACAGGGCCCCGTAGGTGATGCGCGCGACCTCGGGCGGCAGGCCGATTACGTCGATCATGAGGCCGTTGTACAGTCCAGGCACCAGGACGAGCAGGAGAAGGCCCGTCGCAAAGGCGTTGAGCGCCCAGGTGAAGACTCGAAGCCGGCGCAGGCTCGGCCCGTCTTCGGCTAGCGCGGTCGAGGCGCTCATGAGCATGATGACCGGCGCCTCGACCAGAATCGCGAAGGCGAACGCGACGCCATACGCGGCGAGGTTGTAGGTCGGATCGGCCAGTCGCGCGATGACCGCGGCGAGAATCGGTCCCTCGACCGACATCATCAGCCACGTCGCGGCCAGCGGAAGCCAGAACACGAAGACGGAGCGGGGGGTACGTGTAGTCACCGCGCATGATAATCAAAAGTGCGGGGGGATTGGCCCGAGTCGGACCCGACCCTCGCCGGGGAGACGTGCGATGCGAACGCGGGACTGTGTTTGGGGGGTGCTGATGGCCGTCGGCCTGGGGGCGTGCGCCTCGACGGGCGGTCCGCCTGCGACGGTCCGGGGAATGGGGATTGCGGGGGTGTGGAGCTTCGACGTTCTGCTCGAGACGTCGATTCGCGGCACCGTGCGATTCACGCCCGACGACCGTTTCACCGTGCAGTGCAGCGACGACCTTTCCCGGCCCGATCCCCCGGAACCACTGACCCCTCGGTCCGGCAGCCTGGAGTTCGCCGCATGCGGCGCCGTCTTTCGGGTCCGCATGGACGAATCGGGAGCGCTCATGGCCGACGTGGGCGTCACCGTCAACGAACCCTACACGACCCAGGGGCCCTGCGTTCGCACCCAGACCAACCCCGATGGGACGGTTCGGTGTGTCGAGTAC
Organism: uncultured bacterium; assembly: GCA_965366355.1. Taxonomy (GTDB): domain Bacteria; phylum Gemmatimonadota; class Gemmatimonadetes; order Longimicrobiales; family Gaopeijiaceae; genus Gaopeijia. Next base: position 2,954 of record CBDUEZ010000239.1, read on the forward strand.
GACAACCAGATCAGCTATCGGCCCCGACAGTCGCGGGGCCGTGTGGAGCTCCAGCCGATCGGCTAGCGGTGAGGGCCCCGCGACCGTCGGGGTGGCACGATGGCCCCCCGGGTGGGCAGATTGGTCGCCATGCAAAAAATCCGTCGGGGAGGCCTCCGGGCCCAGGCACTCGTGGCGCTCGTCGTCACGGTGGTGGTCCTGGCGATCATCGTCGTGCGATTCGGAACGTCGAAGGCCGTTACGGCGCGGGCCGAGTTTGCCGAGGGTCGGATCGCCTTCGCCCCCGACTCGGTGCACGTGCTCGGTCGACTCGATGACGCCCTGCGGGAGGCGTCGGGGCTCGCAATCAGCCGGCGATACCCCGGCACCGTCTGGGTGAACAACGATTCCGGCGACGAAGCCCGCTTCTACGCGATCGACAGTGTGGGCACCGTCGTGGCGACCTTCGACGTGGCGGGAGTCGAAGCCCAGGATTGGGAGAGCATGGACATCGGTCCCTGCCCGAGCACGCCGACCCAGACCTGCCTGTTTCTGGCCGACACCGGCGACAATGTGCGCCGCCGTGACATCCTGACCATTCACATCGTGCCCGAGCCCGATCCGGCTCTGCGGGAGGGATCGGTCGAGCCGGTGGGACGGCTGAGGTACCTCTACCCGGGCGAATCGCGCGATGCGGAGGGCGTGGCCGTCTCGCCCTCGGGCGAGCTCGTGATCGTCACGAAGGGCCGGGCCGGCAATGTGATGCTGTTCAGCATCGTGGCCGATCGCCTACGGGAGGCCGTCGAAAACGACGAACCGCTGCGCCTCGGGCCCGGCACGCGCCTCGCCATCGAACCCGACTGGATCGTGGGTCGGGTCGTCACGGGTGCGTCGTTCCGTCCCGATGGCGAAGTGCTGGCGGTGCGCACCCTGTCGGAGATCTACTTCTACGGGTGGCCCGAGTTGAATGAGGCCGCGCCGCCTTGTTTTCTCGGACGGCGTGAGCCCCAGGGCGAGGCCGTCGGCTGGGAGGATCGAGGGTCGCTGCTCCTCGCATCGGAGACGACGGGAATGGGGCCGGGAATGCTCCTGCGCGTGTGGTGCGGCGCGGACTGACCGGGAGCCGCCGGCGGCCGGTCGGCTCGGTCACGCGACCTACTCCTTGGGCCAGGGTGCTCGGGCCTCGGCCTTTCCCTCGATCGGGTTGAGGTACATGCGCTGGGTGGGGTAGGCCAGATCGATGCCGGGGTGTTCGTCGAGCGCATCGAGGATCGCCTCCCACAACTGCTCGCTGATGCCGCGGCGCTGCCGCACCGGTGCGAGAAACCGCATCGTGAGGAGCACGCCGCTGTCTTCGACCGATGTGTAGACCCGGGGCCCGAAGTGTTTGTAGGAAATCATGAACTTCCGGCTGCCCCGACGGAGCGCGGTGGCCGCCCCTGCAGCGATCTCCCGCATCTCCCGATCCAGCACATCCTGCATCATCGCCTTGGCCGCGCGCCAGTCGCTCTCGAAGGTGACGAGCACCGGCATCTCGTGCCACAGGTACTCGAATTCATCGGTGTAGTTGGCGACCGGTTCCGAAAACACCTGGCTGTTGGGCACGTGGATGATGCGGCCGGTGCTCTGATCGGCCGCGACCCAGTTCCCGATTTCCAGAAGGGTGAACTGGAAGAGCCGAATGTCGACCACGTCGCCTCGGTGCTCACCGATCTGAATGCGGTCTCCGACTTTGAAGGGGTGACGCATCAGAATGAACATCCACCCGGCGAGACTGGTGACGAGGTCTTTGAGGGCGATCGCGAGACCGGCCGTGAGCAGGCCCAGAAAGGTGCCGAGATTCCCGATCGAGGCGACCCAGATCTGACCCAGCAGAAGAAAGCCGATGCCGTACGCGACATAGGCCGTGCCCTTGCCCCACTGATACCGCACCTTGGGGTCGTCGACCTTCGAGGCGACGACCCGAAGGACCAGCCGCCGGGCCGCCCAGACGCCGACGATCGTCACCAACGACAACAGCGCCTTCGACTGGGCCTCGGGGCCGAACCCCGACAGCGACTCGACGAACCGGCCTACGGCGTCGACCGGATCGGTGGATGCGTTGGGACCCGTGGTAAATGCCGTCGAGTCCTGGATCAGGCGGAAGACGAAGTGTGGCGACAACACGGATCCGGGCTGCGAGAAGACGAGTCGGGCGGGGTAGCCTCAATCTGCCGACGGGGTCGCCGCCCGGCTAGGAGCGAGGCCGGACGCGGCGAAAACATATGATTCTGGCGCGGACCGAAACCGTGCTGCACATTGGAAGTCAGGCCCGACGTTCCCCTCCGCCGCTGCGAGATCCCGTGCGCCCCTGCCACCTCAGCTCCCTGACGTCGTGCCGTCTCATCGCTGCCGCCCTCGTACTGGGCGGGGTGCCGGTGCAGGCCCAGCGCCCCCCGGTGCCGGCCGATCCGGTCACGCGCGAGGCGGCGCCCGCATCCGAGGCTCCAGTCGAGACCCGTGATCCGGCTCTGGCCGAGCCGGTCGAGGGGCTCGGCGACGATCCGATCAGTTTTTTCGTCGATGCTCGCTTTCGCGGCGATGTACTCGCGCTCGAACAGTTCCGTCCCGGATACGGGTTCTGGACGCACGTCTTCAGTCGTCCCGACGGGGCGGTGGTGTTCGGGAGTGCGGAGACCGGCCAGCTGCTGGCCTCCTTCCCCGCGAGCGGCGACTGGTCGCGCGAGGGGCAATGGGAGAAAGACGACCTGGCCCGGGTGCTCGACGGCCGTTCGTTGCCCCGCGGGCTGACCGATCGCCGTGATGCGGTGGCCGAAGCGCTCCAACCGATCGCGGGCCCGGTCGTGCACAACCCCACGCGCGGCAACTTCGTCACCCCCAACGCCCGCCTCTACGGCTCCTTTCTGGAGGAATGGGGACGCATCTACGAGCGGTTCGGGGTGCCGGCCGATGTGGGCCTGGCGCAGGCGCTGATCGAATCGGGCTTTTCGGGAGAGGTGAAGTCGGAGGCTCGTGCGACCGGGTTCTGTCAGTGGATGCCCCAGAACTGGAAGCGCCTCGACCGACTCACCTCGCATGTGATCGAGGTTGAAAACCAGACGACCCAGGCCGCCTACTGCGCCGCCTATCTCACCGTGCTCGCCACGAAATACGGCAGCCTGCTCCCGGCGTTGTCGGAGCACCATGCCGGGAGCACCAACGTCGGTCGCACGGTCATCAACGGTGGCCGGATGGGGGGCAACGATATTCGCGAGCGGTACCTGATGGGCGCCGAGTTCGCGAAAGACGTGCGGGCGCTGTCGCCTCGCACCTTCCGCGACGTCGTCGGCACCTACGGCCCGCGCTCCTATCGGTACGCCGAGATGGTGTTCGGCAACATCAAGACGGTGCAGGCGATTCGTGCCGCGCACGAGCAGGAGCCGATCTTCGCGATGCGAGCGTCGAGCGACCTCTCGATGGCCGACATTCGGCGCGCGACGGGACTGACTCCCACCGAGATCCAGCGGTTCAATCCCGCGTTCGTGCGCAAGGTGCCGCGCAGCGCGACGGTGTATCTGCCGATCTTCAGCGCCTCGCTCGGAACCGATGTGGCCTTCTGGCAGCGGCCCGCACCGGCCGACTACGACGCCGTCCTCTATGACTTCCTCAGCCTCGGCGTGCCCCTCGAGGAGTGGGACTCCCCCTCGTTCGAGTCGGTGCTCCAGGACTTCCGCCAGCGCTTTCGGGCCACGGATTCTGAAGAGGGCCGGGTGATGGAGGCCGTGATCGGCTACGTGATCCAGGAAATGCCGCTTCTGCACCGGCAGCTGGCCGCGTATCGCACCGACCCGCAGATCGGTCAGCTCTTCGAGCAGGGCATGGAGATGCGGGCCGCCACGCCGGGTCTCGAAACGGGTCGCTGAGCCGGGTCTCGAAACGGTCGCTGAGCCGGGTCTCGAAAC
>CBDUEZ010000240.1:0-6839 GCA_965366355.1 uncultured bacterium
ACCGCATTCTTGAAGATCTCCCGCCCCGACATCTTCATGAGGTGCTCACCCTGCTGCACCACGGCTTCACTCATCGGCATTCGTACGCCACCGGCCTTCCGGTACAGCAGCTCGGCGAGATTGCCATCCGATCGGTGATGAGACGAGACGATCCCACGAGTCCCGTCGCTGGGCCGAACCACAGCGGCCCCGGAGCCATCGCCGAACAGCACGCAGGTCGCACGATCCGACCAATCCAGAATGTTGCTCATCTTCTCGGTGGCCACGACCAGCGCCACTTCGCCCCGGCCGGCCGCCAGGTACCCCTCGGCGACACTCAGGCCGTACAGCCAACCCGAGCAGGCCGCCGACACGTCGAAGGCGAGGGCGTTCTCACATTTCAGGAGCGCCTGCACGTCGCACGCGGTCGACGGAAGCAGACGGTCGGGCGTAGCCGTCGACACGACGACGATATCGACCTCCCCGGGCTCGACCCCGGCTCGCTCCATGGCCTGCGCGGCCGACCTTCGACCCATCTCGGCGGCGAGGAGCTCGGGCGGACCGATCCGGCGTTCCCGAATTCCGGTCCGGGTGCGAATCCACTCGTCGTTCGTTTCGACGATCTCGGCGAGATCGTCGTTCGTCATGATGCGCGACGGCAGTAAACGGCCGGTGGCGGCGATCTCGACGATGGGGGTCGGGGGCGTCATGGGGTGGTCTCCGGAGTCGAACGGTCAGAGTCGAGTTCGGCGGCCATGTCGGCCACCATGTCGCTCCGGACGGCCTGAGCGGCCACGCGGATGGCGTTGCGAATTGCCTTGGGTGGAGAACCGCCGTGGCAGATGATCGTCACACCGTTCACGCCGAGGAGCGGGGCCCCACCATATTCGGAATAGTCGAGGAGGCGGGTCACGGAATCCAGAGGGGCGTGCTCCCCGGCCCGGTCGAGCTCGGCTTCGACCAGCCCCACGACAAAATGGGCCACCGACTCGTAGAACTTGAGCAACACGTTGCCGGCAAAGCCGTCGGCCACCAGGACGTCACACGACCCCTCCAGAATCTCCCGGCCCTCGATGTTGCCGACGAAGTTGATTCCGGGATCGTCGGCAAGCAGCCGATGGGTCTCCTGGGCCAACTCGTCGCCCTTTTCGGGCTCTTCCCCGATGTTGAGAAGCCCGATTCGGGGGGACTCCAATCCGAGCACGTCGGCCATGTAGACCCGGCCGAGGTGGGCGAACTGAACGAGATGGCGCGGTTTGCAGTCGACGTTGGTGCCGGCGTCGAGCAGCAAAATCGGGGCCCTGCGGGTCGGAAAGAAGGCCCCGACGGACGGCCGTTCGACCCCAGGTAGGGGCCGAAGCACGAACAGGGAGGCGGCCATGACGGCACCGGTCGATCCCGCGCTGACGAAGGCATCGACCTCGCCCTCCTTGTGCAGCCGCAGACCGACGACGATCGACGAGTCGGGCTTCTTGCGAAGCACCGTCGCCGGGGAGTCGCCGGAACTCACGCGCTGCGAAGCCGGATGGATTCGCAGACGGTCGGACTCGGTTGCACCGTGCCGCTCCAGTTCGGCCCGGATCAGATCCGGGTCGCCCACGAGGACGATCTCGATGTCGTCATCCGACTCCTTCAGCGCACGGAGCGCCCCCTCTACCTCTACGGCAGGGGCCGCATCCGTACCCATGGCATCGAGGGCGATGCGCACGGATCCGCCGCGGTCAGATGACGTCGACTGCGATCACGGCCTCACCCCGATAGTACCCACACCCGGGGCACACCCGGTGCGGCTGCTTGGGGTCCCCGCAACGCGGGCACGTGTTCGTGGTCGGCGTCTCGGCCTTGTAATGGGTCCGACGCTTCCGCTTACGCTGCTTGCTGGTCCGCTTCTTTGGGACGGCCATATCGTCTCACTCGCTCTCGAGAGCCCGGAGCGCATCCCAGCGGGGATCCGGCTCATCGGGACTGCAATCACACATCGTTTCGTTTCGGTTTCCACCACAGTGGGGGCACAGCCCCTTACAGTCTGGACGACAGACCACCCACCGGTCCAGATCCAGAATCAGTTCTTCGCGCAACACGCTACCAAGGTCGATCGAAACCGCATCGGCAGCGACCGGGCGAAGGCCCGAGCCTTCCTCTTCGTCTGCTTCGGGCTCGCCGAAGACCCACACGAAATCCCGACGCACGGGAATCCGCACCGTCTCCAGGCAGCGGCGGCACTCGGCGAGCCGACTTCCGTCGACCTGCGCACGCACCACGAACTCGCCCGTTCCTGCCAACGACGCAAGGACCTCGACACCGATCCCGTCGTCGAACACCAGCCCACTGTCGTCCCACAGGGGATCATCACTCGGAATCGAGGCCTCGAGCGTCAACGCCCCTTCCCGCTCGAGGCGGGGTAGGTCGAGCATGAGCATAGCTGGCAAAGCTAGTCGGCCATGCCGGAAGGGTCAACGGCCGCCAGGCGCTCCGCCTCGAGCGCAATAACGAGCTCCTCGCCGGCGCGAATGGCGGCGAGGGCCACCGTCCCCTGATGGAACAGCCCCTCCTCTCCGCCGGTGCGCGCGGCGTTGGTCACGGGATCCACCTCCACCCCCAGGAATTCGAGCCCCGCCAGGCAGCGCTCGCGAATGGCGGCGGAGTTCTGCCCGATCCCGCCGGTGAAGCCGATCACGTCGATGCCACCAAGGATCGCAGCGTAGGCTCCAATGTACTTCCTCACGCGGTAGGTGTACACGTCGAGGGCGAGGGCCGCACGGGCCGAACCCTCGGCCTCCTCCTCGAGGAGGTCTCGCATGTCGGACGAGACCCCGCTGAGGCCCTGCAGTCCCGAGTGTTTGTTCAGGAGCGCGGTCGCCTCGGCCACCCCCAGTTCCTCCCGGCCCATCACGTGGAGAATGATCGCCGCGTCGAGGTCTCCCGACCGAGTACCCATGACGAGTCCCTCGAGAGGAGTAAATCCCATCGAGGTATCGATCGACACACCGCCCTGGATCGCACACGCCGATGCCCCGTTGCCGAGGTGCACCGAAATGATTCTCAAGTCCTCGACGGGACGGCCGACCATGGCTGCGGCGCGAACCGCCACGTGTTGGTGGCTGGTGCCGTGAAATCCGTACCGGCGAATACGATACCGCCGGTAGAGCACGTACGGGAGCGCATAGTGGAAGGCGTGTGGCGGCATCTGGGCGTGGAAGGCGGTGTCGAACACCGCCACATGCATGACGTTCGGGAGCCGCTCCCGGGCCGCCATGATGCCGGCCAGATTGTGGGGATTGTGCAGCGGGGCGAGCGCGATGGAATCACGGATCTTCTCGAGAACGGGCTCATCGATGCGAACCGCCTCGGTGAATCCCTCGCCGCCGTGCACGACGCGGTGCCCTACGGCCCCGATCTCGTTCATCGACTCGACCGCGCCGGCCTCCGGATCGGCGATCAGGTCGAGAATCGCTCGAATCGCATCACGATGGTCGAGAATGGCCGCAGACGAACGAATTCGATGCCCGTCCGCCTCCCGTTCCTGCGACAGAAGAGCCCCCCCGGCTCCGATTCGCTCCACGACGCCCACGACGAGGGGTCTCTCCGTGGCGGTATCGATGACCTGGTACTTCACCGACGACGAGCCCGAGTTCAGGACCAGCACCTTCATGCGTCGGCCTTGTCGTCGAGCATCGCGAGCCGAGGCCGTCCGAGGTCCAGCGGGGCGTCGTCTTTCAGGCGCGTGCCCGCGTCATCGTAGTGGTAGAAGCCGCGCCCGCTCTTCTCGCCGAACCAGCCGCGGGTCACCATCTGACGAAGAAGTGGGCACGGCCGGTATTGGGGGAGCCCCAGTTCTCCCCACAGGGACTCCATCGCGCGCACGACCGAGTCGAGGCCCATCTCGTCGGCAAGAGCGAGGGGGCCATGGGTCCACCCGAAACGGAGCTTCATCGCCCGGTCGATTCCGTCGCGCGTGCCCACCCCCTCCATGAGGGCATGGACGGCCTCGTTGATCAGCGCCAGGGTCAGCCGGGTGGTGATGTAGCCCGGGTATTCCGCAGCCTCGATGAGCTCCTTGCCGAGCAGCTCTGCGAGGCCACGAGCAACGTCGACCGCCTTCGAGCCCGTGTCGCGGCCACGCACCAGCTCGACAGCCGTGACCCGCGTGACCGGGTGAAGGAAGTGGAGCCCCACGAAGAAGGGCCGGCGCCGGGGCGACAGCACGTCGCCGAGCCCGGTGATCGACAGCGTCGAGGTATTGGTGAGAATGACCGTGTCGGGCAAACAGACCCGGTCCAGGCGACGAAGGAGTTCCTCCTTGTCGCGTCGGTTCTCCTGAATCGCCTCGATCACGATCGGCATCGACTGGACCGCTTCGAGCGAGACACGCCCCGCGACGCGAGCCAGGACGGCGTCTCGCTCCGCCTCGGTGATGGCCCAACGACCGATGTCGCGGTCCATCCCCTCCCTCAGGTTCTCCAGCGAAACCGCCAATCGTTGATCCGACGCCTCGAGAAGGGTCACATCGACGCCCGCCTGGGCGAGTGCTCGTGCGATCCCCCGGCCTGCCGTGCCTCCGCCAACAATTCCGACCTGTTCGACCATCCCTAACGCTCCGGTCGTGCGAGCCGCCGCGAGGCGTACCCGCGGCGGCTCCCGTTCATCCCTGGATCGCGAGCACGTCGGACTCGGCGAAGAAGAACCCCGCCTCGCGAGCCGCATTGTCGTCGGAGTCCGAGGCGTGGATCGCGTTCCGACCCTTCGACTCGGCAAACAACTTACGCACCGTGCCCTCGGCCGCCTCGGCCGGATCGGTGGCGCCGATGACATCCCGCAACTTGGGCACCGCACCGTCGGCTTCGAGGATCATCGGCATGCACGGTCCAGAGGTCATGAATTCGACGAGTTCGCCGTAGAACGGGCGCTCGCGATGTACCGCGTAGAACTCACCGGCCTGCGCGGCGGTCAGCCGGGCAAGGCGCAGCGCGCGAACCGTGAAGCCGGCAGCCTCCAGATGGGCCAGGATCTTTCCCGCCTTGCCGGTAGAGACGGCGTCGGGCTTGATGATGGCTAGCGTACGACTCATATCGATCTCTCGTCTTCTTGGAGTAGGAATGGACAGGGACGTGCGGTCTTCGATCTCAGGACCCGTGGAGGGCCCGGAGGACCGCTTCCCTCGTGAGGAGCCCGACCAACTCGCCCTCGCGGACCACCGGGATCTCCTCGACATCTCGGTTGACCATCATCGCCGCGGCATCGGTCAGCGACTGATCCTCGGAGACACACAATACCGATCGCGTCATCACGTCTCGGGCCGTGCGCCCTTCGACGTCGAGCGACGGATCGCCGTCGCCCGCCCGATGCCGCGGTAGAAGGTGACGCAGTGCGTCACCGGCCGTGATCACGCCGAGCACCTCATAACCCTCTCCGACGACCGGCACGGCCGGCAGACCTCTGCGAACCATCAGGTCGAGAACCTCGGCCGCCGGCGTCTCCGGATAGACCCGATAGGTCACCGCCGACATCGCCGCATCGACGCGGAGCCGGTCGGACAGGACCAGCCGAGCCAACCCGTCGAGCGCGAGCACCTCAGCGGGCGTGCGGGCAGCCACGAGTTTCGCCGCGTGATCGCCATCGCGAACCCAGCGGCCGAGGGTCGCAACCGCCTGCCCCCTGAACGCAGAGAGCTTGCCCGGCAGGAGAAACAGAAACACGGCCTTCGCCGTGCCGTCGTCACCCGGGCCCTCCCCCGTTACCACGAACGGACGGTCGGTGATCGCCAGCCCCGCGCGCGCCCGGGCGACGCCCTCCTGGACGTCGAGCACGATCACGACGTCGTCGTGAAGTCGCACCACCTCGCCCTGACTCCCGAAGGCCAGATCGCGGGCCCGCTTGGCCCGGAGAGATACATCCGTCTCCGGGCCAAGCAGGGTATCCAACAACGACGACAGAGCCTCTTCCAACGTCCGTACCTCGGGAGGTACACGAATGGACTCGGGGGCGAGGCAGTCGGCGAGGTTCATGGAGTGATCGCGGGGACCGAGGTCAGGAACCCGCAGATCCCGCCAGAGCGGCTGCAACCAACTCCGCGATCTCGACCGGCCGCCGGGCAACGGCGATACCATTGGCCTCGAAGGCCTCCATCTTTTCGGCCGCGGTACCCGCAGACCCGCTGATGATGGCGCCCGCGTGTCCCATCCGGCGTCCAGGAGGCGCCGTCTGCCCCGCGATGAAGCCGATCACGGGCACATCGACGTATTCCTTCACATACGCCGCGGCATCCTGCTCGTCGGATCCGCCGATCTCACCAATCATCACGATGGCCTTGGTGTCGGGATCGTCGCGGAAGGCCTCGAGGCAGTCGATGAACTTCGTGCCGATCAGAGGGTCACCACCGATCCCGACACAGGTGGTCTGGCCAAGACCGGCGTTCGTAAGGTGATGGACCGCCTCGTAGGTCAGTGTACCACTGCGCGAGACGAGCCCCACCGGGCCGGGCGTCACGATCTGCCCCGGTAGAATCCCGACCTTGGCCTTTCCGGGAGAAATCAGCCCCGGGCAGTTCGGCCCGAGCACCCGGGCTCCGCAATCACGCGCGAACGCGTGCGCGCGGGCCATGTCGAGAACGGGAATGCCCTCGGTGATCGCCACAATGAAGTCGATACCCGCGTCGGCGGCCTCCATCACGGCGCCGGCGGCGAATGCCGGGGGCACATAGATGACCGATGTGTTGGCCTGAGTGGCCTCCACCGCCTCGTCCATCGCATTGAAGATGGGCACCTCGACCCCGTTGGGGCCCTGGAAGACCTGACCGCCCTTGCCGGGGGTCACGCCCGCCACCACCTGGGTGCCGTACTCGATCATCTGGTTCGTGTGGA
>CBDUEZ010000241.1:0-6797 GCA_965366355.1 uncultured bacterium
GGCGTCGTGGAATCTGGCCGCCCTCACCCACCCGATCGTGTGGGGCATGGTCGCCATCTGCCTGCTCGGGCGCCCGATCGGGAAGACGCTGGGCGGCGCCCTCGCGTTCCGCTACGGCGAGCACCGGGAGCACGTGACGCCCTGGATGGGGGCCGGGACCATGGCGCACGGAGGGCTGGCCGTCGCGATGGCCGTCAACTTCGGTGAGGTCTATTCCGGTCCCGTTGCAGACGGACTCGTTTCGGCGGCGCTCGTCTCGGTTCTCGTCTGGGAAGTGATGGCCCCCGGCCGCATTCGCAGAACACTGATCGACTCCGAGCCCGCACTGGCTCCGCGGCCCAAGGCGGCCGAGGCGCAATCATGAGGCGCTTCGTCGTCCTCGCCCTTCTGCTGGGACTGATGGCGCTCCTGCAGACGCTTCAGGTCACGGTCGACGCACCCCTCAATCCGCTTTCCCTCGCCACGTTCGGGTTCGTGCTCCTCGCCGCCTACACGCTGGGCCAGGTGGCGGCCAACCTGCAGCTCCCCAAGATCACGGGCTACATCGTCACGGGGCTGCTGTTCGGGCCCCAGATCCTCAACATCTTCTCGAGTGCGGTCGAGGCCGATCTCCGCGTCGTCAACGATCTGGCCATCGGGCTGATCGCCCTGAGTGCCGGTGCAGAAATGCACCTCCCCGGCCTCAAACGAATCGCCAGGAGCCTGTTCTGGATCGTGTTTCTCAAGGGTCTGCTGATCCTCGTAGCGGTGATGGCGACCGTCTACGCATTGGCGCCCTTCCTGCCGTTCCTGGCCGATCAGCCGACGGGGCTCGTGTTGTCGGTGGGGATGATCCTGGGGGTGCTCGCGATGGGCACCTCCCCCGCCGCAACGATCGCGGTGATCAGCGAGACCGGCGCCAAGGGCCGGCTGGCCGACACGACCCTGGGCGTTGCCGTCGCCAAAGACATCGTCATGGTCGTGATGCTGGCCCTGGCCATCGCGTTGGCTCGCACATTTTCGCCCGACGGGCACGGCTTCGAGATCGCGATTCTCGGCGACCTCGCCTTCGAGTTGGGACTGAGCCTCGCGGCCGGGGCGATCCTGGGACTCCTGATCATCGGCTACATGCGTTTTGTAAACGCCGAGCTGTGGCTGTTCGTCGTGGGCATCACCTTCGCCATGACGGCCATGGCGCATCAGTTCCATCTCGAGGCGCTGCTCGTTTTCATCGTGGCGGGCTTCGTGGTGCAGAACTTCTCGACGCTCGGACACGACTTCGTGCATCTGGTCGAGAAGGTCGCGCTCCCGGTCTACGTGGTCTTCTTCTCGGTCGCGGGGGCCGGCCTGGATCTGGGCGCCCTCCAGTCGGTGCTGCTGGTCGCGCTCGCCCTGGTCGGGGTGCGCCTGGTCGCCATCTACGTGGGCACCGCCGCGGCGACCCGAATCGCGGGCGAACCCGACAACGTCCGGCGATACGCCTGGCTCTCGTTCGTGTCACAGGCGGGCGTGGTCATCGGCCTTTCCATCATCGTCGAGAACAACCTGCCGGGCCTCGGTGCCGAGATCCGCACACTGGTGATGGGAACCGTCGCCATCCATCTCCTCGTCGGGCCCGTGCTCTTCAAGGTGGCACTCAGCCGCGCGGGCGAGATCCCGAGCACCGCACGGGACAAAGAAGAGGTCGACGAGAGCCCGGACGACGACGCCGAATCCGCCCCCGCTCGTCGACTCCCCACCGAGCTCGCCGACCCGATCGACGCCCTGGAGAAGCAGGTCATGGAGGGGCTCGAGGCGTTGGCGAAGGTCGCCAACGAGGGGCCGCTTCACCTTGGCCAGGCCGTGAAGTCGTGGCCCACCGACGACCGCGCCCGAAAGGAGGATCTGCTCGCTCAGACGAGTTGGTCCCGGGAGATGAACATCGTCACCCAGCGGTTCTGGAGCACCGTGCATGCCGCGGCATTGGCGGCCCCGCGACAGGTAGGGGTGCCGCTCGAAGACAAGTGGTTCGAAAAGGCTCGATGGGACACGGGCTCGGAGCGCTGGGCGAAGCGAGGGCGGCGCTTTCGGAGGGTGCTGAAGCGTCTTTCCGGCACCGATCCCGAGCTCTATCGCTCCGTCCCCGTACGGGCCATGGCGCTCTACCACATCGATAACGCGCTCGCCGTCGACCTTCGTCCTGTCGTGGCCACGCTCGCCGCCCAACCGGCCCTGGTTCTCAGAGACGGACTGAGGGCGGCGCGGGAGGCGACCGGTCGGGAAACGCCCAGGAAGGACCCGGAGGCGAGGGCCGCGGAGCCGCAGGCGCTGGACCACGCCGACGCCATGGCCGAGCTGGTGCCCGTCATCGAGCGACGCTTCAACATTCTGCGGCGCGAGTTGGCCGAAGTGGGGACCGCCAGCCTGCCCGCCGGAAAGAGGCGGCCGTCCGGTCTGCACGAACGAGCGGATCGGGCCCGCGCCCAGACCACCGAGGCCGTCGGATCGTGGCGGGGCCTGGCCGATTCGGTCGTGGAATACCAGCGCCGCGCGGATTCAGTCGAGAAACTCCGGGTCACCGTCCGCACCGATTCCGAGGAATTCGCGCGCGACTTCGACGCCGCCCTGGACGAGGTGGTGGGCCAGCCTCTCCAGCGGGCCCGGGATGTCGTGCAGGAGGCCGGGCGAAAGATCGCGGCGCTCGCGGGCGCCGAGAGCAACGTCATCGAAGACGGCCTGGTCGATATCAGCGAGTCGGTCTCGGCCGAGCTGCGCCGCCATGCCCTCGCCGGACTTCGCCGGTCGATGGAAGCCCGGACGCTCAACCAGCACCTGAAACGGTTCGACGATTCGGTCGAGCAACAGCTGCAGGCTCTGCCCGAGAGTTTCCAGGTCATCGACCCCGAAGAGCTCCCGGGCCCCGACCGCTCACCCAAGGCATATCCGGAACCCACGAGTCACGAGTTCCGGCTCATCGCCACCGGCGCCGTGGAGCGAACATTGCGCCCCAGCATCCTGGCCCTTGGGGAGCGCTGTGACGAGGCGACCCAACAGGCGGCTCAGGTCGTTCAGGAGGTCCGGGAGGCCCTCGAACTCCGATTCGAGGCGGCGGTCGACACCGTGATGGAGGAGAGCCGCAGCGAACGACGGAGTGGCGCCGCCTCACCGGTCCGTGGGTCTCTCGAGGTGGCGAGCCGCGGCATCGAGAAGGCCCTCGCCGCGATCGACCGCGCCCTGGAGACCCGTCAGGCCATCGAGGGCGAGACCCTCCAGGCTTTCCGGGACGACTTCGCAGCGCTGGTCGAGCGACTCGGATCACAGTTGTCGAGCGCCCGGTCGATCGAAGCCCGACTGCAGGCCGAGCGAGCGCGGGTCGAACTGCGGGGCACGGCGGTGTTGCGACTGCTCGGCCGCCGCATCCAGCGAAGCGTCTTCAACGTCCTCGTCCGGTGGGGACTTCGAAGTGAAGACGACGGAGCTCGTGGGGAGCTGAAGGAACGGGAAGCGCCCGTGCCCCTTCGACCGGCCGGCCGGGCCGGGTCGGACCGAGCGGTCCTGTTCCACATACTCTTCGACCACACGACTCTGGCGGGCAAGATCTTCGATGGTGCTCTGATTCTGACCATCATTGCGAGCATTCTGGTCTTGATGCTCGAGTCGGTCGTACCGGTGCGGGCAGAGTATGGGACCACTCTGGCGGTCCTGGAGTGGCTCTTCACGCTGTTGTTCACCCTCGAGTACATCGCCCGTTTGTGGACGGTCGATCGTCCGGCTCGGTACGCCTTCAGCTTCTTCGGGGTGATCGACCTGCTGGCCGTCGTCCCGACCTACCTCAGTCTTCTGCTGCCGGGTGGGCAGGTGCTGATGGTCATTCGGGTGCTTCGCGTCGCGAGGGCCTTCCGGGTCCTCAAGCTGGCCAGGTACGTGGGCGAGGCGCAGGTGCTCGTAGACGCCCTCAAGGCGAGCCGTGTGAAGATCACGGTATTCCTCGTCTACGTGCTCAGCATGGCGGTCGTGGCCGGTTCGGTGATGTATCTGATCGAAGGCCCCGAGGCGGGCTTCACGAGCATCCCGCGTGGCGTCTATTGGAGCATCGTCACCCTGACCACGGTCGGCTTCGGTGACATCACTCCACAGTCCCCGATCGGCCAGGCCCTCGCGGCGGCCCTGATGGTCCTGGGCTACGGGATCATCGCCGTACCCACGGGGATCGTGACCGCAGAGATCGCGGGTCGCCCCGGAAAGCAGAATGGCGGCCACCGATGCCACCGCTGCGGCCATGAGGCGGACAGTTCAACCGCCGCCTATTGCTCCGTGTGCGGAGCGACTCTGGCGGAATAGAAGAGTCGAGGATTGGAGAACTCGAGCACCGGGCCCTGCTGGCGATCGTTCGGCCGAAGAAGGTCAGGACGAGTCATCACCGGCTTGCACCGATCACACGCCCAAGCCAGTAGCTCTGCTGGCGACGTCGGAACTCCCTCGGGCCTCCGCTCGAGGGGCCTGTACGCCCTCCTCCGATCTCTTACCCTTGAAGGAGCAGTCCCCACTCCACCCACATCACGACCATCGCCATGAGCCCGACGGCTTTCACACCGGTAGAACAGCACTTCTTTGGGAAATCAGGTCTCCAGGATACGTCGACTCGGATCCCGTACATCCCGGTGGAGAACTTTCCGGAGCTCGGCAAGTTCGCCGCCCTGCGCTTTCTGGAGTGGGTGGCCGAAAACCCGGAAGGGGTCGTCAGCCTCCCGACCGGCAAGACGCCAGAGCACTTCATTCGCTGGACCCAGTACCTGCTCGAGAACTGGGACACCGAGAAGGGCCGCTCGATCCGCGATGAACACGGGCTGCAGGTGGCCTCGAGGCCGGAGCTGAGCAACCTGTCGTTCGTTCAGATCGACGAGTTCTACCCCATTCGCGCCACGCAGGCGAACAGTTTCTACCACTACGTGAGCGAGTACTACATCCAGGGCTTCGGGCTCGATCCCGCGCGGGCGCTCCTGATCAACTGCGACGAGATTCCCCTCGCCGACGGGAGGCACTTCTCCGAGGTTTTTCCCGACCACACCGTCGATCTGTCGCTGCGCTATCGGTCGGCCACGACCTCGAAGGAACGGGAGCAGCAGGAGTCGATCTTCAAGATCGACGATTGGTGCGTGGAGTACGAGCGGGCCATTCGCGAGAAGGGCGGCATCGGCTTCTTCCTGGGGGGCATCGGCCCCGATGGCCACATCGCCTTCAACACCCGCGGCTCCGACCACTTCTCGACCACACGTCTGACCGAAACCAACTTCGAGACCCAGGCCCAGGCGGCCGGCGATCTCGGCGGGATCGAGGTCTCCAAGAACCGCCTGGTGATCACCATCGGTCTGGATACCATCACGCACAACAAGAACGCCGTGGCCGTGATCTTCGCCGCCGGTGAAGCCAAGGCCGGGGTGGTGAAGAACGCGCTGGAAGCGGAGCCGTCGGTCCTGTATCCCGCGACCGTCCTGCAACGCCTGCCGAACAGTCGGTTCTACATCACGAAGAGCGCCGGTGCGAAGCTGCAGGACAGCCTCGAGAGGTACTATCGCAGCGGACCGTGGACGCCCGAGAAGACCGAGCGGGCCGTGATCGATCTGTGCCGCCGGATCAACAAATACGGCCCGAATCTCGACCTGTCCGATCTGCGGTCCGACCCGTACTGCAGCTTGATTCCCGATCTGTCGCTCGACACGGTCGAGGGGGTGATGGCCTCGATCAAGGCCCGGATCCAAAAGGGGCTGCGACCCGAAGAAGATCAGACCTTCTACCACACCGGACCGCACCACGACGACATCCAGCTCGGCCTTCAGCCGCATATCTCCCGAACGCTGCGCACGAAGAGCAACCGCGTGTTGTTCTCGGTGCTGACCTCCGGGTTCACCGCCGTCACCAACGATTTCATCACCGAGACGTTGGTCAGCACCCGCAGGCTCCTCGACGAGGGGCGCATTCAGATGGTGGAGTACCCCGACTTCTTCGAGTCGGGCTACAAGCACAAGTGGGACAAGGATGTCTACCACTTCCTCATGAATGTGGCCGCCGAAGACCCGGACGGCCGCGAGCGGGGTCTGTGCCACCGCGTGGTGCGTGCGATCGTGAGCATCTGGGAGGTGCACGACAAGGAGCAACTCCGAGACACCATCGACGCCATATTGGCGACCATCGCCGACAGCTACGACGGCCAGAAGAACCCTCCCCCGATCCAGAAGTTGAAGGGCATGGTACGGGAGTTCGAGGAAGAACTCGTCTGGGCCCACTCGGGGGTGCAGGTCAAGAACGTGCGCCACCTCAGACTCGGCTTCTATACCGGCGACCTCTTCACCGAAAATCCGAACCGGGATCGCGACGTCGCGCCCATTCTCGATGAGTTCCGGAAGGAACGGCCGACGGTCATCAGCCTGGCCCTCGATCCCGAGGGCAGTGGTCCCGACACACACTACAAGGTGCTGCAGGCCATCGCCGACGCCGTGCGGCTGTGGAGCGAGGAAGAAGACCTGAGCGAGCTGCGCATCTGGGGCTACCGCAACGTCTGGTTCCGGTTCGCGCCCAGTGACGCCAACGTGATCGTGCCGGTGAGCCTGAACGGCATGGATGTGCTCGACAAGTCGTTCAGCGACTGCTACCTGAGCCAGGTCAACGCCTCGTTTCCGAGCTACGAGCACGACGGCAAGTTCAGTACCCTCGCCCGCAGAATCTGGGTCGAGCAGCTCGAGACGATCCAGTATCTGCTGGGCAAGGACTACTTCTATACCAACGCCGATCCGAGAATCCGCGCGTGCCACGGGCTCATCTTCTTCAAGGAGATGAATGTG
>CBDUEZ010000242.1:0-6747 GCA_965366355.1 uncultured bacterium
TCTGGCCGTGCAGTTCGACCCGGTCACCGGCTTGAACGAGGGACTGTTGGACGCCCTCGACGCTCCCTTCGTGCCACGCACCTTCACGACTCACCTCGGCTCGGACTACCGGCTCCACGGGGCGGCTCTCACGCACACCTCGGTCGATGGCCTCCGCGACCTCGCGCCGGGCGTCGAGCACCGGGGGTACCACCTGACGTCGGCGGCTCGTCTGCTGGACTCCGTTCCGGGGATGTCGGGCGTCGACCACATGGGAACGATGCGGGCGCTCGCCGTGGCCATGACGGCCTGGATCGCCGATGGCGTCGAGCCGCCACCGTCGCGCCTGCCGGCCGTCGGGGAGGGCACGCTGGTCTCGTCGCAGGGGGTCGCGTATCCCTCGGCGGTGGCGCGGGACTCCGGTGCCGGGGTGCGACCCGTGTATCGCGCCGGATACGGGCCGCGCTTCTCGAGCGACGGCATCGTCGACCGAGAACCGCCCACCCTCGATCTCGCGTTTCCGGCCCAGGTGCCGCAGGTCGACGGAGTCGGCAACGAGATGGGCGGCATTCGACCGATCGATGTGCGGGTTCCGTTGGCCACGTACCTGCCGTGGGGCTCCGGTCGAATCGTCCCGCTTCCACTCACGCCCGAAGAGCGCGCGGCGACGGGTGACGATCGCCCGACGATTCAACATCTCTATGGCAGCGAGGCCGGCTTCCTCGCCCGGGTTCGCGCCGCCGTCGAGACCCTCGTCGGCGAGGGATTCCTGCTTGAGCGCGACCGCGAGCGGGCGGTGGCCGAAGCCCGTCAACGCTGGTTAGATCTCACGTCCCGCTGACGCCGCGGCGACCGCTCCGGGATCGAAATCGCCCCGGTGTTGCACGACGAGATCGATCAACGTGGGATCAAACCGCCGACCTCGATGCTCCCGGAGGTACTCGACGATGTCGGTCCACGACCACGCCTCGCGAAATGCGCGCGGGTGGGCCAGGGCGTCGATCACATCAGCCACGGCGATGATACGGGCCGCCAACGGGATTTCCGTGCCGACCAGACCATCGGGGTAGCCCGTGCCGTCCCACCATTCGTGGTGCCATGCCACGCCATCCAGAACGACGTCGTCGTCGATCAGCGGCTCGAGAAGGCGGCGGCCGGTTCGCGCATGCGACTGCACGACGGCATGCTCCTCCGGTGTGAGCAGCCCCGCCTTGTTCAAGATCTGATCCGGCACCGCGATCTTGCCCACGTCGTGAATCTCACAGGCGATTCTCAACGAGTCGGGATTCAGGCTCACTCCCGACGCGGCCTCGGCCAACGCCGCCAACCGAAGGGCGTGGACCGCCACCCCGTCTCCGTGCCCCCGCGTGAAGGGGTCCCGCGCCTCCACGGCCGCGACGATGGCGCGCACACCCCTCAGTACCGCCGCCCTCGTCTCGGCGGCGCGGGTGCGGCCCTCGGCGCTGAGCGGGCGAGCATCGGCGGCGTTTTCGAGAACCGAGGCCCGATCGCGCAACATGTGGGTGAGGTGCTCGTCGAGCTGGGCCCGGTCGAAGGGTTTGAACAGCGTTCGATCCGCCCCGGCGTGAACGGCTTCGGCGGCCATTCGCGCATCCTGGAGCGCGGTCAGGGAGAGAATCTGCAGGCGGGGCCACCGGGACCGGGCCACGCGCACCACCTCCTGACCCGACCCACCGGGCAGATGCATGTCGGTGACCAGCACATCGAAGTCGCGGGTCAGCCGTTGAATCGCACCCGCAGCGCTGTCGGCCGCCACGACCTCGAATCCACGCCCCGCCATCAGTTCGGAGACGAGCGCCGGCAGTTCGGAATCCGGATCGACCACGAGGACCGCCCCTTTCGTCGCGCCCCCCGAGACCGGAGGCACGGGGCTCGACGCGGGCGCCCGGTTGGCCGGCCGCCTCGGTGCGGGTCCCGACGGGGAGCGCTCGGGAATCCCGCCCGCCACCTTGACCTGGTTGCGCCCCGCCCGCTTGGCCTCGTACAGCGCCCCGTCGGCGGCCCGCATCAGCTCGGCCGGGTCGAGCACGCCCTCGTCGAAAAGCGCGATGCCCGCGCTCACGGTGAGGGGCGGGTTGCCCAGACCTTCGTTCTCGAGCGCCACCCGAACCCGATTGGCGAAGACCACCGCGCCCTCAGGATTCGAACCGGCCAGCACGGCCACGAACTCCTCGCCCCCGTAGCGCGCGCCGAGATTCATCCGTCGCGTGTTGTCCTTCAACACGCGGCCGAAGGTGCGGAGCGCCTCGTCACCCGCGCTGTGCCCGTGGGTATCGTTGTAGCCCTTGAAGTCGTCGAGGTCGAACAACACCACGGCGACGCGGCGCCCCCTCTGAGCCGCGGCGAATTCGTCGCGAAGAAAAATGTCGGCGTGGCGGCGATTCGGCAGACCCGTGAGGAGGTCGGTGAAGGCCATGTCGGCAACCTCCGCCCGGTCGCGATGCAGCTGCTCCGCAAGCCACCCGATGGCCAGACTGATCGCGAGATAGACCGTGACCACCCCCAGAAGGAGGTCGGGCGGAGAACGGCCGAAAAGACTCGCGACAGCCTGAGTGAGCGACAGCGTCGCCATTCCGAGGGCGAGCGACGTCGCGACGCCGCGCCAGCCCCGGTAGTAGGCCAGCAGGAAGCCCGGGAGCAGCGCGCTGAGCCACAAGAGGGCCGAGTAGTTCCCGAGGCTCTCGGGCGCGAAAAAGGCGGCGAGAATCGGCGCGCTGAGGGCGGTCAACGAGAAGCCGAGCGCTCTTCTGGGCACGCGGACTTCCCGCGACGGGACGGAGCTCATGGTTCCAAGGTGGGGCGGGGTCGACGGGGGGTGCAAGCCCGCATGGCGTGGGTCAACGGCCGTCCCTAGTTTGCCCCGCCCTGCGAAGGTCTGATCCTCGAACGAACTCGAACATGCGATTCCCCGTCGTCGCCGTCTTGTGTGCTCTCCTTTCGTGGCCGCTCGCGCTCGCGTCTCAATCGGTTCCGGGCCTGGACGCTCTCGCCGCGCGCAACATCGGGCCTGCGGGTATGAGCGGTCGCGTGGCCGCCGTCGCCGTGGTGCACGACGACCCGACGCGCATCTTCGTGGGCGCGGCCACAGGCGGGGTGTTCAGATCTCTCGACGGCGGAGTCACCTGGGACCCCGTCTTCGACGACCAACCCGTTCTCGGCGTGGGGGCTCTGGCCATCTTCCAACCCAATCCCGATCTCGTGTGGGTGGGCACGGGAGAAGGCAATCCTCGCAACAGCGCGGGGGTCGGCGACGGACTCTTCCGGTCTCGGGACGGCGGAGACAGCTGGGAGCGCGTGGGCCTCGAGGGGAGCGAGCGCATTCACCGGATCCTGACCCATCCCACCGATCCGGACGTGGTCTGGGTGGGGGTCATGGGACCGGCCTGGAGCGACGGCTCCGTGCGAGGCGTCTATCGCACGACCGACGGCGGCGACTCGTGGGAGCGGGTGCTCTACGTCGACGAGGGTACCGGGGTCGCCGACCTCGTTCTCGACCCATCGAACCCGAACAAGCTGCTCGCCGCGCTCTGGGACTTTCGGCGAACCCCGGACTTCTTTCGGTCGGGGGGCCCGGGCAGTGGGCTCTACATGACGCACGACGGGGGCGACTCCTGGCAGCGCCTCGAAGCCGAGCACGGCATGCCCGAGGGCGATCTCGGCCGAATCGGCCTCGCCATCGCCCCCTCGAACCCCGAGATCGTCTACGCCCTCGTCGAAGCCACCAAAAACGTGCTGCTTCGCTCCGAGAACGGTGGACGCACCTTCGAGGTCGTCACCGATCGCCCGAACGTGAATCCGCGCCCGTTCTACTACGCCGATCTGCGCGTCGATCCGGCGAACCCCGATCGCCTCTATTCCCTCCACTCGTCGATGCAGGTGAGTCACGACCAGGGCCGCACCTTCCGTACCGTGGTGTCGTCGGGGATCCTGCATGGTGACGTCCACGAACTGTGGATCGATCCCGCCGACGGACGACACATGATCATGGGCAACGACGGAGGAATCGGGATCTCGTACGATGGTGGCAACAACTGGCGGTTCGTCGAGAATCTCACGCTCGCGCAGTTCTACCACATCTCGCTCGACGACGCGGTACCGTTCAACGTCTACGGCGGACTGCAGGACAACGGCTCGTGGTACGGTCCCAGTGACGTCTGGGAGACGAAGGGCATCTTCAACGCGCACTGGCGCAGGGTGGGCGGGGGCGATGGCTTCTCGGTGCTCGACGACCCGACCGACCCCCGATTCGGCTACTCGATGTCGCAGGGTGGCAATCTGCAGCGCTTCGACCGTTCGAACGGTGCTCGGGTCGGCATCCGACCGGTGCGAGGCGAGGGGCCACCCCTTCGGTTCAACTGGAATGCGGCCCTCGCCCTCGACCCCCTCGACCCCTCGACTCTCTACCTGGGAAGTCAGTTCGTACATCGCACCAGGGACCGCGGCGCAAGCTGGGAGACCATATCGCCCGACCTCACCACCAACGACCCCGAGAAACAGCGTCAGGACGTCAGCGGCGGGTTGACGCTCGACGCGACGGGGGCGGAGAACCACACCACGCTCATCGACATCTCGCCGAGCCCCGTCGAATCCGGCGTGATCTGGGCGGGCTCCGACGACGGGAACGTGCACCTCACCCGCGACGGTGGGACGACCTGGACGAACACGATCGGATCGATGACCGGGGCCCCGGCCACCGGGTGGGTCGCCGATATCGAGCCGTCACCCCACGACGCCGAGTCGGCCTGGGTGGTGTTCGACGAACATCGGCGTGGCGACGGATCGGCATACCTCTTTCGCACCGACGATGCCGGCAACTCCTGGAGACGCCTCGGCCACGAAATCGAAGGCTTTCTCCATGCCGTGGAGCAGGACCCGATCGAACCCAACCTCGTGTTCGCGGGCAGCGAGTTCGGCCTGTGGATGTCGCTCGACCGGGGAGAGAGCTGGGCGCGAGTCCCACACGTTCCGGCGGTGCCGATCCGCGATCTGGAGGTGCACGCCCGCGACGGCGACCTGGTCCTGGGCACGCACGGCCGGGGCGTCTGGGTCGTCGACGCGATTCATGCACTCCGGGAGATCGCGGCGCAGACCTCGCTTCTCGACGAGGGCGTGCACCTGTTCGACGCGCCCCGAAGTTACCTGCATGAAGTCGCCGAGGGCATCGGATACCGGTCGACCGGCATGGCGATGTGGCAGGGCGCGACGCGCCCGTACGGCGCCCTCCTGACCTTCTGGGCCGGCTCGGGCGCGGGAGCCTCGGCCGATGTCGAAATCCGCACCGAGACCGGCGGCCGGGTGGCCGTGCTTGCGACCTCGGTGCGACCGGGGCTGAATCGTGTCGTCTGGGACCTCCGGGCCATCGATCCCGAAGCGGCGACGGGGCTGGTCGACGGCGTCGAGGTGCTCCCGGGGCGCTACCTTGCGGCCGTGCGAATCAACGGGGCCGTCGCCGAGGGTGACCTGGTGGTGGATTCCGATCCACGCCTTCCGGCGCCCGATTTGCGAGCGGCCCGCGACCGGCTGGCCGCCCTCAGGGAGGCCGGGGAACGGAACGAGGTGAGTGATCGGGCCGAGCGGCGCTTGAGCGACCTGAGGGCGGCGCTGGGTCGAATTCGCGGTCGACTCGCGGATGCCGACCTCACCGCTCGCGTGGCGGCCCTCGATACTCAGCTCGAGGCCCTTCAGCGCAGGCTGTTCCTCGGACCGACCTGTCAGGGAATCTGTGGTGGGGAGACCGTGGCCGACCCGATCGGCGGAGCCGGGTCGATGCTGAGGTCGGGCACCGGTCCGATCACTCCACTCGAACGCCAGGCGATCACGGCCTCCGAGGTGGCACTCGCCTCGGTGCTCGACGAGGTGAACGGCGTGCTGTCCGGCCCCGTGAGCGACCTGTCGGCGGCACTCGCCGGCGGAGAACTTTCGCCGCTCCTCGACCTTCGTCCGCTCGTGTGGGGCGGGCCGAGACGGCCATGAACCGCGGCGAGGATGCGGGCGAGCGCTACGACGTCGCCGTGGTCGGCGTCGGCGGGATCGGATCGGCGGCCCTCTATCACCTCGCGAGCGCGGGCCTGCGGGTGTTGGGCCTCGAACGGTTCGACATCGCCCACGATCGAGGGTCCTCGCATGGCGAGTCCCGGATTCTGCGGCTGGCCTACTTCGAAGATCCCCGGTATGTGCCTCTCGCGCGGCGGTCCCTCGAACTCTGGCACGCCCTGGAGCGAGAAAGTGGCGAACGCCTTTTCACCCGAACCGGGGGGCTCGACGGCGGCCTCGAGGACGACCCGATCTTTTACGGATCCCTCGAATCCTGCCGCGAGCATGGGCTGGCCCACGAGGTCTTGACCGGCGTCGAACTCCGAGAGCGCTTCCCGGCCTTCGGGATGCCCCGCGGTCACCGCTTCGTGCTCCAGCGCGACGCCGGCAGCCTCGATCCCGAAGGCGCGATCGAAGCGCACGCTCGCATGGCCGAAGCCATGGGGGCCGTGCTCCGAACCGGCGTCCAGGTGCGGGGATGGGAGCGTGAGGGTTCGGGCGTGCGCATTCACGTCGACGCCGCACCCGACGTACTCGCCGACTGCCTGGTGCTCACCGCAGGCGCCTGGACGTCGGATCTTCTCGGCGAGTCGGCGCCGCCGCTTCGTGTGGAGCGTCAGGTCGTCGCCTGGACCGCTCCGACCGACCCGCCCCTCTTCGAGCCCACTCGGTTTCCGGTCTTCAACATCGACGTGGGCGGTGGACACCACTACG
>CBDUEZ010000243.1:0-6724 GCA_965366355.1 uncultured bacterium
TCCGAGGCCCACACCTGCCCCGCCCGGTCCGAATCGGCCGACATCGTACGGAACTTGTAGATCTTGAAGACCCGCCCGCCCGCGTCGTGCTTGCGCCGAGCGAGCTGCTCCGCCGTGGGGCGACCCGTCCGCCGATCGATACCCACTCGGGGCTGGGTGTAGAACACCGGCCCGGGAGACGACAGCTTGACCAGCGTGGCGATGATCCCCATCACCGGCGCAAGGATCACCAATCCGACGGCGGCGACCAGCACGTTGAGCAGACGAACCATCCGGTTCTCGACGGATCCGTTCGTGCGGGGACGCGATTCGACGGTGGTCACGGGCTGAGCCAGAGTATACGTGGTAGTGGTCACGGTCGGGGCCAGGTGATGGAGGGGTCTTTTCATTTGCCTCATCTAAGGGCAAGGGCTGGTCCCATTTTGCAACAACAGCACTATAGTGTTGTGTAACAACATCTTATGGGATTCCGTCAGGTCGCAGGACACCGAACTTCTGTAGCTTGGCGCCTACGATTGTCTCAAGAATGCAACAGCTGTGCCGTCGCACTCTGTCAGCCGGACGACTATTCTCTGGCTCGCCACTTCCACCCCTTCCAGCGACCCGTACCGCATGTCGCACCCGGTTTCCATTTTCGACGGCCACAACGACACGCTCACGCGCATTCAAACGATCGAGGGGCGTTCCCTTCGCACGTTCCTCGACGGCAGAGAGAGTGGGCATATCGACCTCGATCGAGCTCGCGCCGGCCGGCTGGTGGGGGGGTTCTTCGCCATCTTCACCGCTTCTCGAGGGTGGACGAAGAGACTGGCCCCTCTTCACGACGCCGACGGCGCGGTGATCGAAGGCGGCTTTTCGGTGGCCCCGCCGGGGCGACTGAGCCGCGCGACTGCGCTCCGGCACGTCGTGCAGGTCACGTCGGGCCTCCTTCGCCTGGTCGCCGAGTCGGAGGGGGCCCTCGAGATCGTCCGGACTGCGGCCGACGTGCGCCGGTGCCGGGACGAGGGGCGCCTGGCGATGATTCTCCACATCGAGGGCGCCGAGTGCCTCGACACGCGGCTCGAGGCCCTGGATGTCCTGGTGGCCGCCGGGCTCCGGTCGCTCGGGCTGGTATGGAGCCGCGACAACGCCTTCGCCCACGGGGTTCCCTTCGACTTTCCGCGCAGCCCCGACACGGGCCCCGGCCTGACGGGGGCCGGCCGACGTCTCGTGCGGCGGTGCAATGAACTGGGGGTGGTCGTCGACCTTTCCCATCTCAACGAAGCGGGCTTCTGGGACGTAGCCGCGATCTCGTCGGCGCCACTGATCGCCACACACTCCTGCGTCTTTGCGCTCAGCCCGTCACCGCGGAATCTGACCGACGCGCAGCTCGACGCGCTCGCGAGAAGCGACGGCGTGGTCGGCATCAACTTCCACAAGGGATTCCTTCGCGCCGACGGAGACTGGACCGCCCCGACCTCCGTATCGGAGATCGCCCGCCACGCGCGCTACGTCGCCGACCGTATCGGTGTGCGGCACGTCGCCCTGGGCTCCGACTTCGACGGAGCCACGATGCCGGATGACCTTCCCGACGCCGCTGCCCTGCCCGCGTTGGTCGCAGGCCTCCGCGACGTCGGATTCGACGACGGGGAGTTGAACCTCATCGGGCATGGAAACTGGGATCGCGTTCTCGAAGCGACCTGGGGCCGATGAGGCAGACGTGACCTAGCGGGGGAGCCGAACCTCGATATCGCGCCATGCCCCGCGACGAAAAACCGTCACGCTCAGCGTCGCCCGGGTGAAGTGGCCCAGCACGATGGCGAGCCAGATGTCACCGGGGTCGAGGGTCGAGAACGTGTCGATGATCCAGCAGAGTCCCAACGGAATGATCAACTGCGAGACGATGGAGATGTAGAGCGGGCTCCTCGTGTCTCCCGTGCCCTGCAGGCCTCCGGTGTAGGTCAGGGCCACCGTGATGAAGAGGCCCGAGATGCTGAGGTAGCGAAGCAGTTCGATGCCGAGTCCGAGCACGACCGGATCGTCCATGCCGAAGACGCCGAACAGCGTACGCGGAATGAGCAGAAAGATCGCACCGACCAGGACGGCCACCGCGACGCCGATCCTGCCGGCAACCTTCACCCCCTCCACCGACCGTTCAGGCTTCCCGGCTCCCAGATTCTGGCCGGCCACGGCCGCGGTGGCGCCCAGCAGTCCGACGGAGGTCCAGGTGATCAGCGAGAAGAGCTGACCGTAGCCCACGGAGTACACGGCCTGAGCCTCCGCACTCAGATCCAGCGATCCCACGAACCGCAGAAGGAGCACGCCGGCGACATTCATCGCCACACCCTGAACTCCCGTGGGCAGCCCGAACCGGAAGAGCTCCCGAATCACCTTGAGGTCCGGACGCCACCCCATGGCACGGTCGAACTGCACCACCCAGCCTCCGCCGAAGAGCCGGAAGAGGGCGTAGAGGCTGACCACTCCACCCGCGATCACCGTCCCCATCGCGGCGCCGGTCGTGCCGAACGCCGGAATCGGTCCGATGCCCGCGATCAGAACCACGTTCAAGACGATGTTGAGGATCGTCATCGCGATCCCCAGCCGGAGCGGCGTCCGGGCGTCACCGGCCGATCGCAGCGCCCCTCCGAGCATGAAGAACATCATCATGCCGAAGCTGAACATGAACATGATGCGGAGGTACGGAAGCGCTTCGGCCTGAACCGACGGCTGCGCATTGATGAGCTCCAACAACCCCGGCGCCACGAACCAGCCGATGGGAGCCATCACGAAGACCGTGAGGAACAGCGCGGTCAGGAAGGCCTGATAGACCGCTCGGTTGACGTTGTCGTGATCATTGGCTCCGGTGAACCGAGCCACGAGCACGCCCATTCCGGTGAACAGCGACGTGATGAAGACGACCACGACGAGAAAGATCTGCCACGACACCCCGATCGCGGCATTGCCGGTGAACCCCACGTAGTGCCCGACCATGGCATGGTCGACGATACCCTGCATGCCCCCGACCACATTCTGGAGCATTGTGGGCCAAGCGAGCTTCCAAACCGCTCCGGGAATGGGTCCCTCTACGATGGAACGGTCGAAGGTCTTCCTGCCCGGACGGCTCAATGCCGGAACAACCGACGGGCCGTGAAGACCATCGCAATCCCGTGCTCATTCGCCGCGTCGACCACCTCTTCATCGCGTATGGAACCACCCGGCTGGACGATCGCGCGTACGCCGGCCGCCGCCGCCGCATCGACACCGTCACGGAAGGGGAAGAAGGCGTCGGAGGCGAGCACACATCCAGTGAGGTCTCGGCCGGCGTCGGCCGCCTTCTGCACGGCAATACGCGAAGCATCGACACGACTCATCTGCCCCGCCCCGATCCCGAGGGTCGCGCCCCCGGCGGCGAGGAGAATGGCGTTCGACTTCACGGCGAAAATGGCAGCCCACGCAAACCGGAGGTCGTTCCACTCCTCGGGTGTCGGCTCCCGTCGGGTCGCGACGGTCCAGTCGTTTCCGGCGATGCCGAAAAACGGTGGCACCGGAGGCGACTGCACGAGAACACCACCATACACACTGCGGAACACACGAGCCTCCGGCCGGCGCGAGTGCTCGGCCAGCATCCGGCCGGTGGCCTTGACGACGGACGTCGCCCCCGACCAACCGCCCTCGGTCGGCTCGGCGTCGAGCGGAGTCTGAATACCAGGTAGTGTGAGAAGGCGTACGTTCTTCTTGCGCGTAAGGACCTCGAGTGCATCGTCGTCGAACCCGGGGGCGACCATACACTCCACGAACAGTTTGGCGGCGGCCTCGGCGGTGTCGAGATCGACCACCCGGTTCATGGCGATCACCGACCCGAAGGCCGAGACCGGATCGCACGCGAGAGCTCGCTGATAGGCGTCGGCCAGTCGATCGGCCACGGCCAGGCCACAGGGCGTCGTGTGTTTTACGATCGCGACCGCCGGCTGGGGCGAGTAGGCGAACGGGGCCAGGGCGAGGAGAGCCCCGTCGAGGTCCAGGAAGTTGTTGTACGACAGCTCCTTTCCGTGCAGCTGCTCCAGGGCCGCCACCCCGTGGGACCGATCCCCGAGCGGATGAAACGACGCCGCCTGGTCGGGATTCTCCCCATACCGCAGCGCCCGCCCTCCGGGTGCCGAGACCGAGAAGTCGAGTCCGGCGGTCTCGTCGTTCTCCAGGTATCCCGCGACAGCCGCGTCGTAGGCACTGATGTGCCGGAAGACCTTGGCGGCCAACCGGCGACGCAGCGGCGCGTCATCGGCGGCCGGGGCTACGACGGCATCGCCGACCGCCTGGTAGTCGGCCGGGTCGACCACAACCCAGACGTCGCGATGGTTCTTGGCGGCCGCCCGAATCATGGTCGGGCCGCCGATATCGACCTTCGCCATCGCCTGCTCGACGTCGATCCCTCCCTGGGCGATGGTCTCCCTAAACGGGTACAGGTTGACGGCCACGAGATCGATCGGGCCGTATCCCTGCTCGGCCAGCGCCTGCATGTCATCGGGGCGGTCCCGCCGAGCGAGCAGCCCGGCGTGCACCGCGGGGTGAAGGGTCTTCACCCGACCCTCCATCATTTCCGGGTGCCGCGTGATGTCCGCCACATCCGTAACGGAAAGGCCCGCCTCGCGAAGCGCGCGGGCCGTGCCACCGGTAGACAGCAACTCGAACCCCCCTTCGAGCAGGCGCTCGGCGAAGGCGACAATTCCAGACTTGTCGGAAACACTCAGGAGCGCGCGGCGTTGGGTCATGGATCAGGCAGGGGTGGATCGAGATGGATGGGGTGGGCGGCGCTCACGAAGTGGGGCGCGGACGGGTCGAGGGGTGTGGGCTCTCGTCCGTTCAACAGTGCGCGACACAGGTGGGCGGCGGCCCGCGGATACAGTCGATGCTCGGCCTCGAGCACGCGCCCCGCAAGAACCTCGGGCGTGTCGTTGGCGAGCACGGGGACGGGCCACTGAGCCAGGATCGTCCCCTCGTCGTAGGCCGCGTCGACGAAATGTACGGTGACCCCCGTGACGCGAGTGCCCGACGCGATCACGGCCTCGTGCACGTGGCGGCCCCACATTCCCTTCCCGCCGAACGAGGGAAGGAGCGCCGGGTGAATGTTGATCACTCGCCGGCTCCACCGGGTTACCACGCCGGCCGGGAGGAGCCGGAGATACCCCGCGAGAAAGATCACGTCGATCTCAGCGGCAGCGAGGATCTCGACCGTCTCCGACGAGACCTCCGAGGCGGGTCGGTCCCGGACCGGGATCACGCGGGAGTCGACCCCCGCCCGGCCGGCGCGTTGAATCGCGCCCGCCGTGTCCCGATCACTGATCAACAGCACGGTCCGCCAGGGAGTCCCGCCGGGTTGGTGTCGCTCGGCGTCGAGGAGGGCTTGAAAGTTGGAACCTCCCCCCGAAGCGAAGACCGCAGCCCGCAACGGGGCTGTGAGTCTGCCCGAAGGAGTACCCCCCGTCACGCGAAGTGTCCTCGATATTGTGGCACGAGGAAGGGATTGAAGGCCCGTTCGTGGGCGACGGTGGTCTCCGGGCCGTGACCCGTCAGGAGACGCATGTCGTCGGGCAACCCGAAGATTTCGCGTCGAATCGAGTCCATCAACTGGTGGAAGTCGCCGCCGGGGAGGTCGGTGCGGCCGATCGACCCGAGAAACACGACGTCGCCCGTCAGGGCCAGACCCAGCTCTCGGCACACCAGGATCACGTGCCCCGGAGCGTGACCGGGGGCGCAACGCACCTCGAAGGCGAGCTCACCGCACCGCACGGTATCGTCGTCCAGGAGTTCGCCGGTCGGACTCGGGAGAGCTTCGATATCGATTCCGAACAGGGTCGCCTGGGCGGGGACCCCGTCGTAGAGCGGCCGGTCGGCGGGGTGCAGTAGAATCGGGACGTCGGGGAACGCCCTGCGGACCACCGGAATACCCTCGACGTGGTCGAGGTGGGCGTGGGTCAGCACGATCGCGTCGAGCCGGTCACCCGTCTGGCGAAGCCACTCGACCTGTTGGTCCGCGCAGGCACCGGGGTCGACGACGATCGCGCAGCCGGCCCCTTCGTCGCGCACCACGTAGCCGTTCTCGGCGAAGGCTCCTGCTGTGAACACCTTCACTCGGTCGTCGCTCAAGAGCAGCCACACCCCCGCGGCCGAACGCCCGCGGCCTCGAGGGCCGCTTCTTCGGGCGACGGGGCGGCCCAACCGCCCGACAGATCCAGCATGCGTCGCAACGCCCGCTCCGCCCCGACTCGAACCGTCTCGTCGAGTTCCACCTCGAACTGGCCGTGGTCGAGGCACCACGCCAGCTTGGCCAGGGAGTTCATCTTCATGTTGCCGCACACGGCCGCGCCCGACAGCGGGAGCAGCGTCTTCTCCGGGAATCGGCGGTTGAGCCGATCGACCAGTCCACGCTCCGTCCCGATGATCAGCGCATCATGCTCTTCAGCGAGGGAGACCATCCCGGCCGTCGACGTCACGAAGTCGGCCGCCTCGAGGAGTTCCGGTCGGGCTTCTGGATGCACCACGAAGGCGGCCTCGGGGTGACGGGCCCGAACCTGGGCCAGCTCGTCGAGAACGAGGTCGTCGTGTACGTAGCAGTAGCCGTCCCACGAGATGATGTTGTCGCGGCCCGTCTTCTCGGCCACGTAGGCGCCGAGGTTTCGGTCGGGGACGAACAGGATCGTCTGATCCCGCGGAATGCTCTCGACGACTCTCACCGCGTTGGACGAGG
>CBDUEZ010000244.1:0-6706 GCA_965366355.1 uncultured bacterium
GGTGAGGTCGGCCTCGACGCCGAAGAGCCCGCGGAAGGTGCGCGCCAGTTCGCCGGGCGTCATGCCGTGCCGCATCGGGACGGGGTACAGCCCGACGAAGGTGGAGAAGGCCGGTTCGAGGACGTTGCCCTGGACGAGGTCGCCGATCGGGTTCGGACGGTCGAGCACCACGAAGGGCACACCGGCTCGCCCCGCGGCCTCCATCGAGAGCGCCATCGAGTAGACGTACGTGTAGTAGCGCGCGCCGACATCCTGCATGTCGAAGACGAGCACGTCGATCCCTTCCAGGTCTTCGGGCGAGGGGGCCCGCTTCGATCCGGCGTAGTAGATCGAGGTGACGGGAAGCCCGGTATCGGGGTCGATCGAGTCGTCGATCAGTTCCCCCTCGGCGGCCGCAGCCCGTAATCCATGCTCGGGAGCGAAGAGAGCGACCAGGTCGACCTCGGGGTGTTCATGCAGCCGGTCGATGGTGCTGCGGCCCGCCGCGTCCATTCCGCTCGGATTGGTGATCAATCCCACCCGCCGGCCCGCGACGAGGTGGAGCGAATCCCGCACGAGAATGTCGATGCCCGGGAGGACCTCGCGCGGTGCCGATGCCGGAGCGACCTCCGACGACGAGGCTGCTGCCGCCTCGGTCGAATCGGGCCCTCCGCACGACGAGCAGAGCAGGCCGAAGGCGAGGGTGGTGGCCAGCCCCGTGAAAGACGGCGGAGTGGGCGTTCGACGGCATTGTGGCGCTTGGTGCGGCGTCATACGTTCCCTCGTCCTCGCTGACGGTGGTATCGGGCGTTCCCCCGGGGCCGGGTGGTCAACTTCGACCGTCCCTCTGGTACCGTCAACGCGGCCGTTTCCTGCCTTCCGCCGACCGGGCCCCCGACATGCTCGCCTCCGCCCCGACTCTTCGACTGGCCGCCGCGTGTGTCGCCTTCGCGGGCGTGTGGGCCTGCGCAGGCGGCGGAACGACGTCGGAGCCGCCGCCGCCGCCCGTGACCGATCTGGTCGACTCGGTGCCGACCGTGGAGCCACCTGCCGCCCCGGCCGCTCCCGAGGCGGCCGCTCCCGAAGCGATCGAGCCGGAGGTTGTCGACACCCCGGCCGAGGCGCCCGAGCGGCCCCGCGCCGCGGATGGCTCGTGGACGGAGCGCACGCTCGCCTCTCTGTCGCTGAGGCAGCGGGTGGCCCAGATGATCATGCCGTTCGTTCTCGGTGATTTTTCGCCCGAGGGCTCCACCGGCCACGACCGGATCCTCGAGATGATCGAGAAGCAGGAGGTGGGCGGGCTCATCGTATCGGTGGGGTCACCGGGCGAAGTGGCGATCAAACTGAACGACTTCCAGGGGCACTCCCGGCTGCCCCTTCTGGTCGGGGCCGACATGGAAACCGGGGTCGGCTTTCGACTGAGGGGTGCCGTCTATCTTCCGAGCAACATCGCGCTGGGGGGGGCTACGGAATTCCCGCCCCCCATGGCGGTCGGAGCGACGGGCGACCCGCGGCTCGCCTACGAGATGGGGCGCATCACCGCGCTCGAATCGCGAGCCGTGGGGGTGCACGTGCCCTTCGCGCCGGTGCTCGATGTGAACTCGAACCCCGACAATCCGATCATCAACACGCGGTCGTTCGGGGAAACGCCGGCCGACGTCGCCCGCCTCGGGTCGGCCTTCATTCGGGGCCTGCAGGAGAACGGAGCCATCGCCACGGCGAAGCACTTTCCAGGGCATGGTGATACCGAGGCCGACTCCCACCTCGAACTCCCGATCATTCGATCCAATCGGGCGCGGCTCGATTCGGTCGAGCTGCTGCCCTTTCGGGCGGCGATCGAGGCTGGGGTCGGAGCGGTCATGACGGCCCACATCGCCGTTCCCGCGCTGACCGGGGGCTCCGAGATGCCGGCCACGCTCGCACCGGAGGTCCTCACGAACCTGCTCCGCAACCAGATGGGCTTCGAGGGGCTCGTCTTTACCGACGCCATGGACATGGCCGCTATCGACCGACGGTATCCACGAGGCGAGGCCTCGGTCCGGGCGGTGTTGGCTGGAGCGGATATGTTGTTGATGCCGCCCAATGTGGCGCAGGCGATCGATGGTATCGTCGCGGCGGTCCGTGAGGGTCGCATCTCCGAGGCGCGAATCGACGCGTCGGTCGCGAAGATCCTGCGAGCGAAAGAGAATCTGGGACTCCATGATCAGCGCACGGTGGCCCTCGATCGACTGCCGCACGTGGTGGGGATTCCCGCTCACGAGGCCGTGGCCGACGAGATCGCTCGGCGGGCTGTGACGCTTCTCCGCAACGAGGGCGACCTGTTGCCGCTTCTCGGGACGCGGTCGGCTCGGGTGCTTTCGGTGTCGCTGAGGCGCCGTTCCGACCTGCAGGCGGGCCAGGTGTTCAATGGCGTGCTCCGGTCGCGCTACCCGGGCCTCGCAACGGCCGAGGTCGATCGCGAGACCCGCGCAGACGTTTTCGCGGAACTGCTTCTGCAGGCGCGGCGCTCGAACCTGGTCGTCGTCTCCCTCTACGTGAACTGGAGCTCGACGTCGGCCGACGAGCCGCTCAGCAAGGCGACGATCGACTTCGTGGCGGGGCTCACCGAGGCCGGAATCCCGCACGTGGTCGTATCGTTCGGAAACCCCTACCTGTTGCGGGAGATTCCGACCACGAGGGCGTACCTGCTCGCCTGGAGCGGGTCGGAGGCCACCCAGCGGGCGGCTGCCGGAGCCCTGTTCGGCGACACCCAGATGGTGGGCCAGACACCGATCCAGTTGCCCCCCTTCTTCTCGATCGGCGACGGGCTCTCCCCGCAGCCGGTCAACGGCGGGCGTTGATGGGGTGCGGGAGCCGGTCGGTGCTGCCGCTGGGCCTCGCCCTCGGGGTGCTGGTCGGATGCGCGGAGCCGGGGCCGGCGCAAGACGCACCGGGGACTACGGGCCGTGCCCCCGCCCTCGGTGTCGAGGTCCCGGCCGAGCGAGTCGACATGGACGCGGCGCGCCTCGATGAGATCGACGCGACGATCCTCGAGGCCCTCGCCGACTCGGCCACACCGGGGGCCGCCCTCGCCATCGGGCGCCACGGCCGCCTCGTGCGTCTGCGCGGGTACGGCGACCTGGATTGGGTCGATCACACCCCCGTCAGTGCCGAGTCGATCTACGACCTCGCGAGCCTCACGAAGGTGATCGGCACCACCACCGCCGTGATGATCCTGGTCGACGAACAACGTCTGTCACTCGATGATCTCGTGGTCGACCACCTGCCCTGGTGGTCCCGAGGCGACGACCGAAAGGCGAGCGTGACCGTGCGCCAGCTGTTGGTGCATCGGGCGGGCCTACCCGCCTTTCGACGCTGGTTCCTCGACATCGAGGGCCGTGACGCCTATCGCGAGGCGATCGCCGATGAGGCACTCGAGCGGGAGCCCGGTGGAGAGACGGTGTATTCCGACATCGGTGTGATGACGGTGGCCCTCATCGTCGAACAGATCACGGGCCAGCGGCTCGACGGTTTCCTGGAAGAGCGGGTCTTCGGCCCGTTGGGCATGCGCGACACGGGCTTCCTTCCCTCGGCCGACCTCATGGCCCGGATCGCGCCGACCGAGATGGACACGACCTGGCGCGGCGAGTTGGTCCGGGGCCGTGTGCACGACGAAAATGCCGACGCCTACGGGGGAGTGGCCGGTCACGCCGGGCTCTTCTCGACGGTCAGCGACCTGGCCGTATTCGCCGATCTGCTGTTGCGGGGCGGCGAGGTGCCCGCCTGCGAGGCCGAGGCCGGGAGCCCGGAAGGCGGCAACCCGGAGGGCGACGCTCCGGGGGCCAACGCTCCGGGGGCCAACGCCGGTCGGCCGTGCCCCGTGACCCGCCCGGCCCCCGTGCGGGTGGTGTCGGAGTCGACCGTAGCGGAGTTCACGAGGCGAGCGGACCCGTCGTCGTCCCGGGCGATCGGATGGGACACGCCCTCGGGACGCTCGTCGGCCGGCGACCTGTTCTCCGAACAATCGTTCGGCCACACCGGCTTCACGGGCACCAGCATCTGGATGGACCCCGAGCGCGACCTGTTCGTCGTGCTGCTCACGAACCGAGTGAATCCGACGCGCGACAACTCCCGGCATGTGCCCCTCCGCCGGCGCATTCACGATCTCGCCGCCCTGGCTGTGGTCGACGTGCCAGCTGTTCCCAGGTCCGGCGGGTGAACATCGCCGGCGCCCCAGCGGGCACCTCGCCGTGAGGTCGCTCGATTTTACGGTCCTCGCCGGTTACCTCGTGGCCGTGACGGTGTGGGGGGCGTGGCTCGGGCGCGGGCAGAAGGGCGCGCGCGACTATTTTCTCGGCAGCCGAAATCTCCCCTGGTGGGCGGTCATGCTCTCGGTCGTGGCGACCGAAACCAGCACCCTCACCTTCTTGTCGATTCCCGGGGTCGCCTATCTCGGAAGCCTGACCTTCCTGCAGGTGACCTTCGGATATCTGGTGGGGCGGATCGTCGTCGCGGGGCTTCTGTTGCCCGCCTACCGCCGAGGGGAGTTGTCGACCGCCTACGAACTTCTCGAGGCGCGCTTCGGAACGGGCATCCGCCGGCTGACGTCGGTCGTCTTCATGGTCACGCGGCTGTTGGCCGATTCCGTCCGGCTCTTCGCCACGGCGATCCCGCTCGCCCTCCTCACCGGTTGGAGCTTCCCGATCTCGGTCGGTGTCATCGGGCTGCTCACGGTGATCTACACCTACTTCGGCGGCATCAAGGCGGTGGTGTGGATCGACGCCGTGCAGATGGCGCTCTACCTGGTCGGTGCGCTCGTCGCCGCTATCGCGCTCCAGGGCCTGGTCCCCGATGGGTGGAGCGGGATTCTCGAGCAGGCGTCGGCCGCCGGGAAGCTCCAGCTCTTCGACCTCTCGACCGCGCCCGGCACCGCCTACACCCTGTGGGCCGGCGTTCTCGGCGGCGCGTTTCTGAGCATGGCATCACACGGTGCCGACCAGCTGATCGTCCAGCGGCTGCTCACCTGCCGCGACCTGAAGTCGAGCCAGCGCGCCCTGATCGGTTCGGGAGTACTGGTCATCGTGCAGTTCGCGATCTTCCTGCTCGTGGGACTCGGTCTCTGGGCCTTCTACCAGGGCCGCCCCTTCGACGCCTCCGACGAGATCTTCGCTCGCTTCATCGTCGAGGAACTGCCGGTGGGAATCACGGGACTGCTGATCGCCGGAGTCCTGGCCGCCGCGATGTCGTCTCTGTCGTCGTCGATCAACGCACTCGCCTCGGCGACGGCCTACGATCTCTGGGCGCCGCTCGCCGGGGCCCGCGACGACGATGTCCGGATCCTGCGGGCGGGCCGGATCTTCACGCTGGCCTGGGCGGGTCTCCTCGTGGGTGGGGCCCTGGTGTTCCTGGAGGTGGGCGAGGGCGCAGCGGCCGTCGAGGTCGCCCTGGGAATCGCCTCGCTGGTCTACGGGGGACTGCTCGGCGCCTTCGCCCTGGGCATCTTCTCGTCGCGGGCCGACGCCCGGAGCGTGGCCCTCGGCATGACGAGCGGCATCGGCTTCATCACCTGGCTCTGGGTCTTCCACCGCGCGGCCCTGGCCTGGCCCTGGTACGTATTGGTCGGAACCGCGATCACGATCGCGGTGGGCCAGGCCCTCGGCCGGGGCCGGAGCGCGCGAGCCTAAGCCGTAGCTACGGCATCTAGCGCAGGGCTTCTTCCAGCGCGGTCGCCGCGTCGGTTCTGTCGTCGCGATACTTGACGATGACCGGCGTATAGAGGTGCACACCCCGCTCGGCGGCGAAGGCGCCCGATGCAGGCCGCGATCCGGGCACGACCACCGCGCCCTCCGGAATGGTCAGGGGTTCGTTGGGCCCCGCCTTCAGGGTGGTCTCGCGCACCAGGTCGTAGACGACCGTCGACGCGGTCAGTTGCACCCCGGCGGCCAGCACGGCGCGGCGTCCGACCAGGGTTCCCTCGAACACCCCGCAGTTGGCACCCACCATCGCCTCGTCTTCGATGATCACGGGCCTGAGCCCCACGGGTTCGAGCACGCCACCGAGCTGGGCTCCAGCCGAGAGGTGAACGCGCTTCCCGACCTGGGCACAGGAGCCGACCAGGGCATGCGAGTCGATCATGGCCCCCTCGTCGACGTACGCCCCGACGTTCACATAGGCGGGGGGCATGATCACGACTCCGCGGGCCAGATGGGCCCCGGCCCGCACCGACGAGCCACCCGGCACGATACGCACGCCTTCCGCCGGTCCGTCGGTGGCGCGAAGGGGCAGCGTGTCCCGATCGGCGAACATGAACCGCGACCCATGGAAGGCGGGGTTCTCACTCGGGGCCGATGCTTCGAAGGGCTGGGTATCTCCGACCCGGAAGGCGAGCAGGATACCCTGCTTGACCCACGGCACCGCGACCCACCGGCCCTCGACCTGTTCGGCCGACCGCACGCGACCCTCGCTGAGGAGTCCCAGCAGGTGTCCCACCGCAGCGCGACCGCGGGTTCTGTCGACCGACGCACCCTGTTCGAAGAGCTCGAGCACCTCGGCGCGAAGGGCGTTCAACTCGGGTCGCTCGTGCGTGGCAGGGGAGTCGCTCATGTCACCGGAGGCGTGAAGGGTTCGATCAATCCGGCTCCTTCCAGAGCCGCGCGAAGGATCGTGCGGGACTCGTGTCGGGCCGGAAGCCGCGTGAGCGGCAGGCGAAACTGCGCGGGGGTACGGCCCATCAGCTCCAGGGCGGTCT
>CBDUEZ010000245.1:0-6604 GCA_965366355.1 uncultured bacterium
CGCCCGCGAGGGCTTTTCCGTGAACGACGGCCACGACGGGCCGGGGGTGGGCGCGCAGCGCGCGGAGCACATCCCCCAGCCGCTGCGCGTCGTGCACGCTCTCGACGGGGCCCTGCGTGGCGATCGCCTCCAACTCGGCCAGGTCGGCGCCGGCACAGAAGTCGGGGCCCTCGCCCCGAAGGCACACGACCCTCACCTCGGGGTCACGCGCGGTCGCCGCGAGCTGCTCGGAGAGCGCCGCGACGAGCTCGGAGTCGAGCGCGTTTCTTTTGTCCGGCCGATTGAGAATCAGGGTCGCGACGCCCTTCGCCTGCTCGACCCGGAGCACTTCGCTCACGCCCGGCCTCCGTACTGGTCGGGAGACCACCCCTCCGGCGGACGCCCCTGCCCCGCCGTCGCCTCGGCCACCGCGTCGGGGACCTCGATTTCCATGCGCAGGAGCGACGTGCTGAAGACCTTTCCCTGGGCATCGTTCATGAGGGACCGCGTACCGCCGCCGTCGAGCGCCCCATGCAGGAGAAAGTTGAGGGCGTGCAGATTGGGGAGTTCGAATCGCTCGACCTCACCCGTGACCAGTCCCCCGTAGTGTGCTTTGACCGCGGCCGGAGTGAGGGCCTCGACCAGAAGGGGATAGTGCTCGGCGTCGTAGGCGATCACCCCGACGTTCGCGGTATCGCCCTTGTCACCCGAGCGGGTGTGGGCCAGTTGCAGCAGGGGAACGCGTCGCATCGTCATCAGGCCTCCGTCACGTCGACCCGGAGTCCCGGCTCGACCGCTTCTCGCCGGATCAGTGCCGGCCAGTACGCCATGATTTCCTGGACCCTCGGACGCCCTCCGGCAAAGCCGGTGACCGACGGGGGACCCGTGAGAATGAGAGGCGCGAGCTCTCGAGTGAACCGCTCGACCGCCGCGCGATCCTGACCGCGCACGCCCACCCGTAGTTGAACCTCCGGGAGGTCGGCGGGAGGGGGACCGACGAGCTCGCCGTGTGTCGAGTCCCACCCGACCAGCTCGGTGCGGATGGCATCGAACTTCAACCCGAGTCGGTCGAGCCGCTCCCGGAGAATCCGGTCGGCCGACTGGGCCTTCATCGCCGCGTCGGGCCACGAATAGGTCAGAGTAC
The DNA here is from genome assembly GCA_965366355.1 of uncultured bacterium. Taxonomy (GTDB): domain Bacteria; phylum Gemmatimonadota; class Gemmatimonadetes; order Longimicrobiales; family Gaopeijiaceae; genus Gaopeijia. The sequence continues at coordinate 1,124 of CBDUEZ010000245.1, forward strand.
CCGTCGCCTTCCATCCATCGGAGTAGGCGATGGAGGCCTTGAGGAAGGGCGTGCGGGGCCCGCCCACGATCCCGGACACCCGCACCCGATCTCCACCCTCGTCGTCGAGGCGGATCGCGGTGAAATCGGCCACCACGTCGGGGGTGATGTAGCTCGACGGGTCACCCATCTCGTAGAGAATCTGCTCGGTGACCGTGCGGCGGGTGACCCGTCCGCCCGATCCCGGGTGTTTCGTGACCACGAACGTGCCGTCGGAATGGGCCTCGACGATCGGAAACCCGACCCGGGCCATGTCGGGCATTTCCCACCAGTCGGCCAGGCAGTTGCCCCCGCTGCTCTGCGCTCCACACTCGTTGATGTGGCCCGCGACCACACCCGCCGCGAGGCGGTCGTGATCGTCGGGGCTCCACCCGAAGGCGTGCATCATGGGCCCGTAGGTCAGCGCCGTGTCGGTCGAACGGCCAGTCACGATCACATGCGCACCCTTCTCGAGTGCTTCCACGATCGGCTCGGCACCGATGTAGACGTTGGCGGCCTGCACCCGATCCACGATCGACGAGAGGGGCTCACCCGTCTCCATGTTTTCGAGGGCATGACCGGCCGCGATGAGTTCGGGGAGGCGATCGAGAATGTCGTCGCCCGTCACCCGCCCGATCCGCACACGGCCCGAAACGCCGGCACGGCCCGCTGCGGCAACGAGCGCCTGGGCACACCCCTCCGGATTGACCCCTCCCGCATTGGTGACCACCCGAATCCCCCGCTCGGCCACCGCCGGGAAGAGGCGTTCCATGAGCGGAATGAAGTCCCTCGCGTATCCGGCCGAGGGATCGCGGGCTCGCTGCTTCTGCATGATCGACATCGTGACTTCGGCCAGATAGTCGAGCATCAAGACATCGATCGGCCCACCCTCGACCTGACGGACCGGGGCATCCAGGTCATCGCCCCAGAAGCCCTGACCGCTCGCTATGCGAAGTACGTCAGGCATGATCGGATCCTCCGGCATTCGCACCTCGATCCAGATGAAAGGCCCCGAGATGGGGGCCCGGATTGTGAAGGGCCGCCCGCAGCAGAAGCGAGAGCGCAGGGCGCACCTCACTCGGGGTCACGATTTCGTCGACGAACCCCCGTGCGGCCGCGAAGCGGGCGTCGAGCTGGCGTTCGTAGTCGTCTCGCACCTCGTCCATCTTGGTGCGCAGGTCTTCGTCGGGGACCTTTCCCTCGGCCTTCAATCGTTCGATCTGGCCACTGAAGAGCGCCACGACCGCGCTCGCGCCCTCCATGACACCCATGCGCCCGGTCGGAAGGCTGAGAATGAAGTCGGGATCGAAGCCCTGTCCGGCCATGGCGTAGTAGCCGGCACCCGAGGCGTGATTGATCGTCAGCACGAGTTTCGGCACTTCGGCCGTAGCCATGGCCTCGACGAACTCCGCCCCCGCCCGAATGATGCCCGAGTGTTCGGCGTCGCGCCCGACCATGAAGCCGCTGACGTCTTGAACGAAGAGCAGCGGCGTCTTGTGCCGGTTCATCGTCTCGATGAAGTAGGCCACTTTCCGCGCGCTCTCGGTATAGACGATCCCGCCGAAGCGGGGCGGGCCGGGGCGGGCATCTTTGACCATCGTGCGCCGGTTCGCGATGACACCGACCGGCATACCCTCGATAAATCCGGTCCCACAGATGAGTTCGGCGGCGTGTTCGGGCTGGAATTCATCGAGACCCTCACCATCGAGCACGACGTCGAGGACCGCGTGCATGTCGTAGGCCTGGCGGTGGTTCTCCGGCAGGATGTCATGCAGTTCCGAGGGCGCGCGGGCCGGCGCCGACCCGGGCCCGGACTCGGGAGGAATCCGATCGCGCGGAAGCTCCTCGACCAGCCGCCTCAGCTTCTCCAGGCACGCCTGATCATCGGCGACCCGGTAGTGGGCCACGCCACTGATCTCCGTGTGCACGCGGGCCCCACCCAGTTCTTCGGTCTCGACCACCTCGCCCGTCGCTCCCTTGACCAGGTTGGGGCCGCCGAGTCCCATGAACGAGGTACCCTCGACCATGAGAATCACGTCGCTGAGCGCCGGAAGGTATGCGCCTCCGGCGATGCAGGGGCCCATGACCGCGGCCAGCTGCGGCACGCGCAGGTGCCGCCTCATGATCGAGTTGTAGTAGAAGATCCGCGCGGCTCCGTACTGGCCCGGGAACACCCCGCCCTGGTAGGGCAGATTCACCCCCGCCGAGTCGACCAGATAGACGATCGGAATGCGGCATCGCATCGCGATCTCCTGGGCCCGCAGGATCTTGGTGATCGTCTCCGGCCACCACGATCCCGCTTTGACGGTGGCGTCGTTCGCGACCACCACCACCTCCCGCCCCTCGATCCGACCGACCACGGTGACCACACCGGCCGCCGGGGCACCGCCGTCGTAGAGGTCATGCGCCACGAGCATGCCGACCTCGACCATCGGTTCTCCGGGGTCGAGCAGGCCCTCGATCCGTTCGCGCGCGGTGAGTTTGCCCTGCGCGTGCTGCCGCTCGATCCGGCGTTCTCCGCCCCCCAGCCGAAGGGTGCCCCGCAGCTCCTCGAGTTCCTCGATCAGGGTCTGAAGTCGACCGGGCGCCTGCTCCGTCAAACCCGCTCTTCCCGCTGGGAGAACCAGGTACGGATGTAGTCCACCGCATCGTCGGTCCGCGTTCCGGGACCGAAGAGTTTACCGACGCCCTGTTCCTCGAGGGCCGCCACATCTTCTTCGGGAAGGATCCCGCCCCCCGTGAGGAGCACCCCGTCGGCGCCCGCCTCGAGCAACAGGGCCTGCACCCGCGGGAACAACGTCATATGGGCTCCCGACAGGATCGACATGGCGACCACGTCGACATCTTCCTGGACCGCCGCCGCCACGATCATCTCGGGCGTCTGGTGGAGGCCGGTATAGATCACTTCGAATCCGGCATCTCGAAAGGCGCTCGCGATCACTTTTGCGCCGCGATCGTGGCCATCCAGGCCGGGCTTCGCAACAAGCACTCGAATCTTGCGGTCGTCGGTCATGGGACTCCACTCGGTGTCGGTCTCGGTGCCCCCTCGTCGGAGGCGCCACAGCAACGGAAGATACGTTCAGGCAGACGCGGCAAGCCACCCCGGGAGGTCTGCAACGCGGGCGATTCGCGCGACGGGCAGGTCGAAGTCGTCGAAGGGATCGAGCAGGACCGGTCGCAGTCCCGCCCCTCGAGCGCCCACGACATCGACCGCATACAGGTCGCCGACGTACACACAGGCCCCCGCCGGAATGCCCAGTCGCTCGACCGCCAGATGAAAGATCCGGGGGTCGGGCTTCGTGACCCCCACCACATGCGAGTCGATCACGAACTCGAAACGGTCGGCGAGACCCACCTGCGCGAGGAGCGCCGGCATGCGGCCGTCGGCGTTCGAGACCACTCCCAGGCGGTACCCGCTGGCACGCAGCACGTCGAGCGCCTCGAAGGTCGCGTCGTCGACCCGCGTCCACATGTGTTCGCTCTCATGGGCGTCGCGGAGCGTCTGGCCGGCGGATCGGCTGTCGGCCTCGGGCACTCCCAACCCACGCAACAGGGTGGCGAAGTACCCTCGCCACGCCTTGCGCTCCGACACAGGACGCTGCGTGGCCATGGCCCGCGAGAGATGAAGGCGAGCCTGTCGCTCCGCCGCCCGAAAACCCTCGACATCCGACGACGCTCCGAACGGCGCAAGCACCTCGAGGGCGCGCGACGGGTCGACGAAGACCAGCGTGTTTCCCGCGTCGAACAGGATCGCGGCAGGGGTCGGGTCTGGTGGGCTCAGAAGAAGACCGGCTCCCGGTACGCCCCGAAGACCTGTTCCATGGCGTAGCGAATCTCGTAGAGCGTGCAGTACGCACGGGCACAATCGAGAATGCGAGGCACGACGTTTTCATTTTCGCGGCACGCCTCGGTAAGCGCGCTCAGGGCGACCTCGACCGCCGCCTGGTCGCGGGTCTCCCGGAGCTCCGCCATGCGAGCCCGCTGACGCTCCTCGACCTCCGGTCCGATCCTCAAGACGTCGATCTCGACCTTCTCCGACCCATCGGTGAACTCGTTCACACCCACGATGACGCGCTCGGCCGCCTCGACCTCGACCTGCTGACGAATGGCGGACGCGCCGATCTGACCCTGGAACCAGCCCGCTTCGATCCCGGGCACCACCCCGCCCTGCTCTTCGATTTCGGCGAAGAGCGCCTCGGCCTCGGCCTCGAGCTGGTCGGTGAGCGACTCGACGTAGTACGAGCCGGCCAGCGGATCGATCGTGTTGGGCACCCCCGTCTCGTGGGCGAGAATCTGCTGCGACCGCAGAGCGATGCGCACCGCCTTTTCGGTCGGGAGCGCAAGGGTCTCGTCCATGCTGTTCGTGTGCAGCGACTGGGTACCCCCGAGCACGGCCGCCATCGCCTGGTAGGCGACCCGAACGATGTTGTTCTCCGGCTGCTGGGCGGTGAGCGTCACGCCCGCCGTCTGGCAGTGCGTGCGCAACCGCCAGGATTCCGGATTCTTCGCGCCGTAGACATCGCGCAGGCGACGCGCCCAGATGCGACGCGCGGCACGGAGCTTGGCGATTTCCTCGAAGAAGTCGTTGTGCACGTCGAAGAAGAAACTCAGGCGCGGTGCGAAGCTGTCGACATCGAGCCCCCGTTCGATCCCACGCCGCACGTACTCGAAGCCGTTGCCGAGCGTGAACGCGAGCTCCTGGCCCGCCGTCGAGCCGGCTTCGCGAATGTGGTAGCCGGAGATCGAGATCGGGTTGTACTTCGGCGCGTGCTCGCTGCACCACTCGAACATGTCGACGATGCACCGAAGTGCCGGCTCCGGCGGGAAGAGCCAGGCATGCTGGGCCTGGTATTCCTTGAGGATGTCGTTCTGCACGGTGCCGCGGAGCTTCGAGGGGTCGATGCCCTGTTTTTCTGCAGCGGCGACGTAGAAGCAGAAGAGGATCACGGCAGGACCGTTGATCGTCATCGACACCGACACCTGATCGAGCGGAATGCCGTCGAACAGCGTTTCCATGTCGGCCAGCGACGAGATCGCCACCCCGCACACTCCGACTTCGCCGAGGGAGCGCGGGTGATCGGCGTCGTAGCCCATGAGCGTCGGGAAATCGAACGCGACGCTCAGCCCCGTCTGCCCGTTCTTGAGCAGGTAGTGGTAGCGCTCGTTCGTCTCTTCGGCCGTGGCAAAGCCGGCGAACTGGCGCATCGTCCACAGCCGGGTGCGGTACATGGTCGAGTACGGACCCCGCGTGAACGGGAATTCACCGGGAAGGCCCACGGCCTCGGAATAATCGTGCCCCGCGTCGGCGAGATCGACCGGTGTGTAGAGGGCCTCGACTTCCCGGCCCGAGATGCTCGTGAAGGGCACGTCACGAACGGGCGTCTCGGCAACCGTCTCCTTCCATTGGGCGAGGGCCTCCCTCAGGTCACGAAGCTCGGCTTCCTTACGGGCGACGGCCTCGGC
>CBDUEZ010000246.1:0-6594 GCA_965366355.1 uncultured bacterium
GTGTCGCGCTTGCGAACGCCCTCCCAGGAGCGATCGGCGCAGCCGGCGACGAGGGAGATGGCCAGGACGAGGGGGAGCGCGAAGCGGTCTCCCGACCAGACCACGGGCCAGACCAGGATGACCCCGGCGTAGAGCAGCGTGAAGATCTCGGCCGCCCCCACCTTCTGTCGCGCGGCCATGCCCCAGCCGACGAGGGCGAGCAGCCCCACCACGACCCCTACGGTCATGGCGCCGGGACCCGCTCCGGCACCCGCCCCCGTGAGCGCGGCGGGGAAATGCCCCCCCAGATAGCCCGACAGGTTCTCGAGGACGCGCGGAATCAGCCCGCCGACACCGATCTCACCGAGCTGCGGCTGATAGGGGTCGACCATCCAGAACTCCCGCACGTAGGCCCCGTCGGTGACCACGTTTCGCCCCCGCAGCAGCCAGAGCAACGCTGGGACGCCCAGGGCCACCACGCCGACCGCCAGGGGCCGGAAGTGCCGCCGAAGGGCGAGCACCGCGAAGACGGCCACGACCAGCGGCAGCCCGGCCGACCGGGTGAAGTAGGCGAGGCCCGCGAAGGCGATCGCCCCGGCGAGCGCCGCCCTGCGTCGGGTGAGTGCGGAGGCCGAGGGAGAGGCGTCCGGCTCGCCAGCGGTGTCGGCCGGCTCGCGGGGCTCGTCCCGTCGCTCCTCGAGGAGCCAAAGCGCGCCGAGTGTGAAGGTGAGGAACGGCACGTCGGAGAGCAGGTAGTGGGCGTGGTACAGCAGCGTGGCCGACCATCCGGTGAGCAACGCGACCGCCCCGCCCCACCACACGCCCCTGCGGGCGCGACCCCACAAAAAAGCCGCCACCACCGCCAACAGCGCGAAGAGCACGGGGACGGCCTTCAACCCGGCCCAGGTCGTCGCACCCAGGGTCATGGCACCCGCGAGCAGCAGCGGAAAAACCGGCGGATAGTTGGTGTGGGGAGGCGTGGCCGGGTCCCACAGTTCGGTGTAGCCCTGACCCGTCGTCAGCCCGTGCGCCAGCGCCACGTAGCCGGCGTTGTCGCCCCCGGAGTGGGGCGCGGCATGCCAGGTCACGCGAAGGGCCCACCCCTGCACCAGCACCAGCGCGAGCGCGATCCCCCAGAAGAGCCGGGGAGAGGACGACTTCATCGGCCGGGAGCGTCGGAGCGCCGGGGAGGAGCGCGTCGCGGTGCGGGCGTCCGGGACCCCAACACGCGCCGGCCCGAGGCCCCGGTGCATCCGGGATCGTTGCCCGCCTCCCCTTCCACGTGCGCCCAGGCCAGGAGGGCGAAGGCCGCCGCCTCGCGGGCGTCGGGATCGATGCCGAGGGCATCGGCACCCGTGAGCACGGGGGCGTCGACGTCGCGATCGGCGAGGGCCCGCTTCAGGGCGTCGACGAGCGCCGGGTTTCGCGCCCCGCCCCCGGCGAGGACCACCTCGTCGACCGGCCGCGGCGCCACCCACCGCACGATCGCCTCGGCCACCGACACCGCGGTGAGCTCCGTCAACGTCGCGAAGACGGGTGCCCAGGCCGCAGCGAGCTCATCGGCGGGGAGAGCGGCTCCACCGACCGGGGTCGGCAATCCGTGGCGCGCGGCGAGGTCGGCGATCATGGCCGGCCCGAACGTCTCACGGCCGGTGGAGCGAGGAGGGCGCTGGTCGAAGAAACGGTCGGAGAGGAGTTCGGCCAGCAGGTCGGGATCGGACGCCCCCGCCCGCGCCCGGCGGCCGTCGACGTCACACCGCTCGCGCCCGTGCGAGACCAGGGCCGCGGCCGCGTCGAGAAGCACGTTGCCGGGGCCCGTATCGAAGGCCAGCACGTCGCCTTCGCCACCGCGGGGAGGCAACCACGTCAGGTTGGCCATTCCACCGAGATTCAGAATGACCCGACTCCGCTTCGGGACGGCCAGGAGTACACGGTCGGGCCACGGCACGAGGGGCGCTCCATGTCCGCCCGCCGCGACGTCGGCCGAGCGGAAGTCGGAGATGACGTCGATCTCGGTGCGCGCCGCGATCGTGGCGGGATCACCGAGCTGCAGCGTCGCGCCACGCTGGCCCTCGGCGGGGGGAATGTGCCAGATGGTTTGACCATGGCTCCCGATCGCCATCACCTCGTCGGAGGTGACGCCCGCGTCGGCCAGGAGCGCGCGTACCGCTGCGCCGAACCACTCGCCGAGATCGGCATGAAGGGCGGTCAGGGTGGCCGGAGTCCCTCCCGACAGCGCATCCAGGATCTGGGCGCGCCGGGCGCCGTCGAACGGTTCACTGCGAAAGGCGTCGAGCTGCCACTTCACGCCATCGGGAGGGGTCCCCGAAATCGACATCAACACCGCGTCGATCGCGTCGACCGAGGTGCCGCTCATCAAGCCGACGAAGCGCCTCACGATCCAGCTCCGGGGAGCGTTGCGGAGTCGGGGAGTGGGACGGCCCGACCCACGACGCCGGCCACCTCATCCAGACGCCGTCGGGCCTCGTCGGGACCGAGTCGACCCTGGTGCATCACGAGCGCCGTTTTCACCTCTCCGCCGGCCGCGTCGAGGAGGGTACCGGCGACGGCCCGGTCGACATCGAGAATGTCGATGAGCATACGTTCGGCGCGATCCTGCAGCTTGGTGCAGGTGACCTGGAGATCGACCATCAAATTCCCGTGAACCTTGCCGAGCCGCACCATCGCGGCCGTAGTAATCGTGTTGAGGACGAGCTTGGTAGCGGTACCCGCCTTCATGCGGGTGGAGCCCGTAACCACCTCGGGCCCGACCAGCGGAGCGATGATGACGTCGTGGCTCGCCCGGAGCGCGGCGGTGGGCGGCGTGCAGAGGAACAACCCCGTGCGGCCCCCGCGTTCGCGAGCGCGGGCGAGCGCACCGTGGACGAAGGGGGTCGTGCCCGAGGCCGCGATCCCCAGCACGAAGTCGTTCGGACCGACCTCGAGAGCGTCGATCTCCGCGGCGCCGTCGGCCGGATGGTCCTCGGCGCCTTCCTGCGAACGCACGAGAGCCGCGTGCCCCCCGGCGATCACGCCCACGACGCGGTCGGGGCCGGTCCCGTACGTCGGGGGCATCTCCGCGGCGTCGAGCACACCGAGCCGCCCCGACGTGCCCGCGCCGACGTACACGAGACGCCCGCCGGCCCGGAGCGCCGCCTCGGCGAGTTCGACCGCCCGGGTCACCGCCTCGGCCTCGCGAGCCACGGCCGGCGCGACCTCGAGGTCTTCGGCCTGGATCAGGTCGACGATCTCGCGGGGCGAGAGCCGGTCGAGGTGTCTCGAGCGCGGGTTGGGCTGCTCGGTCAGTCGGGGATCGGGCATAAGCCGAGGGTATGGACGGATGTGGCTCCGAAAGGTATCCCCCGCTACCGTGCCGGCGCACCCCGGTCTCCGTCCGTCCCTCTCGAACCGCCCGCCCATGACGCCCCTCGACCTCCTCGCCCACGCCCGGTCCCTCGCCCCGGCCCTCACGGCGATTCGACGCGATCTGCACCGCCATCCCGAGCTCGGCTTCCAGGAGCACCGCACCGCGGGCGTTGTCGAAGCCCACCTTCGGGCCCTCGGACTCGCGCCGCGCACGGGTGTGGGACGCACCGGGGTCGTCGTCGACATCGTGGGCGGCGAGGGACCGACGGTGGCGGTTCGCGCCGACATGGACGCCCTTCCGATCCACGAGGACGCCGATCACGACTACCGCTCGACCACCGACGGCGTCATGCACGCCTGCGGCCACGACGCGCACACGGCCGGCCTTCTCGGGACGGCCGAACTTCTGATCGCGGCCCGCGACGCCGGGCAGTTGCCGGGGACGGTGCGGCTGCTCTTTCAACCCTGCGAAGAAACGATCGACGACGAGGGCAAGAGCGGCGCCACGCGCATGCTCGAGGACGGCGCGCTCGAGGGGGTGTCGGCGATCGCCGGACTCCATGTGGGCGGTCACCTGCCCGCGGGGAAGATCTTCCTGGCCCCGGGCCCGGTCATGGGCGGAGGGGCCGAGATCGTCGTCGAGGTGACCGGCCGGGCCGCGCACGCCGCCTTCCCGCACGAGGGCGTCGACGCCATCGTGCTCGCGGCCCAGGGCATTCTCGCCGTCCAGACGGCGGTGTCTCGTCGGATCTCTCCGATGGCCCAGGGCGTCGTGAGTTTCGGCCGCATCGAAGGCGGATCGGCCCCGAATGTACTCGCCGACCACGTGCGCCTGCACGGAACGTTGCGCTACTTCGACGAGGCGGTGCGCGACACGCTCATGGAGGCCATCCGGGGTGCGTTCGAGGGACTCCGCAGCCAGGGAGGCGACGCTCGCGTGACCTTTCGCCCCGGCTACCCGCCCGTCGTGAACGATTCGGGGGCCTCGGTCGCCGTCGGTGAGGCCCTGGTGGCGGAATTCGGTCGGGACGCCGTGTGGCCCATGCCCCCCGTTCTCGCCGCCGAGGACTTCGCCTTCTTCGCGCGCACCGTGCCCGGTGTCTTCTTCTGGCTCGGCGCCGCGTTGCCCGAACCCCGGCAGCACCACCATGCTCGTTTCGACGTCGACGAGACCGTGTTGCCCCTCGCATCGACGGCCCTCGCCCGCTCGGCCCTCGCCCTGCTCGCCCACGCCGCCTCCTCCCCCTCCAGCCCCGCCGCATGATGAACCCCATCGACGCACCGCACGTTGCTCCGGGTCGCCGTCCCAGCCGGAGTCAAAGCCCGAGTCCCGTCCCGAATCCCAGCCGGAGTCCCGGCCCGAGCTCGAGCCGGAGTCCCAACCGGAGTCCCAACCGGAGTCCCAGCCGGAGTCCCAGCCGGAGTCCCAACCGGGGCTTCCGGACGCGGCGCACGCCGTGGGCCGTCGTCGTGCTCGCCGCGACCCTGGCTCTCGGGTGCGCGGGCTCCGACTCGGCCGACCCGATGGATAATGGGGGGATGCCGTGGGCGGAGGGATGGCAGTATGCGCCCGAAGCCCCTGTCGAAGCTGCGACCGGCATGGTGGTGAGTACCGACGACTACGCCTCGACGGTGGGCGTCGATGTGCTCCGGGCGGGGGGCAACGCGGTCGACGCCGCCATCGCCGTCTCGTTCGCGCTCGCCGTGGTGAACCCCGAGGCCGGCAACATCGGGGGGGGCGGCTTCATGGTGCTCCGCATGGCCGACGGCACCGCCGCCGCGCTGGACTACCGCGAGAAGGCGCCCCTCGCCGCGAGCCGCAACATGTTTCTCGATGCGGCCGGCAACGTCACCGAAGCGGCCGTGGTGGGACATCGCGCGGCGGGAGTCCCCGGAACCGTGATGGGCATGTGGGAAGCCCACCAGCGCTTCGGCACCCTGCCCTGGGCCGACCTCGTCGCACCTGCGATCGCCCTGGCGGAGGGCTTCGAGGTGCGGCAGCGGTTCCTCAATTCGCTCGACCCCTCGATGGTCGAAGCCTTGTCGGCCTTCTCGGCGTCGGCGGCCCAGTTCCTTCCGCGCGAAGGGCAACCTCCGCTCGTCGGAGACACGCTGCGGCAGCCCGATCTCGCCGCCACGCTCGGGCGGATCCGGGACGAGGGGGCGCTCGGATTCTACAGCGGGCGCACCGCCGACCTGATCGTCGCCGAGATGTCGCGCGGCGGCGGCATCATGACCCGGCAGGACCTGGCCAACTACAACGCCGCCTGGCGAGACGCCGTCACCTTCGACTATCGGGGACATACGATCTACTCGATGCCCCCCTCGTCGTCGGGCGGGGTCACGATGGCCGAGGCCGCCAACATTCTCGAGCTCTACGACCTGGGTTCGATGGCCTTCGACAGCGCCGAGCGCGTGCATCTTCTCGCGGAGTCGTGGCGTAGGGCCTACGCCGATCGCAATCACTATCTCGCCGACCCGGACTTCGTGGCGATGCCCCTCGCCGAGCTGGCGAGCGACGAATACGCGGCCTTTCGGGCCGCCGACATCGACGAGTCGACGGCGAGTCGGTCGGCCGACATCGTGCCGGCGGTGGAAGCCTTTCATGCGAGCGCGGCCCCTGCCCCGACCGGTGCTCCCGACGAGGGCGAGAACACGACCCACTTCTCGATCGTCGACGGCATGGGGAACGCCGTAGCGGTCACCACGACCATCAATTCGTGGTACGGCAGCAAGGTGACCGTGGGGGGCGCGGGTTTCGTCCTGAACAACGAGATGGACGACTTCGCGGCCAAGCCGGGCACACCCAATCAGTTCGGACTGGTGCAGGGCGAAAACAACGCGATCGCGCCCGGGAAGCGCATGTTGTCGGCGATGAGCCCGGCGATCGTCCTCGATCCGACCGGACGCCTGAAAATGGTCACCGGGACTCCCGGTGGATCCACCATCATCACGACCGTACTCCAGACGATCCTGAACGTGATCGACGGCGGCATGAACGTGAGTGAAGCGGTGCTCGCGCCCCGCGTGCACCATCAGCACCTGCCGGACCAGATCTTCGTCGAACCCGGCGGACTGTCGGCCGGGGTGATCGCGCAGCTCGAAGCGATGGGCCACACGGTGGTGGAGCGCGGCGGGGTGTCCGGCGATGTGCAGGCGATCGTGGTCCGGTCCGACGGGACGCTGGAGGCGCAATCGGATCCGCGCCGGGGCGGCGCGGCCGTGGGGTATTCGAATTAGGGGTTGGCG
>CBDUEZ010000247.1:0-6572 GCA_965366355.1 uncultured bacterium
GCGCCGAAGGAACTGGCGGCGCTCCCCGAGGTGCAGCCCACGGAAGCCGTCGAGCCCGCGAAGGTCGCGGCTGGCCCGAAGAGTGGTGGCGAGCTGGCGGCGGTGGTCGCCGGTCTCGATCGCGTCGCGCGCGGCAAGGACGACAAGAGCCAGGGCGGAGGCAGCGAGGCGAACGACAGTCGGTCGGCCCGCGCCGAGACCCTCGCGGGCGTCGGCCTGTCGGGCGAGCGCGGGCTCGAGAATTGGGTGCGGCGAATCGGCGGCGGGACTCCCGGCCTCGACATGATGCGCCGGGTCGAGGCGATCCAGGATGCAGCGCCCCGGTCGGCCCTTCGACGGGTGATGATCGCCCTCGAGGGAGCGGATTCTGTCGAGGTGGGACGTGTGCGGTTGGACGTTCGGGGCGAGCGCGTCGACGCCCTCTTCGACATCGACGACGCCCAGCTCGCGCGGCGCATCGAGCGCGACATCTCAGCCCTGAGAAGCCAGTTGGCCGCCGAAGGCGTCGACCCCGGACGTCTCCGGGTTCGGACTGGTAGCGCGGGTGAAGTGCTGGCGGGAGCCGACGTGCGCCTCGACGGTGCCCGCGGCTCGGCGAGCACCGAAGGTGGGCGACAGAGGGGCGACGGCCACGCCCAGCACGACGGCCAGGCGCAACGTGACCTGGCGGAACGCAAGAGAGACCTCCCCGAGGACCGTCCGTCCTCCAGGAACCCGGAACCGGAGGACGAATCATGATCAGCTTGAACCCGCTCGCGGCGGCCGGCCTCAACACCGAACCCAGTCTTGTGGGCACCGGAGAGGATCTCGGCAAGGACGAGTTCCTTCAATTGCTGGTGGCGCAGCTGCGCTACCAGGATCCTCTCAATCCCATGGAGGCTCAAGAGTTCGCTTCGCAGCTCGCGGAATTCTCGGGGCTGGAGCAGCAAATCAAGACCAACGATCTGTTGGAGGCGCAGGTGATGGCGCAGGCCGACCTCGTGTCGGGCCTCCAGACCAGCGCGGCACTCAGTGCGATCGGCCATACGGTCCTGGCCGTGGGCAACACCATGGAGGCCCTGGGTGATGGAACGGACCAACTCACCTTCGACCTTCCCGCCGATGCGGACGTGACCGTCCGCTTCCGCGACGACAGCGGCAACATCGTCCACACCGTGGATGCCGGCGCCATGAGCGCAGGCCGCCAGCAGCTGGACGTGTCCGCGTTGGGGCAGGGCACCTACACGGTCGAAGTGGAAGCGACCGGAGCCGACGGCCCGGTCACCGCAACAACCTTCACATCAGGTCGGGTCGAAGGGGTCCGTTGGGGACCCGACGGTCTGGTCTTTGTCATCGGCGGACGAGAGATCTCGTTCGCGTCCGTCCTTGAAATCACGAACTGAACGTCACCAACCCAAAGGAACTCCATCATGATGCGATCCCTTTTCGCCGGCGTGTCCGGCCTGCGCAACCATCAGGTCCGCATGGACGTGATCGGTAACAACATCGCCAACGTCAACACGGTCGGCTTCAAGGCCGGACGGGTCACGTTCGAAGAAGCCTTCGCCCAGATGGTGCGGGGACCCGGGGCCGGAAACGCTGCGACCGGCGGCACGAATCCGATGCAGGTCGGGCTCGGCATGAACATCGGCTCGATCGACATGCTGTTCGGTCAGGGCAACTTCGAAAACACGGGTCGGGTGACCGACCTCGCCATCCAGGGCGACTCGTTCTTCGTCGTCAGCGACGGTTCGCAGAACTTCTACACCCGTGCCGGGAACTTCAATCTCGACTCGCAGGGCCGGCTCGTCGCCTCCAACGGCTACATCGTGCAGGGACGCCAGTCGCTCGGTGGCGTGCTCACGGATACCGTGGGCGACATCGTGCTTCCGTTCGGGCAGCGGGCGGCGGCCAAGGCGACCGAAATGGTCGACATGACCGGTAACCTCGACGCGTCGGCGGCGGTGGACGATACGCGTGAAACCACCATGACCGTGTTCGACGAGCAGGGCGGACAGCACGAGTTGACGGTCACGTTCACGAAGACGGCGGCCAACACCTGGGACTTCGCCATTACGACCACCGAAGGCACCGTCAACGGCGGCGATACGGGCACGCTGACCTTCAACGACGACGGTACGCTGGTCGGTCCAGAGAGCATCGACTTCGACTTCACGCCGACCGATTTCGGAGCGGGCCAGGTCGTCACGATCGACTTCGGGACGGCCGACACGATCGACGGGCTCTCGCAGTTCTCCGCCGCCTCGACCGCTGTGTTGAGCGAACAGGACGGCTACTCGATGGGCGACCTCCAGCAGATCAGCATCGACCAGTTCGGCATCATCTCGGGCTCGTTCACCAACGGAACGACCTTGCTCCTGGGGCAGGTTGCCCTGGCCGACTTCAACAACCCGAGCGGCCTCTTCCGTGCGGGTGACAACATGTACCAGATCTCGAACAACTCGGGTACGGCGGTCATCAATTACGCCGGCGAAGGCAGCCAGTCGGTCGTCGCCTCCGGCGCGCTCGAGATGTCGAACGTCGACCTCGCGCAGGAGTTCACGAACATGATCACCGCGCAGCGTGGCTTCCAGTCGAACGCCCGGGTGATCACCACCAGTGACGAGATGCTGCAGGAGCTGGTGAGCCTGAAGCGGTAGTTTCTCGCACCGGATCCTCACGGCTCGAAATCGGCCGTCGCCCCTCTCTTCAGGGGCGGCGGCCGATGTCGTAGGGGCCACCCTCGCCCGGCAGCCTTCGCCGGGACAAGGGCGGAAGACGCTTCCGGGCGAGCACTCATCGCCGGGACCGTTCTGGTGGGCCATGTCGGATGGAGGGTTTGTAACACGCTGTCTGGTAACGAGATACAGGTTCTGCTCAAGATTTCGGTCGCATGGTACGATCCCTGCCACTTGGGGGGCGGCACAACGGATCACCTCCCCGGACGGCACCTGTGAGCAACAACACCGACGAACGTCACGACAGCGAATTGGACGGCGAGGCCACGGCCGAGCCGCCCAAAAAGCGCAGGGGCCTGCTTCTCGGGTCGATCGGTCTCGGGGTCGCCCTCGGAGCCTGGCAGGGCGCGCCTCGTCTTGCGCCGCGCTTTGCCCCCTGTGCGGCCGAGGCGGGCCCCGTCTGGGCCGCGATCCCCAATCCCTTCAGCGGTGGTGGCGGGGGTCACGGCGGCGAGAGCGACGGCGCGACCGATCGCTTCGCCCAGTTCGACGACCTGATCCTCAATCCCGCCGGCACCGACGGATCGCGGTTCCTCGTTCTGTCGCTCGCCCTCGAGCTGCGCGAGGGCAGCTCGCTGAGCGACATCGAAGCCCGGGATCCCGAACTCCGCGATGTGATTCTCACGCTGCTGTCGGCGAAGACGGTGCAGGAACTGGCCGACGTCACTCTCCGGCCCGCGCTGCGCGAAGAACTTCGCACGCGCCTCAATGAGCTGCTCGGGGGCGACCAGGTCGTCCGTCTCTACCTCCCTCGCTTCGTCATTCAGTAGAGGCCGACGTGTCGACCGAGAACCTCTCCCAGCAGGAGATCGACCAGCTCTTCGGCGTTCCCGATGAGGGAGCCGACGGGGGCACGGCTACGCAGACCGCGGAACTCGCGGTCCAGCCCTACGACTTTCGCCGCCCCAGCAGGATCTCGAAGGGCCGGTATCGGTCGCTCGAGGCCATGTACGGACTCGTGGCCAAGTCCATCGAGTCATGGCTCGGCGGCCGCGTGCGGGCCCATGTCGAGGTCGAGTTGCTTTCGGTCGAGCAGTTCAGCTTCACGGAATATCTGCTGTCGCTCGACTCGCCGTGCTCGGCATTCATCTACGACATCGACGGCTCGGGCGGCCAGCAGCTCGTGGTCAATCTCGGGCAGGATCTCGCCTTCGTACTGCTGGATCGGCTTCTCGGAGGTTCGACCGAGCCGCGCATCGAAGCCCGCGCTCTGACCCCTCTCGAGCGCCGTGTCGTTCGGGTGGTCGCAGATCGCGCATCAGAAGAGCTCGCGGCCGCGTGGGCCGACCATGTGTCGATCCCGACGTCGTGGAGCCGCTTCGAGACTCTCCCCGAGATGATCCAGGTCGCGGCACCGGAAGACCCGGTTCTGGTCGCGAATCTCCAGGTCCGCTTCGGCACGCGCCGGAGCCTCATCCTGCTGTGCATCCCGTTCAGTGTGCTCGAACGGTTCTTCACCGACTCGTCGGAGCGACGGGTTCACGGACCGAAGGGGAACCCCGAGGAGCGCCGCGTGGAGCGCGCGCTCGTCGAGCAGGCCGTTCTCGACACCGAGGTGCATGTCGCGGTCCGGTTGCCCTCTACGCCGATCCCGATGCAGAAACTCGCCGATCTCAAGCCCGGCGACGTCATCCAGACCCCGATTCCAACCGACAGTCTCGCCGAGATCCTCGTGCAGGACTGTCCGCGTTTCCAGGCCCGCGTCGGACGCAGGGGGAACTACGTGTCTGCGCAAATCCTCGACGAAATCGCGTCTCCACGCGCTGCGGACTGACCTCAAACCATGCCGAAACGATCATGACGACCGAATCGCCCGACCTCTCCGCCATGAACGACCCACAAGGCGCCGCCGCCGCCGTCGCCCCGTCGGCACCCGCCGCTGCGGGAGCCCCGGCGAACGCGATCCCGGGGTTGGCCGGAGGTGGATCTCTGGCCGCTCTGTACGATCTCACGCTGCCCGTATCCATCGAGCTGGGTCGCACCCGCATGACGGTCCAGGAGGTTCTTGCTCTCGGCCGCGGATCGGTCGTGCAACTGGAGCGACTGGTCGGTGAGCCGGTCGACGTCTTTGTCGCGGATCGCCACTTCGCTGCGGGCGAGGTGGTCGTCATGGGCGAGCAGTTCGGCGTGCGGATCACCCGCATCTTCCAGTCGGGCAAGGGCGACGAAAGCTGATGTCGACCCTGCTCGTCTCTTCCTTCTCCAGCCTCGCGCTGGTTCTCGCCGGGCTTCTCGGGGCGCTTTGGCTCGTGCGCCGGTTCGGCACACGCCGCTCGCTGCGCGGCCAGCGGCCGACCCTGGCCGTCGAGTCGCGTCTGGCACTAGGGCGCAACCAGGGCCTGGCCCTGGTGCGCTGCGGTGAGCGGACGCTCCTCGTCTCGTATGGAGAAGGGGGTGTGCGACGCATCGAGGACTCGCCCACGGCGCAGGCGGAGGCGACCGAACCCGTCGCCCCCCAGCCCCTGCCCGCAGCCGAGCCGACGGTCGTTCGCCCGGTCCGCGACTCGCGCTCGATCTCCTTTCCGCTCGGCCGTCGGGCACGCACCCTCCTGGGACTCGTTCTCGTCTCTCTCGTAGCGACGGCGGCTGGACCATCCGGGGCGTTCGCGCAGGCCGGGCCGGTGCCTCCGCCCCCGTCGACCTCCGCGCCCATCGGCTCGAGCTCGGGCTTCGCGCCCACCGGCTCGACCTCCGGCTTCGCGCCCGCCCTCGGTCAGCTCCCTCCGCTCTCCGTGCAGTTGGGTGCCGAGGGCGAAGGCTTCAAGCTCGACGGCACGGTCGGCACGGTGGTGCTGCTCGGGCTGCTTTCGATCGCTCCGACCCTGCTGCTCCTCACGACGAGCTTCACCCGAATCCTGGTCGTGCTGCACTTCCTGAGACAGGCGCTCGGCACCCAGAACACGCCTCCGGGGCACCTTCTAGCCGCCCTCGCCCTGCTTCTCACGGGCGTGGTCATGGCACCGACCCTCGCCGAGATCAACGCCACGGCCATCGAGCCCTGGACGCAGGGCACGATCGATGAAGGCGGCATGATGCAGCGGGCCGCGATTCCGCTTCGCGGCTTCATGCTCGATCACACGCGGCCCGAAGACCTGCAGACCTTCATCGAGCTCGGTGTGGGCCCCGCGCCACTGACCGAAGCCGACATCTCGCACGTGACGCTCATGTCGGCGTTCGCACTCTCCGAGCTCCGGGCGGCGTTCGAGATCGGGTTCGCGATCTTCCTGCCCTTCGTGGTCATCGACCTCGTGGTCGCGGCCGTTCTGACGTCGATGGGCATGTTCATGCTGCCCCCGACCATGATCGCGCTGCCCTGCAAGCTCATGTTGTTCGTGCTCATGGACGGCTGGTCGCTCGTCGTGACCAGCGTCGTTCAGAGCTTCGTGTAAGGGCGACGTCATGACCTACCAGACCGTCGTCGACCTCGCCCAGCACACGCTGATGATGGCGCTGATGCTGTCGGGGCCCCTCCTGATCTCTGCGCTCGTCGTGGGGCTGTTCGTGAGCGTCATCCAGACGGTCACGCAGGTACAGGAGCAGACGGTCGCCTTCGTGGTCAAACTTCTGGCCGTCGGTGTGGTCTTCTTCGTGCTGCTCCCCTGGACGCTCGAAACGTCGGTCGGTTTTTCGACCGAGATCATTCGGGCCATCCCGGTGATGGTGCGGTGATGATCGACGCCCCGGTGGAATACGGCGCGGCGGCGATGCTCGTCCTCTTTCGGATCGGGGGACTCTTTCTCATCGCGCCCTTCTTCGCCAGCCGGCTCCTGCCCCTGCAGGTGAGGGGTGGTCTGGCCCTACTGCTCACGGTGGTCGTCACGCCCCTGGCGCTGGCCGCCCCGAGTGCCGCGGTGT
>CBDUEZ010000248.1:0-6559 GCA_965366355.1 uncultured bacterium
GGTCCCCGCGGCGAAGCGTCAGCACCAGCTCGGCGGGATGGGCCAGGCCCAGTCCCTCGGCACCGGCAAGGCCCTCGAAGGCCGTCAGGTCGGCCGCCGTCAGAATCAACCGCGGCGCGACCAGGCGCCCGAGTACCCGCCGCTGGAGGCTCGCCCCCGAGATCCGGCCGAGCGGCACGGTGATCTCGCGCACCGGTTCGACCTCCTCGTCGGTGCGGATGTCGGATCCGATGTGATCGGTACGGCGTCCCACACGCCACTGGATCGTGAGCCGGTCTTCTTCCAGGCGGAGCAGGCCGTGCACCGTCTCACGCGTGGTGGTCATCGACCCTCCGGTGAAGACGTCGGAGGCCCGTTTCAGCAGGAACGGCAGCGCGATGGAGCGGGGCATGCGCCCCTCAGTCGCCCAGCACGTAGGCGAAGACGAGCGGCGCCACGATCATCGCGTCGGAATTGATGAAGAACTTCGGCGTGGCGGGCTCGAGTTTTCCCCACGTGATCTTTTCGTTCGGCGGGGCACCCGAGTAGCCGCCGTACGACGTGGCGGCGTCGGTGATCTGCGCGAAGTACCCCCAGAAGGGCACGTCTTCCTGCATGTCCTGAATCATCGAGGGTACGGTGCAGATGGCGAAGTCACCCGCGATCCCTCCTCCGATCTGGAAGAACCCGACGGACGGCACGGCGCCCCCACCATGGTTCTCGCGGTACCAACCGATCAGATCGGCGAACTGCTCCGTGCCGCTCTTCACGCACTGATGGTGCGCCACGTTGCCCATCAGGACGTTGGCGGCAAACATGTTGCCGGTCGTCGAGTCCTCCCACCCGGGCGACCAGACGGGGATCCCCATCTCAGCCGCCGCGACCATCCAGGAATGGGCGGGGTCGATCTGGTAGTGCGGCTCGAGATCGCCGCTCCGCAGCAGGTCGAACAAGAACTCGTACGGCATCTTGCGCTCGCCCGCGTCGCAGGCCGCCGACCACCGTTCGATGAGTCGCTTCTCGAGGTGACGCATGACGTCTTCGGGAATGCAGGTGTCGGTCACCCGGTTCATCCCGCGGTCGTAGAGCGCCTGCTCATCGTCTTTCGACAACGCCCGCCAGTCCTGAATGATTTCGTACTCGTCGTGCGCGACGAGGTTGAAGACGTCCTCTTCGAGATTGGCGCCCGTGCAGGAGATGGCATGCACCTTCCCCTCGCGGATCATGCGGGCCAGAATGATCCCGAGCTCGCCGGTCGACATGGCTCCGGCCAGCGACACCAACATCTTGCCACCCCGTGCGAGGTGCTCTTCCCACGCCTTCGCTGCATCGACGGTCTCGCGAGCGTTGAAGTGCAGGTAGTGGGTCTCCATGAACCGTCGAACGGTTCCCATTGCACGACTCCTTCGAGATGGGCGCATAGTGACGTCCCCCAGGCGACGAAGGACGTCAGGAAATGTGCGCCCTTCGAGGGTGCGGGGGAACCGCTACATCTCCGAACGGTTGCTCAGCGGATCGGCCAGCGCTTCGCGACCCCGATGCCGATGAAGTAGACGCCGGTGTCGACCTCGATCCCCCCATTCAGATCGAGTTGAAGATCGGCGCCCCTGAGCCAGGTCACACCGGCCTCGGCGAAGTGCAGATCGGCGTCACCCGCCGCGAAGTATCCGGCGTACCCGGCAAACAGGGCCATCGGCCGGTCGCCGGGGAGTGCCAGCGAGGGGGTCACGATGAGCGACACCTGGTCACCCGCGTCGGAGGCGAAGCCCGATGTGCCCACGTTCACGGCGAGGCCCAGGCGATCGGTGAGCCCCAGGTCGGCCAGAAGCGAGACCGACGGGACGACGGCGTCGGCGGTAAAGGCCGTGGCACCGGTCGGCAGAAGCACGGAACCCAGGAGCGACCACGACCAGGCGCCCCCGAGCGACGGGAGCCGGACCTTCGCTCCGAACCCGATGTCCTGCACGCCCTCGGTCGACACGTCGCTGGCTCGGAGCACGGTGAACGACCCCAGAAGCCCTTGAATCTCGAAGCCATCGGCGACGCCGTAGCGCACGAGGGCCTGACCCAGGGAGATGCGATCCGCGTCTTCGCCGTCGTCGGCATATTCGCCCCCGAGCTCGAACTGGAGCATTCCGGGTGCGATCACAGCGGAGCCACTCCCGAGTCCCGGACGATCCGAGGTAATCGTGGACTGGCCCGCCAGAGGGGCTGATCCCAGCGCCCCGAAGGCGACGGCGACCCACAGTCCGACGAAAGCCGGACCGGTCATGCGGATCGAGGTCCGCACCTGCGGGGTGATGGTGACCCGGTTCGACATGCGGCGCTCCTGCGGCGAGGGGATCGGACTGGCACCAATTTAGCGCATGGGCCCCGGACCGGGGGTCGGGAAGACCCCGCGATGCATGGAGGGGGCTCGCCCGCTCAATTCTTGCGCAGCACCCGCCCCGCCATCGCCCCGGTGAACTCACCGTCGTCGACCGCGATCTCGCCGTTCACGATCACCCAGCTCATTCCCTCGGAGAGGTGATGCGGATCGGTGAACTGCGACTCGGTGTGCACCCGAGCGAGGTCGAAGACCGCCAGGTCGGCGGCCGCCCCGACCCGAATCTCCCCCCGATCGGGCATGCGATAGACCCGTGCCGGAAGCGACGTCATCGAGCGGATCGCGGCCTCCAGCCCCACCACCCCCATCTCCCGCACATACGTCTCGAGTTTGCGGGTGAACGCGGCATACGAGCGGGGATGGGGCACCCCTTCCTGCCAGGGCACGAGATCGCCGTCGGAACTCGTCATGTTGAACGGCTGGGTCATGATCAACCGCACGTCGTCTTCGTGCATGTTGAAGGAGACGATGCTCGGCGCCCCCTGTCGAAAGAGCGCCAGCGCCGCATCGACGGGATGCAGTCCACGATCGCGCGCGACCGCGGCGAGCGTTCGACCTTCGATCGAGGGGTCGGGACGGAAGCGCCGGAACTGGATGCGATCGGCTCCCCCGCGGCGCGCCAGATTGTCGACGACCGCTTCGCGAATCCGGGCGAGGTCGGCGGGACGCGACATCCGCGCCTGGAGGGAATCGCCCCCTCCGGCCTGCGCCCAACGCGGGAGGAGAGCGGCGGTCAGACCCGTGGCCGAGGCGGGGTAGGGATACTGGTCGGTGTAGACCTCGACGCCTTCGGCCCTCGCCTGCTCCAGCTTGCGAATCAACGCCATCGAATACCCCCAGACCGGCGGGCCGAGCGCCTTGGCGTGGGTCCACACTCCAGCGATCCCCGCCTCTCGGGCCACCGTCACGACCTCTTCGACCCCGGCCATCACACCGATGGTGTAGTCCGACTCGTCCCGAATGTGGCTCTGATAGGCGCCTCCGAAGGGCGCGACGACCTTCGACAGTTCAACCAACTCCCGCGTGTCGGAGAAGCTCCCCGGTGTGTAGAAGGGCCCACTCGACAGTCCCCAGGCCCCGGCCTCCATGCCCCGGCGAACGAGGTCTCGCATGGCGTCGAGTTCGGCCTCGTCGGCGAGTCGGTCGTCCATGCCGAGCACAGCCCGTCGCACCGAGCCGTGTGAGACGAACTGGGCCGCATTGACCCCGAGCCCGTCGGCGAGCAGTTCCTCGCGCTGCTCGGCAATGTCGAGGGCGCCGCCCCCGTCGGGATTGACGAAGACCGTGGTGACGCCCTGGGCCAGGAGGGGTCGGGCGTGGCTCAGCCCGGGACCCGCGAGCCCCCCGCCCGCGTGGGAGTGCGTATCGATGAATCCCGGCGTGACCAGGAGCCCCGTCGCGTCGATCACGCGGCCTGCGCTGGCGGCCGAGAGATCACCGACGGCCGCGATCCGGTCGCCGCGAATCCCGACGTCGGCGCGGAACCATGGGTTGCCCGAGCCATCGAGCACCCGGCCGCCCCGGATCAGCACATCGAAGCCGTCGCTCGGGGCTTGGGCCGCCAGGCCGGCTGCCACGAGCAGCGCCCCGACGACCGCCGCGACGAGGACGACTGCTGTTCCCGACCGGCTCATCGTCCCCCCGCCGGGGCCGTCGCCGCCCCCTCCCAGTCGGGGTCCGCCGCGCCTTCCCAGGTACCGGTATCGGCGTGCCATCGAACGGCGTGCACGCGCCCGAAGGCGCCCACATCGTCGACCTCTTCCACCTCGATTCCCAGTGCTCGCAGGGCGGCGACCGCCTCCGACTGGAAGCCGAGGCCCGTCCCCATCTCGATCGACACGGCCGTCTCGGCATCCGGATCTCCCTCGACCCGACCACCCGGCGTGTCGGGCACGATGCGCGGAGCCCGCAGCGCGTCTTCGAGGGTCATACCCCGGTCGACGATGCGGCTGACCACGGCGACGATCGCCGTCGGAATACGGCCACCCCCGGCCGCGCCCAGCGCCAGGAAGGGCTGGCCGTCTCGCTCCACCATGAACGGGGAGATGTGCGACCGGGCCCGCTCTCCGGGCTCCATGCGGCCGAGGTACCCGCCGAGCGTGGCGGCGTAGAGAAAGCCCAGACCCGGCGTCGCCACCCGCGAACCCATGCCCGGCCCGAGGGACTGGGTCAGCGCGACGACCATGCCTGAACTGTCGGCGGTGGTGAGGTGGGTCGTGTGCCCGTCGGGGGCGATCTCGGCGAACGGGGGCGTCGGCGCCGCGATCGCAGAGGCGGGCCCCCCAGAGAGGTCTGGGGAGAGGTCGGGAGCGGACGGGCCAGGAAGCGCAGCGGCGCCGACCATCGTCGGCACACGCATCATCGAGGCGCGTTCGGCCGCCCATGCCTTCGAGGTGAGACGTGCCGCGTCGTCGAGCGTGTTCTGCGCCGGGCGGTCGAGATACCCCACCCGAATCGCCTCGGCGACCGCGAGCGCCCAATCGTCTTCGTCGAGTTCCGCCATGGGGAGCGTCTCGAGGAGCTGGAGGATCTCGATCGTGATGGCGCCGTAGGACGGCAGCCACAGCCCAACGAGATCCAGGTCGCGATACGAGCCCCGCACGATCTCCGACGACTCGGCCCGGTACGAGGCCAGGGCCTCGGCCGTGACGGCACCGCCGTGGGCCTGCATGTCGGCCACGATCGCCTCGGCGATCGAACCCCTGTAGAAGGCGTCGGCGCCCCCCTCGGCCATCGCCTCGAGTGTCGTGGCGAGTTGCGGCTGAGCCCAGCGTTCACCCGCCGCCCACGTCTCGCCCGCGGGGGTGAGAAAGGCCTCGCTCGTGCCCTCGAACTCCCGGATTCTCTCGAGCTGCGAGGCGTGGCGGGCGGCCTCACGGGGCAGCAGAACGAACCCGTCGCGGGCCAGTTCGATGGCGGGCGCCATCACCGTGGCGCGATCGAGGGACCCGTGCGACGACAATGCTTCGAGGAGGGCGGCCGGCACCCCGGGCACGCCGACGGTCGCATAGCCATAGCTCGCCTGAGGGGCCGTGTCGGGATCGTAGGTCGCCGGCGCCTGTGTCGTGCCGTCGATGCCGACGTGCCGTCCGTCCGGCAGTCGAATGAGGATCTGGGCCCGCCCTCCGAGGCCGCTCATGCTCGGCTCCACGACCGCGAGCGCGAACGCCGTCGCCACCGCCGCGTCGACGGCGTTGCCCCCCTGCTGCAGCATTCGGGCGCCGGCCGCCGCGGCGAGCGGCTGGCCGGCCGACACCATGCCCACCGCGGAACGGGCCACCTGCTGGGGCGACCCCATCGCCTGGGATACGGCGCCCGGACCGGGGGTGGTCTCCACATCCGCGGCCGGCGGATCAGCACAGGCGAAGGTCGCGAGACCGACGAGAGCACCGGCGAAGGCGCGAAGACGAAGTCGGGAGATGGGCGTCGGCATGAGCAAACTCCGGATCATGGATCGATCAGCGAGGCTGTGGATTGTGCGTCGGTGGCGGCGAGGCTGCAACGGGGCGGCCCGGGGGAGTTAGGTTCCCGCCATGCCTGCATTCCTCCCCGATCCCGGCCTCGAACTCCCCACTGGCGCCCGCTCGATCCGACGGGTGGTGCCGGCCGAGGTGGGGCTCATTCGCCACGACCGTGCCACCGATCGACGCATCGTGCTCGCCGGACGACGCGCGATGGTCGAGGCGGAAGGCCTCGGCGGCGTGGCCTCGATCTCGGCAGACGGGATTCCGCTTCTCGGGGCGGTCGTGGTCGCGGGACCGGTCGCGGCCAATGTGGTCTGCACCCCGCGCTCCCTGACCCGGGAGCGGATCGGGGCGGGCGTGGCCTTTCACGAGACCGTGCTGGTCCCCGAGCGGCTTCCCGGGGCCGTGATCCAGTGGGTGGCCGATTCCGCGATCGATCGACTGACCCTCGAGGTGCGACTCCCCGCGACGTCTTCGGCGGGGGCGGGGCGCTACCGCGCCGAGGGTGGCATGCTGCGGTGGACGACCTCTCCCGACCAGTCGGGCGGGGTAGTGCAACTGTGCGGAGGGTCCGACGAGGGGTGGGCCGTGGTCGAGCACTCCGGCGCCTGGTGGGGACACATCTCGTTCGACCTGGAGGCCGACGCTCCGATCACCCTTCTGGCGGTCGCGATCAGCGACCCCGACCGGCTCCCCTCGCTCCCGGCACTCGCGGCGGGGGGGGGGCCCC
>CBDUEZ010000249.1:0-6509 GCA_965366355.1 uncultured bacterium
CCGCCACCCCACCAAAAAAACGACACGCCCACGGGGACCGTGGGCGTGCCATTCTCTCACCAACCGCTAAACCGTGCGCGAAGCGCTCCACCCCACGCCGCGCTTCAGCCGCCGCGACCGCCGCGCCTCAGCCGACCACGCCGCGCCTCAGCCCCTCAGTACGCCGCCAGCTCCTCGATCGCCTGTCGCACGTCGTCGACCTGCGGAAGGATTTCGTTCTCCAGGTCGGGGGCGTAGGCCACCCAGACGTCTTTCGAGGCCACGCGTCGCACAGGACCGTCGAGCCACGGAAACAGATCATCCGCGATGCGGGCCGAGATCTCGGCGCCCAGGCCGAACGAGAGGGAGTCTTCGTGCACGACCACCACCTTGTTGGTCTTCTTCACCGAGGTGGCGATGGTCTCCATGTCGAGCGGCTGGATGGTGCGCAGATCGATGATCTCGGTCGAGATTCCCGACTCCGACTCGGCCGCGCGAGCGGCGTCCATGGACCGCTTCACGAGCGCGCCACAGGTGACGACGGTGATGTCGGTCCCTTCGCGCACGACCTTGGCCTTGCCGAACGGAATCATGTAGTCGTCGCCCGGATACCGGCCCTTGTTGTAGACCTGCCGGTAGAGGTGTTTGTGCTCGAGAAAGAGCACGGGGTCGTCACAGCGGATCGCCGTCCGCAGCAGGCCGTTGGCATCTTCGGCATTCGACGGCATCACGACCCGGAGTCCCGGGGTGTGCGCGAAGATGCTCGCACCGGTCTGGGAGTGGTAGATCGCTCCGCCCTTGAGGTAACCCCCGTAGGTCGTACGGATGACCACCGGGCAGGAGTAGTCCCCGGCCGAGCGGTAGCGCATCGTCGCCAGTTCGTTGCGGATCTGGTGAAAGGCGGGCCAGATGTAGTCGAAGAACTGCACTTCGACGACGGGACGCATGCCCCGCAGCGCCATTCCGATCGCCCGTCCGACGATGTTGGCCTCGGCGAGCGGCGTGTTGTAGACGCGATCGTTGCCGAACCGCCCCTGTAGACCGTGCGTCACCTTGAAGACGCCGCCCTTGCCCTTCACCTCTTGCAGCGCACCGTCGCGCGAGGCGTCGGCCACATCTTCGCCGAAGACCACGATCCGCTCATCGCGCTCCATCTCATCGCGCATGCAGGCGTTGAGAAGGTCGACCATGGTGAGTTGGCGGTCGTCTTCGAACTGCGGAGAGTCTTCGGTATCGAAGGCGGGATCGAGGGGCGATCCCTGGTCGGCGAAGAGGTGGTCCATCGCCGTCTCAACGGCCGGCTGGGGACGACTGGCCGCCTCGTCGGATGCCTCCGCGACCAGGGCGCGCACCTCGTCGACGGTCGCGTCGAGCGTTTCTTCGGTCGCGAATCCCATTTCGAGAATCCGCGCGCGAATGCGCCGCAGCGGATCTTTCGCCTCCTGGGCCTCCAACTCGGCCGCCGGGCGGTACATACGCTCGTCGTCGGAGAGGGAGTGGGAGTAGGGACGCGTGCAGTGGGCATGGAGCAGCGCCGGTCCCCGATTCTCGCGGCAGTGACGGATCAGCTCGCCCCCGACGAGATAGACGTCGACCGGGTCGGTGCCGTCGCACTCGCGGATCTCGAGTCCCGGAAACCCCGTGAGGAGCTTCGAGACGCTGCCGCCCGCGGTCTGAACCTCGACCGGCACGGAGATGGCGTACTCGTTGTCTTCGACGACGAACAGCACCGGCAGCTGGAGATTGCACGCCGAGTTGAGGGCCTCCCAGAACTCGCCTTCCGACGTCGTTCCGTCGCCCGTCGTACAGACCACGACCTCATCGTCGGCGAACGACGACAGGTGATCGACCAGTCCCTCGATCCGCGTCGCGCGCAGGCCCGCTTCGGCCGCGCCCACGGCCTGGAGGAACTGCGTCCCCGTCGGCGATGAGGTATTGGCGATGTGGTAGCGGGAATCCCCGAAATGGGACGGCATCTGGCGCCCGCCCGAATTCGGATCGTCGGCTGCACCGACGGCCTGGAGCAGGTGGTCCAGGGGCGTCTGCCCGAGTCGAAGGGTCAGGGCTCGGTCGCGGTAGTAGACGAAGAACCAGTCCTTCGCCGGATCGAGGTGTTCGGCGAGTCCCACGCCGATCGCCTCGTGCCCCGCCCCGGAGATCTGGAAGAAGATCTTGTTCTGCCGTTTCAACGCGATTTCGCGGTCGTCGACGAAGCGGGAAGTCAGCATGTCCCGGTAGAACGTAAGCAGATGCTGACCGGTCAGGCCGGCGAGGTCGTCGCGTGGTGCGTCGAGTGCAGGCGTGGCTTGGATCTCGGTCTCCATGCGGTCCCATGATGAGGGCTCCAGGGGGCGGCCCGAGGGGCCGACGAAGGCATGCAAGATAGCCCGCTCAAGGGGGGTGAGCCACCCGAAGGCGCCCGATGGGAGACCTTCGTCAGCCACCCTCGCGAGGTGAGATGTGGAATTGCACGATCTTCCACGTTCCGCCGTCCCGAATGCGCGTCTCGGAATAGCGCCATACGCCGGACAGTGCGAATCCTCCGGGCAGCGTGAGGGTGCCTTCCAGGAGTCCCACCGCCACCGAGGTCGAGCCGTAGACCTTCACATCGAGGTCGCGCAAGACGACGTCGGCCTCGAAGCCCGCTTCGGCCGTCGCCTCGAGGGCGTCGAGGCTGAAACCGGCGATCACTCCACCGCCGTCCAGGAAGAACCCGCGGGCCGCGGGGTGGTACGATCCCACGAAGGCAGCGTACTCTCCGGTGCGCCACGCATCGAGTGTGGCCCGAACCGCCGCCTCCACCTCGGCCTGCTGCGCCGAACCGGGGACGGAACCGACGACGAGCAGGAGTAGGGCCCAGGCCATGGAGCGAATCTTCACGGTGTTTCTCCCGCGGGTATGGTTTCGGTGCGCCCCCTCCCTACGATGACGGGTGGGCCGGAGTTCCCAGAGCGATCGCCCGTGCGGTGGCCCGAGCCGTTGATTCGCCTGTGGTCGCGCCGGGCCACCGCCGCCCTGGCGGTCGCCCTCGCGGTGTTGTCGACCCTGGCGGTGGCGCGCTGGGTCGATCTGGTGCCGCGCGTGGAGGGCGAGTTCTTCTTCGCCGACGACGATCCCCAGTTGGCCGCGTCGCGCGAGATCCGATCGCGCTTTCGTCTCGGCGAGCAGGTGATCCTGCGCGTGCACGACCCGGAGGCGAGCGCCGACGATCCCGCGAGCGGGCGCCCCGCCACCCTCGAGCGCCTGGCGTCGATCGCCCGCGAACTGGTGGCGATCGAGGGAGTGGAATCGTCGTATTCGGCCGCGTCGCACGACGTCGGCGATCCGCTCTACGGGCGGATCCTCGCGACGCCCGACCCCACCGTGACCAACATCGTGCTCCAGGTCGATGAGACCGATCCCCGCATCCTGGTGCCCCGCCTCGAGAGCGTGATCGAGGCCCTCGAGGGCGATCTCGACATCGTGCTCTCGGGAGCGCCGGTCATCGTCGAGTGGATTCGTCGCAATCTGCTGCGCGATCTCATCGTCTTCACGACGGCCGCCGTCATCGCGTTCGCGCTCCTGGTCGGACTCATCTACCGCGACCCGGCCATCGTCGTGGGCACCCTGATCACCAGCGCCCTCGCCGTCAATGTGACGCTGCTCGTGCTGCATGGCGTGGGAGTGGCGATCGGACTCCTCACCGCCAACCTCGCCACGATCGTCTTCGTCCTCACCCTCTCGCACATGGTCTTCATCACGGCCAACGCGAAGCGGGCGAGCGGGCCTCTGGAAGGGGCCGGCGTCGCGCGCGGCGTCGCGCAGACCCTCGAGGGATCGTTCTGGGGCATGGCCACGACGCTGCTGGGCTTCCTCAGCCTTCTCGTGGCCACCGCTCGTCCGTTGCGCGAGCTCGGCATCGCGGGGGCGATCGGCGCGGTCGTGGCCATGGCGGCCGCCTACCTCGTGTATCCGGCCTTTCTGGCGGGCTGGGCGGGCGGGGCGGGCGGGGGCGCGACCTCGGTGCCGGGCGGGCCGATGCCCGAATCCGACGTTCCCGCGGGAACGCGCGACCCATCCCCACCGGTCTCCGCCCCGATCGCGGGATCCGCCGCCCCCCTGCGCCTCCTCCCCCGGGCGGCCGTCGGTGGCATGGTGCTGGGCGCTCTCGTCCTCGCCTTCGGGGTCGCCCGCCTCGACACCGATCCGAACCTGCTCACCTACTTCGCCCCGGGGTCCGACCTGCGCGAGGGGCTCGAGCGGATCGATCTCGACGGCGGG
The DNA here is from genome assembly GCA_965366355.1 of uncultured bacterium. Taxonomy (GTDB): domain Bacteria; phylum Gemmatimonadota; class Gemmatimonadetes; order Longimicrobiales; family Gaopeijiaceae; genus Gaopeijia. Next base: position 4,240 of record CBDUEZ010000249.1, read on the forward strand.
AGCAGTCCCCTCTACGTAGCGGTCCGCGACGATCAGGGCGCGGCGCTCGACTCGAACCAGGCCTACGAGAAGTTGGCCGCGCTGCAGGCCGCCTTCGAGGCCGACTCCCGCGTGGGCGTCGTGCTCGGGCCCTCGGTGCTCATCGATCAGGCACGCACGATGCCGCTCGCCCGCCTGCTCCCGATCAGCGTGTTGCTCGACATCGCCTCGAGCCCGCGCCTCGACGAGGCCGCCCTTGGGTTCGTCACCGCCGAGCGCGACGAGGGACTGTTCTCGCTGCGCATGCGCGAATCGATCGGCCCGCCCTCGGGCGACGATGCCTCGCGCGAGTCCCCCTCCCGCGACGCCGTCCTGCGCGACATCGACGACACCGTGCGGTCCGCCGGGCTCGAGCCGGTGCTCGTCGCCGGCCTCTACGATCTGCAGGCGCGCCTGGGACACCTCATTCGCGAGAGTCTGGCCGTGGGAATCGGGGGACTGCTGCTCCTCTTTCTCGGCGTGGCGGCCGTCGTGTCGCGGCAGCTCGGCACGACCGTGCGCATGTGGATCTGCCTCGCGGGCATTCCGCTGGTCGTGATCGGCACGTTCGGATGGTTCGGGATCGCCATCGACATCATCACCTCACCGGCCGCCAATGTCGCGCTGGCCGTCGGGGTCGATTCGATGATCCACCTGGTCGTGCGCGCGCGCCGCTTTCGCATCGCGGGGTGGGAGGCGCCCTGGAGCGAAGCGCTCGAGCGGGTGCGCGCTCCGGTGCTCGCGGCCACGGGCATTCTGGGCGCCGGCTTCGGGATCTTCGTGTTGTCGAGCTTTCCGCCGACCCGCCGGTTCGGCCTGGCCGTGATCCTGGGCACGGCAACCGCGGCCGCGCTGGCCCTCGTGGTGCTGCCGCGTTGGGCGGCCCGCGCGGAGGCCACGCACGCGGAAGCGACGGGCCGGTGAGGCTCGCCGCGCCTTAGTCCTACGGCCGCGCCTCAGTCCTGCGGCCGCGACCCCGGAATGATCAGCGACGCGCGCAGCACCGCGCGATGGGGCACGAGCTGGGCCGTCACCACGTGCGTGGGCGCCCCTACGTCGTCGCTCACGGTGCACGCGACGCCGTCGTTCGCTTCGAGGCACGCGTCGTCGTCGAGATGGAAGAAGTCTCGAATGTGGGCCTCGAGGGGGGTGGAGTCGATCACGTCGCTGTCGGCACGCCCCTGTTCGATGCGCTCGATCCGCACGAGAAATCCGGCCACGTGCTCGAGGGTCACGCGCACGTCGTCGCGCTGATAGTTCCACCCGTCCGGGTCTCCGGGCGACCCGAACCAGCTCACCTGCACGAAGCCCGCCTTCTCGAGGTGCACGCGGGCCTCGGCCGTGGGGGTGGCCAGGGTCACGCCGGCGATCGGGAACGACCGCAATTCCTCCACGGGGCGTTCGACGGGCACCTGGGCCGCGGCCGGGACGACCGACATGGCCAATACCACCGACAAAGCCGGCACCACCGACAAAGCCGGCACTACCGACAAAGCCGGTGCCACCGGCACGGCCAGCCGTCGGGCCACCCGAAACGCGAGATCGAGGCGAGTTCGCATTCTGATCTCAACACCGTTCGCGCGTCCAGGATCCCCATGGGCCGGGAACATCGGGCCGTCTGTCATACATCGGCCGGCTCTTTGTCACACATCATCGACGGCCAGGGTGAGAGACCACGGGCCAACTTCGACCCGAGACATCAGGAGATCGACATGAAGGCATTCACACGCTGGGGCGCCGTGGCGCTCGTGGCATTCGCGGCGGCCTGCGACAACGCGGCGGCACCCGAGACCGACGAGGCGTTCGACGCCCGCTCCGCGGTCGACGACTATGCGGCCCTCGAGGGAATCCTCTCGACCGCCGACTGGCAGGGACTCGGTGTGATCGCCAAGGCCGCGCCCGCGGCCGCACCGGCCCGGATCGGCGGGGCTTCCGGGCCCGCCGCCGCCCCGATCATCTCCGACTTCAGCCGAGGCGCGACCTTCGTCTACGACGCCCAACTCGGCGACTGGGTCAAAGATCCCGATCGCGACGGCGCCCCCTCCAACGGCGTGCGCTTCATCGTCTACGAGGAGGTCGCGGGAGTCCCCGACCCGTCCCGTGAGCGCGGTTTCGCCGACCTGATCGACATGGGCGACAACAGCGTCGACGATGTGGTGTTGCGACTCCAGGTGACCGAAGAAGGGACGATGACGATGGACTACGGACTCCAGGCCGATGAGACCGGCGGCCGTGGGTTCATTCGCGCCCAG